>NZ_JBEZFA010000034.1:0-88565 GCF_040649215.1 Micromonospora sp. NPDC049044 | reverse complement strand
GCAGATACCTTTAATATAATACAATTAATTTTCTATTATTTTTTTTGTGTTTCTTAACCGGGGGTTGGGGGGGGGGGGGGTGGGGGTTTTGGGGGGGGGGGGGGGGGGGGCGGCCGCCCCCCCCCCCCCCCCCCCACCACGGTCTGTCAGATGTCCAGGAACCGGACGTCCTTGGCGTTGCGCTGAATGAACGACCGGCGCGCCTCGACGTCCTCACCCATCAGCACGCTGAACAACTCGTCGGCTGTCGCCGCGTCGTCGAGCGTGACCTGACGCAGGGTACGCGTTGCCGGGTTCATAGTGGTTTCCCACAGCTCGGGATAGTTCATCTCGCCGAGGCCCTTGAAGCGCTGGATGTCGTCCGGCTTGGCGTTCGGCTTCTTCTGCTGGCGCAGCGCGATCAGCCCGTCCCGCTCGCGGTCGGAGTAGGCGTACTGCGCGTCGTCGCCCTTCTTGTTCCACTTGATCTTGTAGAGCGGCGGGGCGGCCAGGTAGACGTGGCCCAGCTCGACAAGTGGACGCATGAAGCGGAACAGCAGGGTGAGCAGCAGCGTCTGGATGTGCTGGCCGTCGACGTCCGCGTCGGCCATCAGCACCACCTTGTGGTAGCGCAGCTTCTCCATGTCGAAGTCGTCGTGGATGCCGGTGCCCAGCGCGGTGATCAGCGCCTGGACCTCGTTGTTCTTCAGGACCCGGTCGATCCGGGCCTTCTCCACGTTGAGGATCTTGCCGCGGATCGGCAGGATCGCCTGCGTCCTCGGGTCGCGACCCTGCTTCGCCGAGCCACCGGCCGAGTCGCCCTCGACGATGAACACCTCGGACTCGCGCGGGTCGGTGGACTGGCAGTCGGCCAGCTTGCCCGGCATCGAGCCGGACTCCAGCAGCGACTTACGCCGGGCCAGCTTGCGCGCCTGCTGCGCGGCGATCCGGGCCCGAGCGGCCTGGGACGCCTTCGTGATGATCATCTTGGCCTCGGCCGGGTTGCGGTCGAACCAGTCGACGAGCCGGTCGTTGCAGACCCGCTGCACGAAGCTCTTCACCGGGGTGTTGCCCAGCTTGGTCTTGGTCTGACCCTCGAACTGCGGGTTGGTCAGCTTGACCGAGATGATCGCCGCGAGCCCTTCCCGGATGTCCTCACCGGAGAGCTTCTCGTCGCCCTTGAGCAGCTTCTTGTCGGCGCCGTACCGGTTGACCACGCTTGTCAACGCGGAGCGGAAGCCCTCCTCGTGGGTGCCGCCCTCGTGGGTGTTGATGGTGTTGGCGAAGGTGTAGACCGACTCGCCGTACGACTCGTTCCACTGCATGGCGATCTCGACCGCCATGCCCTCCTCCGCCTCCTCGGCGTCGAACTGGACCACCGTCTTGTGGATCGGGTTCTTCGAGGCGTTGAGGTGCCGGACGAAGTCGGCGATGCCGTCCTCGTAGAGGAAGGTCACCTCGCGTGGCTTGCCCTCCTCGCCCTCGGCGACCCGCTCGTCGAGCAGGTGGATCCGCAGGCCGCGGTTGAGGAAGGCCATCTCCTGGAGGCGCCGGTAGATGGTCTGGAAGTCGAATTCGACGGTCTCGAAGATGTCCGGGTCCGGCCAGAAGGAGACCGCCGAGCCGGTGCGGTCGGTGGTCTCACCCTTCTCCAGCGGGTCGGGCTTGGAGTTGGTGTACTTCTGCCGCCAGACGAAGCCGTTCTTGTGGATCTCCACCGCCATCCTGGTGGAGAGGGCGTTCACCACCGAGACGCCGACGCCGTGCAGACCGCCGGAGACGGCGTACGCCTTGCCGTCGAACTTGCCACCCGCGTGCAGCACGGTCAGCGCGACCTCGACGCCCGGCTTCTTGAGCTTCGGGTGCAGGTCGACCGGGAAGCCACGGCCGTTGTCGGTGACCCGGACGCCGCCGTCGGCCAGCAGCACCACGTCGATGGTGTCGCAGTAGCCGGCCATCGCCTCGTCCACGGCGTTGTCCACGACCTCCTGCACGAGGTGGTGCAGACCGCGCTCGCCAGTCGACCCGATGTACATACCGGGCCGCTTGCGGACCGCCTCCAGACCCTCAAGAACGGTGATCGACTCTGCGCCGTACTCCTGCTTGTCCTGCGCTGCCACCCTCGGCCACTTTCTCGCGTCAGCCGCGCCGGTAGGGCGCGTCGGGCGCGGGTTCGGCGGACAGGACGCGACGTCGGCGCGTGGACCGGTGCCGGAGACCTCCGGACAACGGGTCGAACGCGCCGGTCGCCGCGGTTGCCCGCGGATCGCGATCGGCTCGACCCGACGTGGAGAATGAATCTGGGGCCACCGGCCCCGTGTCTCTCCCGCACCGGGTCTTCGTCTCGCTGTCAATCCTACTGTGCGCGGGGGACAGAACCACCACTCGGCACCCTCAAAGAGGCGGCTGAGATGTCCGTAGCCGGCAGAACCCCGCTGCCCGCGACTCCCCCCACACGCCATGGCCCGATCGCACGCGCCGCCCCCGAACGGGTTGACCCGCGCTCGGGCGGGTCGGGGGTCGCGGCCGGAGCGTCCGTGCCGTACGTTTGCGGCGCTCCGGAACCAGGCTTGATCTTTACCGGCCGGAACCGGGACGATCGACCCGATCGACCCGACACGTGCTCTTTAAGAGGTGACAGATGGGGCTGGACAACGTCGCGGTGCATTGGCCGCGGACCGGCCGCTTCTACGATCCGGTCGCGCCGGCCGAGTTCGTCGACTTCGGCGAGATCGTCGATCTGCCACGGATCTCCGCGCCGACGGCGGCGCTGGCCGAGCTGATCGCGAAGACCGGCACCATCCGGGCCACGGCGTACACCGAGTTGGTGGATCTGCTGCTCGGCCTGGAAGGTGTGTTGTACGCCACAGACGCCGCCGCCGAGGACGAGGACCCGGTGATCGACCCGGACGGCTGCTCCTGGATCGCCAGTGGGATCGAGCGGTTCGTGGCCGGACACCGCGCGCACGGTGAGGCGGTCACCTTCGAGTCGGTGAGCACGGTGCTGCGCTCGCTGCTCGGCGACGGCAGGCTGGCCGAGCAGCAGCTGCGGTGGCTGGAGAGCCGACTCGACGCGCTGCGTGACGAGCGCGGCGACCCGCCGCAGTGGAACTTCACCTGCGCCGAGCTGGGCGTGCTCGCCGCCTTCTACCGGCGCTGCGCCGAGCGCGGTTTCGCCGTCTACGCCGACGCCTGACCCACCGCGCCGCTTCCGGCGGTGGGCTGGTCGCCGCCCGGCCGGTTGGCGGCGGCGATCACCTGGGTGAGCACCGCGTGCAGGTGTTGCAGGTCCTCGACGGGCAGCCCGAGCCGGCGCACGATCGCGGCCGGGATCAACTCCGCCTGGCTCCGCAGCGCGGCGCCGCTCGCGGTCAGGGTGACGGCGAGGCTGCGCTCGTCGCCGGGGTCGCGTTCGCGGCGTAGGTAGCCGGCCGCTTCGAGGCGCTTGAGCAGGGGTGAGAGCGTGCCCGGGTCGAGCTGCAACAGGCGGCTGAGGTCACGACCGGACAGCGGCGCGTGCTGCCAGAGCGCCAACATGACCAGGTACTGCGGATGCGTCAGGCCCATCGGTTCCAGCAGTGGCCGGTAGACGGCCACCACGCTGCGCGCGGCCACCGACAGGGCGAAGCAGACCTGCTGCTCCAACGCCAACGGGTCGACGTCGTCGGGTCGCTCGCTCATCGGTTGCTCTCACCTGGCACGGTGACTACTCTACCGATCATTGGTGTACAAAGCATTGGTGCCCCAATCCTCTGCCCGTGCGACGGGCGGGCGGACGCGAGCGGAAAGGGCGGCAGATGAGCGAGGACGGCGCGGCCACCAAAGCTCCGGGCGAGGGCGGCCGACTCCTGAGTTGGGCCTTCCGGCACCTCGCCGGCCCGGCCGAGGGTGTCCAGGGTGCGGTGCAGGGCGGCTCGGCCGAGGCCCGCGAGGCGTGGAAACGCGACCTGGCCGAGCGTAAGCGCCACAGCCGGGAGCAGCGCGAACAGCGGCGAGCGGCCCGTGCGGCGCGGAACGGCTGACAGCCGGCTCAGCCGTACGTGTCGCGGGGGCCCCGGCCGCGGACCCGGCGTGGCCCCTTCCCCCAGGAGGGCGCGGCCGGGCCGTGGATGTGCAGCTTGCGCACCACGTTGTGGCCGACCTCGCTGGCGATCTGCTTGAGCAGCGAGCCGGCGAGCAGTCGCAGTTGGGTCGCCCAGGCGGTCGAGCGCGCCTCCACGGTCAGCTCGCCGTTCTCCAGCTTGACCGGGCGACTGTGCTGGGCGATCTCCGCGCCGACGACTCGCTCCCAGGCACCGAACACGGTGGCCTCGGCTGCCGGCTGCTGCCAGCCCCGCGCCTTCACCAGTCGGTTCAGCACCGCGCCCAGCGGCTGCGGGTCGCGCGGGTCGGGGCCGGGCCCGGAGTAGCCGCGCAACCGCCGCCCCGACCCGCCGGCCGCGTCGCCGCCCGCCCCACCCGGGGTACGCCGCGCACGGGCCGCCGCCTGCCGCCGGGACAGCGCCGCGTCGAGCACCGCCCGAGCCAGCTCGGGCCCGCTGGCGCCCGCCGCCCCGGGGGTGGGCGCGGCTGCGGCCTCGCTCTTGCCGGTCTCCGCTCGATCGGGGCGTGGCTCATCCGACACGGCGTACCGTCCCTTCGCCAACCTGGTAGCGGGTGCCGCGCAGAGCCACCGGCACATCATCGTCCACCGCGCAGGTGACAAGCAGCTGACTCGCCCCGCCGACCAGTTCCGCCAGCCGCTCCCGGCGCCCGGTGTCCAGCTCCGCGAAGACGTCGTCGAGCACCAGCACCGGCTCGATGCCGTCGGCGCGCAGCAGGTCGTACCCGGCCAGCCGAAGCGCCAGCGCGAACGACCACGACTCACCGTGGCTGGCGTACCCCTTGGCGGGAAGCGGGCCGAGGGCCAGCGCCAGCTCGTCGCGGTGCGGCCCGACCAGGGTGGTGCCCCGTTCGATCTCCGCGGACCGGGACGCGGCCAGGGCGGCGGTGAGTGCGTCGGCAAGCACGGCCCGGTCGGTGGTCGGCTCGGCCAACTCGATCGAGGGACGGTAGGAGATGCTCGCCGCACCCCGGCCGGCGGCCACCGCGTCGTACGCCTTGGCCACGTGCGGGGTGAGCGCGGCCACGAGTTCCAGTCGGCCGGCGAGCAGCTCCGCGCCGTGCTGGGCCAGGTGGGTGTCCCAGACGGCCAGGGTGCCGAGGTCGCCGCCGCGCGACCCGCCGGTCTTGCGAGCCAGGTACGCGGTGCGCAGCAGTGCGTTGCGTTGCTTGACCACCCGCTCGTAGTCGGCCCGCACACCCGCGTACCGGGGCTGCCGGTTGACGAGCAGGTCGTCCAGGTAGCGGCGGCGCTCGGACGGGTCGCCCCGGACCAACTCGAGGTCCTCCGGGGCGAAGAGCACGAGTCGTAGGGCGCCGAGCACGTCCCGGGCCCGCCGCGCCGGTGAGCGGCCCAGCCGGGCCCGGTTGGCCTTGCCGGGCACGATCTCCAACTCGACGAGGAGCTCCCGGCCGTCGTGCACCACCACGCAGCGGATCACCGCGGCGGTGGCGCCCATCCGGACCAACGGCGCGTCGGTGGCCACCCGGTGTGAGTCGAGGGTCGCCACGTAGCCGAGCGCCTCGACGAGGTTGGTCTTGCCCACGCCGTTGGCACCGGTCAGGACGTTCGCCCCCGGCTGGAGGTCGACGGCCACCCGCTCGTACGAGCGGAAGTCGACAAGTTCCAGCCGGTGGACATACACAGGTTGTGGATACCGCTCAGCGCTTGTGGACGGCGTGGCCACCGAACTGCTGACGCAGCGCGGAGACGGCCTTCATGGTCGGGGAGTCGTCCTGCCGCGAGGTGAACCGGGCGAACAGCGACGCGGTGATGACGTTCAGCGGCACCCCCAGCCGGACCGCCTCGTCGACTGTCCACCTGCCCTCGCCGGTGTCCTCGGTGTAGCCGCTCAGGTCGGCCAGCTCCGGGTCCTCGTCGAGCGCCCGGTCCAGCAGGTCGAGCAGCCAGGACCGGACGACGGTGCCCTCCCGCCAGGACTTGATGACGCCCGGCACATTCGTCACCAACTCCGAGGCCGCCATCAGCTCGTAACCCTCGGCGTAGGCGTGCATCAGGCCGTACTCGATGCCGTTGTGCACCATCTTCGAGTAGTGTCCCGCGCCGACCGGCCCGGCGTGCACGAAGCCGAACTCGCCCTCCGGCTTGAGCGCGCTGAAGATCGGCATCAGCCGGTCCACGTGCTCCTGGGCGCCGCCGACCATCAGCCCGTAGCCGTTCTGCCGGCCCCAGACGCCGCCGGAGACGCCGACGTCGATGTAGCCGATGCCCCGCGCGTTGAGCCGCTCGGCCCGGGGCGCGTCGTCACTGAAGCGCGAGTTGCCGCCGTCGATGATGATGTCGCCCTCGCCGAGCACCTCGGCCAGTTCGTCGATTGTGGCGTCGGTGACGCCGGCGGGCACCATGACCCAGACCGCACGGGGTGACTCAAGCTTCTCGGCCAGACCCGCGAGGGTCGGAACGTCGCTGAGCTGGGCGTTGTGGTCGAAACCGACAATCTCGTGACCAGCGGCACGCAACCGCTCCCGCATGTTGCCGCCCATACGGCCGAGTCCTACAAGGCCGAGCTGCATGTGTTTCTACCTCCGTGGATCTGGGTGTTGCTTGGCGCGATCAGCGCGAGACGCGGATCGGCATGATGAGGTACCGGTACCCCGGAATGACCTCTCCATCCTCGCCGGCGGGTGAGATCACCGCGGGCTTGAAGGCGTCGACGAACGAGAGCACGGCGGTCTGCGAACCGAGGTTGGCCAGGCCGTCGATGAGGTACTGCGGGTTGAACCCAATGGTCAGCGCGTCACCGGTGAAGGTGGCCTCCATCGCCTCGCTGGCCCGTGCCTCCTCGGAACCGCCGGCCTCGACCACCAGGCCGTCGGCGCTGAAGCTCAGCAGCACCGGGGTGGTCCGCTCGGCGACAAGCGCGACCCGCTTGACGACCTCGATGAGGGTGCTCACCGACACCCGGGCGGCGGCGTTGTGGGTGGCCGGGAAGAGCGACCGCACCGGCGGGTAGTTGGCGCCGTCGAGCAGGCGGCTGGTGGTGCGCCGGGTGCCGCCAGCAAGGCCGACCATGCCCTCGCCGGCAGCTCCCTGGGCAAGGGCGAGGGTGACCTCGCCGCCCAAGGGGCCAAGGGCCTTGGCGGTGTCGTTCAGGGTGCGGGCCGGCACCAGGGCGTTGATGCTCACCTCGGGGTCGTCCGGCTGCCACTGGATCTCGCGCAGCGCCAGCCGGTACCGGTCGGTGGCGAGCATCGACAACGTGTTGCCGGAGAGTTCGACGCGGACGCCGGTCATCATCGGCAGCGTCTCGTCCCGGCCGGCGGCGATGGCCACCTGGGAGACCGCTGTGGCGAACGCGGCCGCGTCCACAGTGCCGGCGCTCTGCGGCATCTCGGGCAGCGCGGGGTAGTCCTCCACCGGCATGGTGGGCAGTGTGAACCGGGCGCTGCCACAGACCAGCTCAAGGTGGGCACCGACCGCGGCGATGTCCACCGGCTTGGCCGGCAACGCCTTGGTGATCTCGGCGAGCAGGCGGCCGGAGACCAGGGCGGCGCCGTCGGCGTCACCCTGCACCTCGACGGTCACCTGGCTGGAGACCTCGTAGTCGAACCCGGAAACCCGCAGGTTGCCGTCGGTGACCCGGAGCATCACACCGGCAAGCACCGGCACGGATGGCCGGTTGGGCAGGCTCTTCGCGGTCCACGCCACGGCCTCGGCGAGCGCGTCGCGCTCCACTCGGAACTTCATAAATGCCTCCGCGTCGACGTCAGCGACAACTCTCTCATGCCGACCGCTGCCTACCGTCCCGCCCGACCGTGCGGGTACCCATCGCACCTTAGGGCGCGGGGGCATCGGCTGTGCGCCCGACCCCATGGTTCGTGTCGGTGCTGACCGGTCGATCGGGCAGCGTTCGGCACGATCCACAGAAAGCCCAACGGTGATGATTGGTTTTTGTTCTCTTAGAAGAGATAACTCATCGTCTTCATCGCACCTGTGCAAACTGTGGAAAACCCGAGTCTGGGCAGCTCAGACAGGTTATCTACAGGTGATTTAGCTGTGGAGAACCGGGGGGACAACCGGCTTGCCTGTCCACAGCCCGGTCTCGGCGGCTGGTTGTCCACCGTTGTCCACCGGTTGTCCACCGGTAATCCACCGACTTTCTCCCCAAGCCTGTGGATGACGATGAAGATCACCATTGCCGTCATCCCCAGAACCTTCAACAGCTCGTACACAGGCAGCCGCTCATCGGTGGAAAACGTGTCGGTTGTCCCCAGGCGTCCACAGCTCCGTACACAGGGTTTCTCCACAGCCTGTGGGTAACCGGCGGAGGACGGACCGTAGTTATCCACCGGCGGTGGATAACGAGCTGTGGACAACGACTGGGGATCGAGGCGGTCACGGCCTCCATGCTGTGGCCTACACCATGTCGAGAGTCCAGCCGGTGGGCCGAAAAACGCCCGACCGAAGATCCGGTCGGGCGTTTCCTGGGCTGCGGGCCGCCACGACGGCGGCGTACGCGTCAGCTGTTCTGCTTGATCCGGTTGGTCAGCTCGGCGATCTGGTTGTAGAGCGAGCGCCGCTCCGCCATCTGCTGACGGATCTTCCGGTCGGCGTGCATCACAGTGGTGTGGTCCCGGCCACCGAACGCCTGCCCGATCCGGGGCAACGACAGCTCGGTCAACTCCCGACACAGGTACATGGCCACCTGCCGGGCGTTGACGAGCACCCGGGACCTGGACTGACCGCGCAGGTCCTCCAGGCTCACCCCGAAGTAGTCGGCGGTGGAGGCCATGATCTGGTCGGCGTTGATCTCCGGACCGGCGCCGTCGGGCATGAAGTCCCGGAGCACCTCCTCGGCCAGGGACAGCTCGACTGTCGACCGGGTCAGGCTGGCGAACGCCGTCACCCGGATCAGTGCCCCCTCCAGTTCCCGGATCGAGTTCGACACCCGGGAGGCGATGAACTCCAGCACGTCCGGCGGGGCGTACATCCGCTCCTGCGCCGCCTTCTTCTGCAGGATCGCGATCCGCGTCTCCAGGTCCGGTGGCTGGATGTCGGCAAGCAGCCCCCACTCGAACCGGGTTCGCATCCGGTCCTCCAGGGTGGCGAGCTGGCGCGGCGACCGGTCGGAGGTGATCACGATCTGCTTGTTGGCGTTGTGCAGGGTGTTGAAGGTGTGGAAGAACTCCTCCTGCGTACGCTCGCGGTTCTCCAGGAACTGGATGTCGTCGATCAACAGGATGTCGACGTCGCGGTAGCGCCGCTGGAACGCACTTGTCTTGTCGTCCCGGAGCGAGTTGATGAAGTCGTTGGTGAACTCCTCGGTCGAGACGTACCGGACCGAGCGGGCGTTGCCGAGCGTCGTGGCGTAGTGCCCGATGGCGTGCAGTAGGTGGGTCTTGCCCAGACCGGAGTGCCCGTAGATGAACAGCGGGTTGTACGCCTTCGCCGGTGACTCCGCCACCGCCACGCTCGCCGCGTGGGCGAACCGGTTGGACGAGCCGATGACGAACGTCTCGAACATGTACTTCGGGTTGAGCCGGTTGCCGCCGGTGTCGGCGCCGGGCAGCCGGCGGTCGTCGCGGGCACCCGTCCGGTGGTCCACGCCGCTGCGGCCCGGTCCGCTGTCCGTGCCACCGTCGCGGGGCATCGCGCGGATCACATGCTGGTCGCGCGGGGACGCCG
This sequence comes from Micromonospora sp. NPDC049044, assembly GCF_040649215.1. Lineage (NCBI taxonomy): Bacteria > Bacillati > Actinomycetota > Actinomycetes > Micromonosporales > Micromonosporaceae > Micromonospora > Micromonospora sp. NPDC049044. Next base: position 78,838 of record NZ_JBEZFA010000034.1, on the reverse strand, counting down.
AGTCTTCCCGGTAGCGGGGCTCGTAGGGCCGGGTGTCCGGGCCGGGCGGGTCGAGGCGAGCGGCCTGCTCGTCGTAGCCGCGCCGGTCGGCGCCAGGTCGGGGGGACCGCATCGGCTCCGCGAAGGCGGCGCTGAACAGCGCTTCCTGGCCGTCCCTGCTGGCGGGGATCATCCCCGGCCGATGCGAGTCGACGCTCGGCGCGAGCGGCGGACCCGCGGGCGCGGGTGGCGCGACCGGCTCGGGTGGTCGCGGCGCGGGTGACTGCTCAGGGATCATCATCTCGGCGTGCGGTCGGGCGCCCTGGTCGTCGTCGAAGGGTGCGGCAGCCGGACCCTCGACGTCGAACGGGCTGGTCTCCGGGGCGCTGCGGTAGACGGTGCCGGCGGGTCGGCCGGTGGCGTCCTCGGCCACCCGAACGGTGACCGCCACCTGGATCGGTCGGCCCAGCCGCCGGGTGAGCGCCTCGGTGATCGCGGGACGCAGCCGTGACTCGATCACGTCCCGGGTGAACGCGTCAGGCACCGAGAGCAGAGCGGTGTCCTCGACGATCGCCCGCAGTCGGGTCAGGCGGAGATAGGCACGCTGTTGGGCGGAGATGATCTCGTCGGCGAGCTCGTCGGTCGCCGCTAACCACACTGCGGCAAGGTCGGTCGTACCGGCCACCGTCGTGCCACCCCCTCGCTTCTGCTCCCGGCCGCCGCTGTCTGCCAGCCGGCCATCCCGGGCCCGCCGCGTTCGCGGGTGGAACAACACCCACCCGGCTGTCGACCGGTGGTCATCCACAAGTTATCCACAGCCTGTGTACCGACCGATTGTGGCCGCCGCCGGACGCGGGTGCGACCTGCCCCTGCCTGGACGGGCGCTGAAGCGGGTTCACCGTGCCGAACGATTCACTGCCTTGTCCGGTCTTGCCTGTGCGACGACCGGAGCTTCCGACGCTCACCGCAATCGGGCACGGTAACAGCGTTGTCCCTGCGCCATCAACCGGCGACGCGAGGGCGCCCTTGTCGGCATCAGCGAAAACCGCCCTTCGGCCTCGGGCGCGTCCCGTTGTCCGCCGCTTGTCCGCTGCTCGGGGTGTTTGACGGTCATTGCCCCCCTGCGTAGGCTGGAACGGCTGCTTTCTCGCCCTCTGCTAGGGTGATGGGTGCTTGCTGTCCGCGGTCGCATCCCCCGCGTCGTCGAGGTCCCGCACCGTCGGACAGCACCGATCGGAGGCCACCGTCGAGGTGGCCTGGACACCACCACACGACCCCGGCGATCCCGTCGCGCGGGGCGCGTACGAAAACGGAGAGCCTGACGTGAGCAAGCGCACCTACCAGCCGAACAACCGCCGGCGCGCGAAGACCCACGGCTTCCGGCTGCGCATGCGCACCCGTGCCGGCCGTGCCATCCTCTCGAGCCGTCGCGCCAAGGGTCGCACCACCCTGTCGGCCTGAGCCGACCGGGCCGGTCAGGGGACGTGGGCAGTCGTGCTGGCCGCCGCGCAGCGACTGCGGCGCAGCACTGACTTCGCCGCAGCGGTTCGCGGTGGCCGACGCGTCGGACGAGGCGCCGTCGTGGTCCATCTGACCGTGCCGGCGCTCGCCGACCCCAGCATCTCGACCTCGTCGGAGCCGGTGCGGGACGACAGTGCGGAGCAGTCATCCGTGCCGTCCCGCGCCGGCTTCGTCGTGTCCAAGGCTGTCGGTAACGCGGTGGTCCGCAACCGGGTCAAGCGTCGACTGCGGGCACTGGTCCGGGACCGGCTGACCGCCCTGCCCGCCGGCAGCACCCTGGTCGTCCGGGCGCTGCCCGCAGCCGCGGTGGCGTCATATCCCCGCCTGGCCACCGACCTGGACGCCGCCATCGCGGTCGCCCGGTCGCCCCGCGAACGGCGGCCCCGATGACCGGTGCCGACAAGACCAGTCCACGCGCGTCGACAACCGGTGCCAAGGTGCTGATCGCGCCCATCATCGCGTACCGTCGGTGGATAAGTCCGGCGCTGCCGGCCCGCTGTCGGTTCTACCCGTCGTGCAGCGCGTACGCCCAGGAGGCGGTCGCCCGGCACGGCGCGCTCCGGGGAGCCGCGCTGGCGGTCCGGCGGCTGTTGCGCTGCCACCCCTTTCACCCTGGTGGACATGACCCGGTGCCGGAGCCGGGCAGCCGCCGCCGTGCTGATGTGACTGGAGCCCCGAATTGAGTCTGAGTCTCGACTGGATCTACTACGCGATTTCGTGGATCCTGCTGACCTGGCACTCTGCCTGGGACGCCATCGGGGTGCCGGTCGGCGCGGTGATCGGCACCAACTTCGCCTGGATCCTGTCCATCATCTTCCTGGTGGTCACCGTCCGGGTGATCCTGTTCCCGGTCTTCGTCAAGCAGATCAAGTCCCAGCGGGCGATGCAGGCGCTCCAGCCCAAGGTCAAGGAGCTTCAGGAGAAGCACAAGGGTGACCGGGAGACGCTCCAGAAAGAAATGATGGAGCTCTACAAGAAGGAGAAGGCCAACCCGCTCATGGGTTGCCTTCCGATGTTCCTTCAGATCCCGGTCTTCCTGGGCCTCTTCCACACGTTGAAGCGGCTGGACCCGGCGAACGGCGGCAAGACCCTGTACGGGTGGACCGTCAACCAGTTCGAGAGCGCCTCGCAGGCGAAGCTCTTCACCGCCCCGATCGCCGGCAAGTTCGGCTCGACGGCCGACGAGTTGTCCCGCCTCGGCGCCACCGGCAGCACCGTCAAGATCATTGCCGGCATCCTGGTCCTGATCATGATCACGACCACCTACCTGACCAGCCGGCAGATGATCCTCAAGACCGGCTGGGCGGAGGACCCGCAACAGCGGATGATCCAGCGGCTGATGCTCTACGGCATTCCGGCGTCGCTGCTGATCTCCGGCGCGATCTTCCCGATCGGCGTCATCATCTACTGGGTCACCAACAACCTCTTCACCCTCGGCCAGCAGCAGTGGGTGCTGCGGAAGTTCCCGCCGCCGGTGACCGCCAAGAAGACCGCCGCCCCCGCCGCCAGTCGCAACCCGGTGCAGCCCGCCAAGTCCGGTGGTCTGTTCGGTCGTGGCAAGACGGCACCGGCGGCGCCGGTCAAGGCGACCGCACCCAAGGTGGCCGGGCCGAAGCCGGGGGCCAAGCCGGCGAACAACCCGAAGAAGAGCCGTCCCGCCAAGCGGCAGGGCTGACCTCCGCGGGCCGTCGTCGGGTGACCGACGACGGCCCGTTCCGCACCGAGCAGCCGCCGTCCGGTGGCGCCGAGCGGAACCGACCGCGCATCGCGCGGCCACGGGCGACACTGCCCGTACAGACGTGCCCGCGGGCACCGGCGACCTCCAGCCGGCCCCGGGAAACCAGTCGGACCCGACGGTCCGGCCGAGCGAGTACGGAGATGAGACCGTGACCGAGACCAGCATCCCCCGCGCCGAGCAGTCCTTGGACGAGGAGGAGACCGCGACGCTCGCGGTGGACGGCGACGACACCCAAACCGACGACGACAGCGCGGCCGACGAGGACACCGATGCCGCGGCTGGCGGCAGGGTGAAGAAGGCGGTGAGCGAAAGCGACCTGTTCCGGCAGAGCGAGATCGCTGCCGACTACGTCGAAGGGCTGCTCGACATCCTCGACTACGACGGTGACATCGACGAGTTGGTCGCCGCTGGGCGTCCGATGGTCGAGGTGGTCGGCGAGCGGTTGCAGAACCTGGTCGGCCAGCGGGGAGCCACCCTTGAGGCGCTTCAGGAGCTGACCCGCCTCGCGGTCTTCCGGCAGACCGGCACCCCGAGCCGGCTGCTGCTCGACGTCGGCGGCTACCGGGCGAACCGTCGCAAGGAACTCGCCGCGGTCGCCAAGAACGCCGTCGAGAAGGTCAAGGAGTACGGCGAGCCGGTCCGCCTGGACGCGATGTCGGCCTTCGAGCGCAAGTGCGTGCACGACGTGGTGAACGCCATGTCCGGTGTGGCGAGCGAGTCCGAGGGCGTGGAGCCGAACCGGCGCATCGTCGTACGGCCGGTGGACTGACCGGGTGACCCACGACGACAGCACGGCTGACGCCGTGACCGGCCCGGGCGGCACGCCGCTCGGGCCGTCCGCTGTCCAGCCCGCCGGGGCCGACGCCGAATCGGACCGACTCGACGCCGCCCCGTCACCAGCTGACGCGGCGCTGCCGCCCGAGCTGGCCCCGGCCGCACGTACCCTCTTCGGCGATCGTCTCGACCTGGCTGCCGCGTACGCCGAGCTGTTGGTCACCGACGGGGTGGTCCGCGGTCTGATCGGCCCCCGGGAGGCACCTCGCATCTGGGACCGGCACCTGCTCAACTGCGCCGTGGTCGCCGAGCGAATCCCGTCCGGCGCGACGGTTCTCGACGTGGGCTCCGGTGCTGGCCTGCCGGGTCTGGTCCTGGCCATCGCGCGCCCGGATCTCACTGTCACCCTTATCGAGCCGCTCGCGCGGCGCACCTCGTTCCTGATCGAGGTCGTCGAACGACTCGGTCTGGCCAAGTCGGTGCGGGTGTTCCGTGGTCGGGCGGACGAGGCGGCTACCGGGTCGAGCGGTCGTGAACCGATAAGCGGCGACGTGGTGACCGCCCGCGCGGTAGCGCCACTGGATCGCCTGGCGGGCTGGAGCCTCCCATTGGCGGTCCGTGGCGGCCGGCTGCTGGCGCTCAAGGGTTCGTCAGCGGCTGCGGAGATCGAGGAGCACGCCGAGGTGGTGGCGCGACTCGGCGGTGGGGAACCGGCAGTGCACCTCTGCGGGACCGGGGTGATCGATCCGCCCACCACCGTCGTGGAGATCGTGCGCGAGCGAATGGTCGGCCCGCCACGGGTGGCGGCCACCAAGCGCTCGCGCGGCGGCCGCCCCCGCCGACGCTGACACACTTCGGGTCGGCGGGCTTCCGGCGGGCGGGTTGCCTCGTTGTACCGGTACGGATGGACAACCGGATGAGAACCCGACGTGGACCGGCCGCGCCCGTCCGCCGTAGGCTGACCGCGCGTCGATAGTGTGGAGCGGGCGACGGACGTCGCGGGTCTCCGACCGCTCCCGAGGGCCGTACGCTCCGGGTTGCGAGCGTGGGTGTGGCCAAGTTGACCGGGGCGCGGACCGACCATCCGAAGCGGGCAGGGATGACAGGTGCATGACGACGGCAGGTACGACGATCCACGCGTGACCGGGTCGACTAGCGATCCCGTTTCACGTGAAACCGACTACCCGAGCTGGTCGCCCGGCACGACCGGGCCAGCCATCCAACCTGCGGACGTTGATCCGTCGGTGTTCGGCGGAGATCCAGCGGCGCAACAGACCGGTCCCGAAGTTGTGGACCCGGCGGCGGCTCGACGGCCATCGGAGGGTTCGACCCGCCCGGCGAATGTCGTTGAGGTGCGGCAGACGTTGGGACGACGCAACACCGCGCGGGCGGTTCGCTTCGAGCCGGCGGTCCCCCACCAGCCCAGCGCGGCGGCTGTTCGGGACGCCACGGCGGTGAGTGCCGATCCACCTGTCGCTTCGACCGAGTCGTTGGCCGCCGTGGCGACCGACCCCACGTACGTTTCACGTGAAACCCCGACGCGCGAAGAGGATGACCCACCGTTGGCTATGGAGGCGATGCGCGCCGTGCAGATCCTGAATCCCAGTGGCGAGGTGACAATGCCTCGGCCCGACCGGACCCGGGTCATGTGCGTCGCCAACCAGAAGGGCGGCGTGGGTAAGACCACGACCACCGTCAACCTTGCGGTGGCACTCGCCCTGCACGGCAACCGGGTGCTCGTGGTCGACCTCGATCCGCAGGGCAACGCCTCCACCGGGCTCAACGTCCCGCATCACACCGGCATCCCGGACGTCTACGACTGTCTGATCAACAGCGTGCCGCTGGCCGAGGTGGCGCAGGCGGTCGAGGGCATCCCCAATCTCTGGTGCGTACCCGCGACCATCGACCTGGCCGGCGCCGAGATCGAGCTGGTGTCGGTGGTGGCGCGGGAGTCGCGCCTGGACCGCGCGATCGCCGCCTACCCGGGCGAGTTCGACTATGTCTTTATCGACTGCCCGCCCTCGCTCGGGTTGCTCACGGTCAACGCCCTGGTTGCCGCCCAGGAGGTGCTGATCCCGATCCAGTGCGAGTACTACGCCCTGGAGGGGCTCAACCAGCTGATCAACAACATCAACCTGGTACGCCAGCACCTCAACCCGAAGCTTGACGTCTCCACCATCCTCCTGACGATGTACGACCGGCGTACCCGGTTGGCCGACGCGGTCGAGCAGGACGTCCGGAACCACTTCGGCGACAAGGTCCTCCAGGCGGTCATCCCCCGCAATGTCCGGGTCTCCGAGGCACCCAGCTATGGCCAGTCGGTGATGACCTACGATCCCGGGTCGCGGGGTGCCACGAGCTACTTCGAGGCCGCCCAGGAGATTGCCGAGCGCGGCGTCAAGGAGCCGGTGGGCCGGAATGCGTAGTGCGGACGAGTCGCTGGGAGGCGAGGCATGAAGAACCGTCCTCGGGGCGGTCTGGGTAGGGGCCTGGGGGCACTGATCCCGACCGGGCCGGTGCCGGGTGCCGCCGACACCGTGACGGCAGAGCCGGAGATCGAGTACGCGGACGACGCCGGCACCCCGGCCGCCCCGGCAGTGCCCGCCCTGGCGACGGTGCACGAGCCGGAGTCCACGCTCAGCCCGGTACCCGGAGCGCGATTCGCCGAGATTTCCGTCGACGCGATCCTGCCCAACCCGAAGCAGCCCCGCCAGGTCTTCGACGAGGAGGCTCTGGAGGAACTCAAGACCTCCATCCAGGAGGTCGGCTTCCTTCAGCCCATCGTGGTTCGACAGCTCGACGACGAGAAGTACGAGCTGGTGATGGGCGAGCGGCGGTGGCGGGCCGCCCAGGCTGTGGGGCGAGACAGCATTCCGGCGATCATCCGGGACACCCGTGACGACGCCATGCTCCGCGACGCCCTGCTGGAGAACATCCACCGGGCCAATCTGAACCCTCTCGAAGAGGCCGCCGCCTATCAGCAACTGCTTGAGGAGTTCGGGGCCACCCACGAGGAGTTGGCCCGACGGATTGGCCGGAGCCGCCCGCAGATCTCCAACACGATCCGGCTACTCAACCTGCCGGCTCAGGTGCAGCGCCGGGTCGCTGCGGGGATCCTGTCGGCGGGCCACGCCCGCGCGCTACTGAGCCTCGATGACACCGAGGCGCAGGAGCAGTTGGCGCTGCGGATCGTGGCGGAGGGCCTGTCAGTTCGGGCGACCGAGGAGATCGTTGCCCTGACCCTCAACGACGGGCCGGCGAAGGGACAGGCCGCGAAGCGCCGGCCGAAGGCGCACGCGCCGGCCCTGACCGATCTCGCCGACCGACTGTCGGACCGGTTCGATACCCGGGTGAAGGTCGACATCGGCCGGAGCAAGGGGAAGATCACCATCGAGTTCGCGACAGTGGACGACCTTGAGCGGATCGTCGGAATCATCGGAGTTCAACAGGAGGAGAGCGGGGACTGAGCCGGCCCTCTCCGCCAACGGCCGCGCACCCCTCCGGGTAGCGCGGCCGTTCCGCATCCGGTTGACCGCGTTTCACGTGAAACGGCCGCCGTTTCAGGCTCGTCCAGCGGAGTTCTCTGAGACGTAAATCGTGGTTGCCGACCCCGACAGGGGTGACCGTGCGCCACGCAGACCCGTTGCTCCCTCCGGCGGACCGGCGGACCGGCGGGCGGCACTCGGCAAACCCGGCTCGGCAGACGAGGCCCGTTTCACGTGAAACGTGGAGGGGCCACGCCAGGAAGCCTGCGAGGCGCGCCCAGAGAACGACAGTGCGATGCCGCTGCGGCCGCTGAGCGGCCCGCTGCCGCCACGCAGGCCGCAGGGTGACCTCCGGCCGGCTCGGACCTCCCGCACGGCCTCTGGGCCCGAATGCGACCCCCGGTCGCCTCGCGCTGGCGCTACTCGTCTGCCGTCGGCGTTCGGCCGCCACCTCCGGTCGCTGGCTCCCGGGCCCCGGGCGGTGCCTCCGGTCGTGCTGAGGTTGAGGTGTCTCCGGCTCATTGGCACTCAACCAGCCGCGAGGCCGTCCCCTCGTCGGTGCGGCAGAGGCGCGGGGTGATGCCGGCTGTTGGGTGCTCGACGGCCCGGCGAGGTCCTCCTGTTGTTGATACGCCCAGATGCGCGGCGGTGGCGCCCCGGTCGTTGTTCTGCCCGAGGCACGATCGTGGCGTCCGGTTGTGGGTGTGCCCCCGAGGCGCGATCGTGGCGTCCGGTTGGCGGTGTGCCCGAGGCGCGACAGTGGCGTCCGGTTGTTGGTGCTCGACCGTCGCCAGCCTCCGGCCGCCGGTGCCTGACCGTTGGGAAGGCTTCCGGTGCTTGACCGTCGGCGAGAGCTTGGAGCGCTGGTGCTTGACCGCCCGGTCTGCCAGCCGTCGGCGACGCGGCGGCGGGGACACCCGAGGCCGTCGGCACGGCGATTGCCGACGAGGGACGATCGAGCTGTCGAGGCCGGTGAACGGTCGGCTGCGACGGCCCGTTCCCGTAGCTTCCGAAGCGGCAGAGGGTGGCAGATCGCCCTCGTTCGGCCGGCGCTGTCGGAGCAGTTGGTGCCGGGCGGTTCAGCGCTCCGCGGACAACGACCGACCGGCCAAAAAGTTATCCACACCCGTTGTCCACAGGTACCCCCTGTTTCACGTGAAACAGCGCGTGGGAGCGGGTGCGAGCCTGTGGATGACGGCCTGTGTTGGCGATCTCGGCAGCCTGTGGATACCGGTTTACCGGCCGGTGGTGACGTGGCACACCTGGCCGACTGAGGACACTGATCCGGTCAGCCGGGAGCTGTCAAACAGGTAGGGACAGCGGTGCCAGACTCGGTTAGGGTCAGCGTCGTGCACGACACCCCTCCCTCAGTCCCGGACTTCACGCAGTGGCCGTCGTTTCCCTTCGAGGGCGACCTCCACGTGAAGCAACTCGATGATCCGGTCCCGGTCGAGCCACCCCGGAAGGGCGAGGGTCTCCGGGAATGCACCGCCTGCAACGCACCCGACGAGGCCTACATCTGGGTCGGCGAGCGGTGGCGGGTCCGGGCCATGGACCGGCCCACCGGCCTACCCATGGTGCTCATCCTGGAATCGCGGACCCACCTCGACCTTGGCGACCTGCCGAACCTGCTCGCCGCTGAGCTGGGCGTGATGACCGTGCGGCTGGAACGGGCCATCCGGTCGCTCGACGGCGTGGCGCGGGTGCACGTGAACCGGTGGGGAGACGGCTCGGCCCACCTACACATGTGGTTCCTCGCCCGGCCGTACGGTCGGCTCCAGTTGCGGGGCACCTTCCTGTCGCTGTGGGATTCGATCCTGCCGCCGATCTCCGAGTCGCAGTGGCGGGAGAATCTGGCGCTCGTCGCCGCCTGGCTCGCCGAGTTCGGCGGCCGTCCGCTCGCCGAGCCGCCCCGAATCCAGTGGCAGGCGCCGTCCAGTCTGCTGGCCCAGTCCGCCGCCGCGGATGCCGCTGCCGCCGCGCAGGCCGCCGCGGAAGCCGCCTCGGCAGCCTCGGTCATCGAGGCAGCCGAGGAAACACCGGAGCCAGCACCGCAACCCAACGCCGGCACCGATCAGATCGACGTCGATGAGGCACCCGCAGCCGATCCGGCCGGCCCGGACCTGGACACCGGCTCGTCGGCCAACACCGGGCCGCTGGCCGACACAGGCTCGTCGACCAACACCGGCTCGTCGGCCGACACCGGCTCGTCGGCCGACACCGGCTCGTCGGCCGACACCGGATTGAGGGCCAACACCGGATTGAGGGCCAACACCGGAGCGCTGGCCGACACCGGACCGACTGCTGGGCCCGATCGACCGGCATCCGCCACGAACGCGCCAACCGGCGTCTCCACCGCCACACCGTCCGGTGCCCCAACGCCCGGCGCCCCGACCGCCGCCACGCCCACATCAGATACCTCGGCATTCGGCGTTGCGGGCGCCGACGAGTCGACTCGCGGCGGATCCACATCCCTCGCCGCTGCCGCAGCCCTTCGTGCTCGGGTGGGCAGCACCGGTGTCGAGCCCGCACCGGGCGCGGTCAACGAGGCCACCGCAGGGACCACCCCGGACAGCGCCACCCCGGACAGCGGCACTGCGAGTGCTCCCTGACCGTGAACCGGCCATGAGGGTGGCGCGGCGGCCCGGGCTCGTGGCAATCGCGCAAACCTGGTGGCCGGGCGCAGCGCCGCACCGAGGCGGCGGCGAGTGCGTCAGACAGTGGTGACGCGGGCCGCCGCCCGGGCGACAAGGGTGCCGAGGAGTCGGCCGAAGTCCAGCCCTGCCGCCTGCACGGCGAGTGGCAGCAGCGACGTCTCCGTCATGCCCGGCGAGACGTTGACCTCCAGCACGTGTGGCTGGCCGGCGGCGTCCACGATCACGTCGACCCGCGAGAGATCCCGCAGGCCGAGCGCGGTGTGTGCGGCGAGGGCCACGTCAGCGACGGCGGCGGACACCTCGGGGGCCAACCGGGCCGGAGCGTGCCAGGTGGTCCGCCCGGCCGTGTAGCGGGCCGCGTAGTCGTACACCCCGTTGCGCGGCACGATCTCCACCGGTGGCAGCGCCTGCGGCCCGGAGCCCAGGTCGACAACGGAGACCGCCACGTCCATGCCGGGCACGTACCGCTCCACCAGGGCGGTGGAGTCGTACGCGAAGCAGCCCACCATCGCCGCGGGCAGCGCTGCGGCGTCCCGGACCACCGCCCCACCGAGCCCAGACCCACCCTGTGCGGGTTTCACCATCAGCGGCAGACCCAGTCGGTCGACGATCCGATCGAGTACGGCGACCGCGCCGAGCTCGGAGAAGCGATCGTGCGGGAGGGCCACCCAGTCCGGGGTCGGGATGTCGTTTTCGCGGAGCACCGCCTTGGCCGACGGCTTGTCCCAGGCGACCCGGGAAGCTCGGGCGTCACAGCCGACGTACGGGATGTCGCACAGGTCAAGCACACCGCGCAGCGAACCGTCTTCGCCGGTGGCGCCGTGCAGCGCGATGACGACGGCGTCGGGTGGGTCGGCGGCAAGCGCCGGGAGCAGTGCCACATCGGCGTCCCGAAGTTCGGCTTCGACGCCGACGGCACGCAGTGCGTCGAGCACCCGCCGACCGGAGCGCAGCGACACGTCCCGTTCGTAGGAGAGCCCACCGGCGAGCACGACGACGTGGAGGTCGGCCGGGACTGCGGAATCGGTCACGAGGAGACGCTCGATGGCGGTCGTACCCATGCCGGCATCATGCCAAGTCAGGACCGGGCACGTCGGAGCCGGCCTGGCCGCGGCGGCCGGTGGCGCCGCCCACGGCACCGAAGACCCGGCGCATCGCGATTTCCTGCTCCATCACGCCGGACAGCCGGCGGACGCCCTCGCGGATCCGCTCCGGCGGCGGGAAGCTGAAGTTGAGGCGCATCGCCTCGGTGCCGGTGCCGTCGGCGTAGAAGCCGGTGCCGGGTACGTAGGCGACCCGGGCGGCGACCGCGCGGGGCATCATCGCCTTCGAGTCGAGCCCGTCGGGCAGGGTGGCCCACACGAAGAGGCCACCGGCCGGCTTGGTCCAGCTGGTGCCCTCGGGCATCAGGTCGGTCATCGCGTCGAGCAGGGCGTCCCGGCGTTCCCGGTAGACCTCGCGGTAGACCTTGAGCTGCTGCCGCCAGGGCATCGTGCCGAGGTAGGTGGAGACGGCGGCCTGGGCGTAGCCGCTGGGGCAGAGGATCTGCGCCTCACTGGCGATCACCAGCTTGTCGCGGACCGCGTGCGGGGCCAGGATCCAACCGACCCGCAGGCCGGGCGCGAAGGTCTTGGAGAAGGTGCTGAGGTAGAAGACCCCGTCCCGGCGGCGGGCCCGTAGCGGCGCCGGCGCTTCCCCCTCGAACCCCAGCTGACCGTACGGGTCGTCCTCGACGACGAGCAGACCGGCGCGCTCGCAGATGTCGAGCACCCGTTCCCGGCGCTCCTCGCTGAGCGTCACGCCGGTCGGGTTCTGGTAGGTGGGGATCGTGTAGAGGAACTTCACCCGGCGCCCGGCGCGGGACAGGTCGGCGATGGCCGCCTCCAGCGCTTCCGGGACGAGCCCGTCCGCGTCCATGGGTACGTGCACGACCTGGGCCTGGGCGGCCTGGAACACTCCGAGCGCACCGACGTACGTCGGCCCCTCGGCCAGCACCACGTCCCCCGGGTCGAGGAAGAGTCGGGCCACCAGGTCGAGTGCCTGCTGCCCGCCGACGGTGACCACGACGTCCTCGGGAGAGGCGCCACACGCGGCGTCGATCCCGGAGAGCGACATCACCTCGCAGATCCGTTCGCGCAGCTCGAGGGTGCCCTGACCGATGCCGTACTGCAGGGTGGTCACGCCGTGCTCGGAGCCGAGCCGGCCGAGCATCTCGCCTACCGCGTCGAGCGGCAGGGCGGCAATGTACGGTGCGCCACCGGCGAGCGAGACGACCTCTGGACGGCTGGCCACCGCGAACAGTGCTCGGATCTCGGAGGCGGTCATCCCACGTACCCGCCGGGCATACCGGTCGGTGTAGTCGTCGAGTGTCGTGCCGGTCATGACCTCACCTCGATCGCTGCTCGGGTGGCTACCGCCCGGGTACCCCATCCACCGATGACCATGGCGACGAGACACCGATTGTCGATCCTAGTCCGCCCGCACCGCACCAGGGCCCTACCGATTCGGATCGACCACATGCCGGACCAGCCTGGGTGTCCCCCGGTGGGCTGGGCATTTGCGCGTCCCCTCCCGGATCGCCGATCGGCGGCGTACGATCGCTCGTCGGAGCAGGAAGGCGGCGCTGTCGTTGCGCGCCGGTCCTACCACCGAGCCTATTGTGGGGATGCGCCATATGTCGCGACGTCTGGTCAGCCTGACCCTCGACACGCTTGAAGACCTTCCTCGCCCGTGCCGACAGTGCGTCTACTGGGAGCTTGATCCGGTCTCCGCGGACCGGGCCTGCGCCGCCGGTGATCCGGGCCTGGAGAAGGAGGCGTGGGTCTCCCAGACGCTGCTGGAGTGGGGCTCCTGCGGCAAACTCGCGTACGTCGACGGCATGCCGGCCGGGTTCGTCACGTACGCGCCGCCCGCCTACGTGCCCCGCTCGATGGCGTTCCCGACCTCGCCCGTCTCCGCTGACGCGGCACTGCTGATGACCGCCAACGTGGTCGCCGCGTTCGCAGGTGGCGGGCTGGGCCGGATGCTTGTGCAGGGTGTCGCCCGGGACCTGACCAAGCGGGGGATCAAGGCCATTGAGGCGTTCGGCGACGCCAAGTTCGGCGACGCGGACGACCCCGCGGGCGGCTGCGTGGCACCTGTCGACTTCTTCCTCTCCGTGGGGTTCAAGACGGTACGTCCGCATCCGCGCTTCCCCCGGCTGCGCCTTGAGCTGCGAACCGCGCTGAGCTGGAAGTCCGACGTCGAGTACGCGCTGGAGAAGTTGCTCGGCTCGATGAGCCCGGAGACCCTGCTCCGCCCGGTCCGCCCCGCGCCGGCCACCCGCTCCACGAACACCTGATCGCCGAGTCGGCGGATCAGTCGACAACCGTGCCGGCGATCACGACGGCCCGTAGTTCGCTGACGTCCAACGAGCCGGTGGGTACGTCCCGTTCGATCGGGTAGTACATCCGTTGCACCGCCGCCACGATCGCCTCCACCACCCGGTCGCGGAAACGGGGGTCGACCAGTTTGGCGCGGTCGGTGGGTGAGGTGAGGTAGCCGACCTCGATCCGCACGGCCGGCATTCGCGTCAGCCGCAGCAGGTCCCAGGTCTTGGCGTGGGTACGGCAGTCCCGGAGCCCCGTGCGGGCGACGATCTCCCGCTGCACAAGCCCGGCCAGACGTTCACCGGTCGCCGACGTGACGCCGTTGTCGGTGCCGTAGTGGTAGGTGGCGACGCCCTCCGCCTCGGGGTTGGCGTGCCCGTCCAGGTGCAGCGAGATGAACACGTCAGCGCCCAGCGAGTTGGCGAGCAGCGCCCGGTCGGTGTCCGGTAGGCATCTGTCGGGCGACGGGCCGCGGGTGAGCTGCACCCGTACCCCGGTCGCGGCGAGCCGCCCCTCCAGCCGGCTGGCCAGGTCATGCACCAGGTCCGCCTCCGTCCAGCGCAGCGACCCGTCGGGCACCACCATCCCCGGGTCGGTGCCCCCGTGCCCGGGGTCGACGACCACCGTCTTGCCGACCAACGCCGGCCCGGACTGTCGGATGGCGTCGGATTCGCGGAGCCACTGCGGTCGGCCACCGACCACCTTGCGGCCGATCCGGCGCAACGCGTTCATCGTGTGCGGGCCGCAGGAACCGTCGGGGGCCAGGCCGACCTCCCGCTGGAACTGGGCCACCGCCCGGGACGTCCGGATGCCGTAGATGGCGTCCGCCCGGCCCACGTCGTACCCCATTTCCAGCAGCCGCTCCTGCAGTGACCGAACGTCCTCGCCGCTGAGCGGGTCGGGGACCGCGTGGTAGAGGGTGCGGGCGCCGAGCCGCCAGCGGGCGGCGTCCAGGGCGCGCCAGGTTTCCGCCCCGACCCGGCCGTCCACGCTGAGACCCCGGGACTGCTGGAACGCGCGGACCGCCCGCTCGGTGTCCAGGTCGAATTCGTCGGTGGCCGGTCCCGCAGCGGTGAGCAGGTCGAGGCCGGTCAGGATGCTGCGGATCTCCGTGACCGCGGGTCCCCGGTCACCGGCTCGGATCGGACGCACGGCACGACCCCCTCTGCACGACGATGGCTGGCCGGGCGGCCCAGGGTTGAGGCTATGCGGTCCGGGGCGGCGAGGTGGCCGGGCCGGGAAAAACGTCAACCGGCGCGGGCCGGAAAGACACCTAACCCCGCACCCGAGATCGGGTACGGGGTTAGGTGGATGTTTCTGCTGGTCAGAGCGCCGATTCGATGAGTCGGACCAGCTCGCCCTTCGGCTTGGCACCAGCGATCGACTGCACCGGCTGGCCGTTCTTGAAGACGGTGAGCGTCGGCACCGACATGACCCGGTAGGCGCGGGCGGTCTCCGGGTTCTCGTCGATGTTGAGCTTGACGATGCTGACCCGGTCGCCCATCTCGCCGGCGATCTCCTCGAGCAGCGGCGACACCTTGCGGCAGGGGCCGCACCACTCGGCCCAGAAGTCGACCAGAACCGGCTTGTCGGCCTGCAGCACGTCTGCGACGAAGCTCTTGTCGGTGACCGCCTTGGTATTTCCCACTGTGCCCCTCCTCCGGGATGTGTTCTTGATTCAGCTGAGCGTCGCGATGAACCGTTCGGCGTCGAGCGCGGCGGCACAGCCGGTGCCGGCCGCGGTGATCGCCTGACGGTAGGTGTGGTCGACCACGTCGCCGGCGGCGAAGACGCCGGGCACGTTCGTGTGTGTGCCGGGGGCCTGGACCTTCACGTAGCCCTCGTCGTCCAACTCGACCTGACCACGGAAGAGTTCACTGCGGGGGTCGTGACCGATGGCCACGAAGACGCCGGTGACGTCAAGCACCTTGGTGTCGCCGGTGTGCACGTTGCGGACCCGTACGCCGGTGACCTTGCCGTCGTCGCCGAGGATCTCCTCGACGGTGCTGTTCCACTCGACCTTGATCTTCTCGTTGCTCAGCGCCCGGTCGGCCATGATCTTGCTGGCCCGGAACGAGTCGCGCCGGTGGATGATGGTGACCGACTCCGCGAAGCGGGTGAGGAAGGTGGCCTCCTCCATCGCCGAGTCACCACCGCCGACAACCACGATCTGCTGGTTGCGGAAGAAGAAGCCGTCACAGGTGGCGCACGCGGAGACGCCGTGGCCGAGGAACTCCTGCTCGCCGGGCACGCCCAGCGGACGCCAGGCCGAACCGGTGGAGAGGATGATGGACCGGGCCCGGTAGGCGGTCTCGCCGACCCACACGGTGCTAACCGCGCCGGAACCGGCGTCGCCGGTGTCCACCAGCTCGACCCGGGTCACGTCGTCGGTGAGGAACTCGGCACCGAACCGCTCGGCCTGCTTGCGCATGTTGTCCATCAGCTCGGGGCCGAGGATGCCGTCGGCGAAGCCGGGGAAGTTTTCCACCTCGGTGGTGGTCATCAGCGCACCACCGGACTGCACGCCCTCAATGATCAAAGGCTTCAGGTTGGCGCGTGCGGCGTAGACCGCCGCGGTGTAGCCGGCCGGCCCGGAGCCGATGATGATCAGGTTGCGGACCTCGTCCACTGCCGTCTCCCGAGTGTGTGTGTTCAGCGTCGGTGAGCGCACCGGCGCTGATCCGAGTTGCCGACGCCTGGGTGGGTCGACAGCTGACTTCCAGAACGTCATCGTACGAATCGGGGATTCCCGAGACGGGCATCTGGTGGGTCAGGTCACGTGGCCGGTCATCATGCCGATGACCGTGGATTCACCCTACCCGCGCGGAATACCGGCTGTCCGAGCCGGACCCCGGCACTCCGCACTCCGGGCCGCTCACCCAGGCCCAGCGGGACCCGGTGGCGTCGGTGAAACGGATGACAAGCGCCTGCTCGCCCTGGAAACGCGCATAGTCGATCATCTCGACCGTCAGCGGCGCGGATCCGTGCTCCGCCGCTACGTCGGCCAGGCAGGTGCTCAGGGCGGCGTCGGTGGTCAACCGGGCCAACTGGTCCGACCCGTCGGGTGAAGGGCGTCGCTCCCCGGTGCCCAACTCCGGCGGCGAGCCGGCCGCGTCACCCGTCGCCCGGCCGGGAGACGCCAGGGTCTCCCCGTCGACGTCCACCGCGTTGCCGAGGGTCTGCGGGGTGTAGTTCGTACCGCTGCGCAGTGCCGGGCCGGTGGTGCGGGCCGCTGCGGGCGCCGCGGCGCCCGCCGGTGCGTTGGCCGGCCGTTCCATCGCGCTGGTGCCGGCGGTGTCGTCGCCCGCACGCATCGACAGCTGGTTGAGGCCCAGCGCGACCGCGACAACGGCGATCGCGGCGGCCGCCACCGGCGCGCCACGGCGGATCCAGCCGGCACGGCGACCTGGTCCGGTGGAAGACCGACCAGAACCGGCCGGTGCGGGGCCGGCTGGCCGGCGGCGCGCCCCGCCCTGCATCGGTACGACAGGTGATGTCGCGGGGCGGTCGGCGTCGGCGGTCGCGGCGGTGTCCTCGTCGGTCGAGGTGTCTGCCACCATCGGCCCCAGCTCAACGAGCGCGGCGCCGAGACGGTCGGCGATCGCCTGCGGCATCTGCGGCGACGGCTCGGCCCAGCGGGTCAGCTCCGCCCGCACCTCCGCGAGCGCGGGCGCCAGCAGCGCGTGCGCCTCGGCCCAGGCCGGGTCCGTGGCCACCAGCCGGGCGACCTCCTCCTGCTGCGGGGTGCCGTCCAACGCCCCGCCGAGGTAGTCAGCGAGGAGGTCGTCGTCGACCCCCCGGAACCCCTCGGTCGTCACGTGTCCTCCTGATTGGCGTCCCGCCGGTACCGTCCCGACCCCGATCCGACGCCCTCGGCCGGGCCCGGGTTCCCCGGCGTGACGCCCAGCACCTCCCTGGTCGGGCCGGTCGGTTCCGGGCGGGCCGACGGCGGCGGTGGGTTGCCGGTGGGCCGCAGGTGCCCGAGCAGCACGGCCAGCCGGGCCCGTCCCCGGGCACACCGGCTCTTCACCGTCCCCTCGGCGACACCGAGGATCCGGGCGGCCTCGGCGACCGGATAGCCCTGCACGTCCACCAGCACCAGCGCGGCACGTTGCTCCACGGGCAGCGCGGCAAGCGCCGCACGGACCACGAGCGCGGTGTCGTGGTCCGGTGCGGGCGCCACCGGCTCGATCCCGCCGGTGCCCGAGCCGTCCCAGGCCCGGTTGCCGTCCGGCAGCGGCACTGTCGGGTGTGCCTGCCGGCGACGGATCCGATCCAGGCAGGCGTTCACCACGATCCGGTGCAGCCAGGTGGTGACTGCGGAGTCACCGCGGAAGCGCGCGGCCGCCCGGTGTGCGGAGAGCAGCGCGTCCTGGAGTGCGTCAGCGGCCTCTTCACGGTCACCGAGCGTACGCAGGGCGACCGCCCAGAGCCGGTCGCGGTGCCTGTGGAACAGCTCGGCGAAGGCCTGCCGGTCGCCATCGACGTGGGCGCGCAGCAGCTCCAGATCCGAAGCGGCAGCGCGCCCGTCCATCACCACGTCCTGCGGATGCGGTGCCACGGCGGAGATGCCAGGCTCACGACCCCTGGACCGTGATCTCCTCGACGTCGACCTGGAAGCCCCGCTCACTGGCCGGCAACTCGGTGATCCAGAACAGCAGGTACTGGTATTTCGTGTCGACGTCGAAGCCGTCGAACGCCATCGTGGTGCCGTCATGGTCCTCGAAGGGTTGCCCGATGGCGTTCTTCGCGGTCTTGTAGTTGGCGATCAGCTGCTTGTCGCCGGTGGAGGTCGACGGCGGGTCGATGGTGCCGGTGAGGAGCTGGGCGGAGGCGCCCCGGGCCGAGAGGACCGCCTGCACGGACTTGACCGTGTGCGGCGCACCGAGATCCAGCCAGATCCCCATGCCCTGCTTCTTGTTGCCGAACTTGGCGGTCGTGTACGTGTCGGTGCCCCAGCCCTTGTCGGGGTCGCCGTCGGTCACCTTTTCCGCGCCGCCCAGCTCATCGCGCACCTGGCTGTCCGGGTCGATGATCCGGACGGTCTTCACCGGCAGCTTGCGGACCGTGGCGGCGGCCGGGGTGGCATCGCCGGCCGGGGCGCTCGCTGAGGGGGTGGGGCTCTGCCCGGCCTGCGGGTCCTTGTCGCCGAGCGTGCTGATCCCGATCAGCAGACCGACCAGGGCCACCGCCAGCAGGCCGGCGATGCCCACGGCGACCTTGCGGCCGCCGGCCGCGGCCAGCGGCGACGGCTCTTCTCCGGTCTCGGCGGCGAACCGCAGCGGGCCGCTGTTCTCGAGGTAGTGCTCCTCCTCGGCCGGCACGTCCAGTCGGGCCAGCTCGGCGGCGAGCACATCGGAGGACGGCGGCGCGATCTCGGCGTCGAGCAGATCCATTGTCAGGTCGTCCAGGTACGCGGGCACGCCCGCGCGGACCTGACGTGGGGCCGCGATGCCACCCCCGGCATCCCGAACGGCGTCCGGGATAGCGGCCCGGCCGTGACCGGCGGTGGCGCCGTGCAGCGGTGCCTCGGCGTGCGGCCACGAGCCGGTGAGGGCGAAGTAGAGGATGCCGCCGACGGCCCGGATGTCGTTCTCCTGGCTGTCCGCGCCATCGGTGCGCGCATCGGCCAGAACCACGCGGCCCTCGTCACTGATCATGACGGTGCCGGGGTGGACGTTGCCGTGCACCATGCCGGTGGCGTGCACGGCGGCGAGTGCGCTGGCGACGGCGTTGCCGATCGCGGTGGCGCGGGCCGGGTCCAGCGGGCCGTCGGCCGCCAGGTCGCGCAGGGACTGCCCGTCGACCCATTCGCGCACCACGTACGCCCGCTCGGCCTCGTCGATCGCGTCGTAGACGCCGACCAGGTTGGGGTGGATGACCCGACTGGCCGCCACGGCGGCCTGGAGCATCTCGGTGGCGGAGTCGCCACCCGGGTAGCGCAGCACCACCGCGACGGGACGGCGCAGGATGACGTCGACCCCGCGCCAGACCAGCCGACCTGCGCTGTCGTTGTTGATGTGCTCAACCAGCTCGTACCGCTCGGCGAGGACTTCACCGGCCGTGGGAGCACCGAAGGTCATGACCGGAGGAGCGCTTTCGTCCGCCTCCTGACCCTCGCCGACCTGGGTCACCCGTCCTCCCTCGGTGATCGTGTCGATCGATGGACCCGCACTGCTGGGCATGTGGCTTCCCGCTCTGCCGTTGAAGGAACCGGCCGACCAGTGTCGACGCGCAGCGTCGGCCCCTGCCGTACCCGTCGAGAGCGACCTTACCCGGGTTGCCCGTCTCCCCGACATGTCATCTTCCCGCCGTACCCGACGGGCTTCCGGCAGCCCGAGAACTCGTCCGGTTACGACCGTTGTCAGCCACGTTGCTGGCACATGTACTAGCTAATCTACGGCTTCACCGCAAGTGACCGACGCCGGGGCTGGGCTGGTGTGGCGCTCCCGCGACAGTGCCTGTTCCCGCCGAACGGCGTGCCACGCTCAGCCGTACGGTTGGTTATCCACAGGCCAATGCGGTGGTTGACCGGCGAATCGCGGACTTATCCACAGCTGTGTCCCCAGCCTGGTGATCCGTTGTCACGTTCCGTGTGGGTGCGAACTTCTTGTGAACGAGCGCCGACGCTCAGCGACCGAGGCGGCGGCGGACCATGCCGACCACCTCGGTGATCTCGCCGATCCGCAACAGCATGGCCAGGCCCAGGTAGCTCCCGCCGATCACCGCGCCACCGATGACGAGTTGGACGGCCGCCGCGATCCAACTCGGTCGGTCGCCGCCGGGCAGCAGGGCGATCACCAGCCAGCCGATCAGCGCCGCGCCGAGTGCGGCGACCACGACCCGGCCGAGGGTGCGCATGATGGCGCCCAGCCCGATCCGGCCGACCCGGGGCCGCAGCAGCCAGGCCGAGGCAATCGCCGCGGCCAGGTAGGAGACCGCGTTGCCGATCATCATCCCGGCCGCCGCGAACTGCGCGGCGAACGCGGCGAAGAGCACGATCTGTACGCCGACCCGCAGCGCCACCACCGGGATGTTGATCAGTGCCGGGGTGCGGGTGTCCGGCAGCGCGTAGAACGCGAAGGTGAAGAGCTGACTGATCGCGAACGGCACCAGGGCCAGCGCGGCGGCAAGCAGAACCGTGGACGTCGCCGTCGCGTTCTCGGCGGTGAACGCTCCGTACCGGAAGACCACCACCGAGATCGGGGTGGACAGCACGGCGTAGCAGACAGCGATCGGCGCGAGCACCGCTGTCACCATCCGGACACCCCGGGAAAGGTCGGCGGTGACGTCGTGGAACCGCCCGTCCGCCGCCGCGGCGGCCATCCGGGGCATCAGCGCGGTGATGATCGAGACGGCGATGATGCCGTGCGCCATCATCAGTAACAGGAAGACGTTGTTGTAGATGAGGATGCCGGCCTGGTCCGTGCCCGCGGCCCGGGTGAGGAGGTTGACCACCACGAAGAGACCGAGCTGGTTGACCGCCACGTAGCAGAACATCCATGCGCCGAGCTGGGCCAGCTCGCGCAGACCCAGCTCGCGGAAGTCGAACCGCCACCGCCACCGGAAGCCGACCTTGCGCAACGCCGGCAGCAGCCCGGCGGTCTGCACCGCCACGCCGAGCAGGGTGCCGCCACCGACAAGCAGGATCCGGCCGGCGTCCATGTCCGCCGGCTGTAGCCCCTTCGCCCCGTAGACCAGGATGTAGAGACCGAAGACGCCGATCACCACGAGGTTGTTGAGGATGGGCGCCCACATCGGCGCGGCGAAGTGACCCCGCGTGTTCAGCACCGCGGCGATCAACGCGCTGACGCCGGTGAAGAACAGCATCGGCAGGATCAGCCACGACAGGCGGGTGATCAGGCTGGTGTAGGCCTCGTCCTTGCCGCTGGCGTAGATGGCGGTCAGCCAGGACGCCGACGCCACGGCGATCAGGGCCGCGACGGCCAGCGCCAGCACCGCCAGGCTGAGCAGCCGCTGGGCGTACGCCTCGCCCCGGTCCGGGTCACTCTTGCGTCGACGGACCAGCACCGGGATCAGCACGCTTGTGAGCACCCCGCCGAGCAGGAACTCGTACACCTGGTTGGGGAGGAAGATCGCGGTCGTGTAGGCGTTGCCGATCAGGTTGCCGAGGGCGGCACCGATCATCAGGTTCCGGATGAAGCCGGTGCCCCGGCTGACCAGGCTGCCGATCGCCATGACCGCGCTGTTGGCGGCGGCGCTGGTCTCGCCGACGACCTCCGGCGGCGGTGCCGTGGCCTCCACCCCGGGCTGGTTCAGCGGCTCCGCGGAGATGAAGACCGCCCCGTCAGCCGGCGGCACGTTACCGTCCGGCGTGGCGTTGGCGCTGCGGTAGAGCCCGCCGCTCATCTCCAGCCTCCCAGGGGTACGTCGAGCCGGACACCGACCCGCACGTCACAGACCATAGTCAACCCCCGCCCGATACCCGCGCCCGGCGGATCGGATCACACCCCGGCCCGATAAGCTGGCGATCCCATGTCCGAAGCCTCCGCTCCACACGCCGCCGACCGCCGCGAACTCACCGCCGCGCAGCGCAACGCCGTCGCCGAACTGCTCCGGGTCTCCCCGGTCGCCGACGAGTTGGGCCGCCGCTTCGTCCGCGCCGGTCACGAGCTGCACCTGGTGGGCGGTTCGGTGCGGGACGCCCTGCTCGGCCGGCTCGGTGACGACCTCGACTTCTGCACCGACGCGCACCCCGACGAGACGCTGCGGATCCTCAAGGGCTGGGCCGAGTCGATCTGGGAGACCGGTCGCGAGTTCGGCACCATCGGCGCGCAGCGTGACGGCCTCCGGCTGGAGATCACCACCTTCCGTGCCGAGTCGTACGACCAGGTCAGCCGCAACCCGGTGGTGGTGTACGGCACCAGCCTCGACGAGGACCTCAAGCGGCGCGACTTCACGATCAACGCGATGGCGGTCAGCCTGCCGGAGCACCGGTTCACCGACCCGCACGGCGGGCTGGCCGACCTCTCGGCCAAGATGATCCGCACTCCGAGCACCCCGGGTGAGTCGTTCGGCGATGACCCGTTGCGGATGCTGCGGGCCGCCCGGTTCGCCGCCCAGTTGCGCTTCGCCGTGCACCCGGACGTGCACCGGGCGATGAGCGAGATGGCCGCCGACCTGGACCGGATCACCGCCGAGCGGATCCGGGACGAGTTCACCAAGCTGCTCTGCGGCGCGGACCCGATCACCGGGCTGCGGTTGCTCGTCGACACCGGCCTGGCCGAGCGGTTCCTGCCGGAGCTGACCGGGCTGAAGCTGGAGATCGACGAGCACGCGCAACACAAGGACGTCTACGAGCACACCCTGACGGTCGTCGAGAACGCGGTCTCCTACGAGGAGGAGGGCTGCGACTTCGTCCTGCGGATGGCCGCCCTCCTGCACGACGTGGGCAAGCCGGCCACGAAGGCGGTCGGGTCCGACGGCCGGGTCAGCTTCCACCACCACGAGGTGGTCGGCGCCCGGCTGACCAAGGCCCGGATGAAGGCGATGCGGTACCCGAAGGACGTCACCGCGCAGGTGACCGCGCTTGTCGCGCTGCACCTGCGCTTCTACGGGTACGGGCGGGGCGAGTGGACCGACTCGGCGGTGCGTCGCTACGTCGCCGATGCCGGTGACCTGCTGCCTCGGCTGCACAAGCTGACCCGCTCGGACTGCACGACCCGTAACCGGCGCAAGGCCGCCCAGCTCGCGGCGGACTACGACGCGCTGGAGGAGCGGATCGCCCGGATCGCGGCCGAGGAGGACCTGGCCCGCGTCCGCCCCGACCTGGACGGCAACGCGATCATGGAGTTGCTCGGCGTACCGCCGGGGCCGGTCGTCGGGCGGGCCTGGAAGCACCTCAAGGAGCAGCGCCTGGAGCACGGTCCGCTGGACCGCGACGCCGCCGAGGTGGAGCTGCTGCGATGGGCGCGCGCCGAGGGCCTGATCGACTAGCTCCGCAGCCCTGGCCTTGATCGACTCGTTTTCCCGGAAACCGGGGTGTCCCGGTTGCCAGGACACCCCGGTTTTCAGGAACCCGAGTGGATCTGACGGGCGCCACCCCCGAGCCGGGAGCGGCGCCCGTCGTCGTGTGGTGTCAGCGGGTCTCGACCGCGGTCCCGTCCACTGACGCGCCCTTACCGGCCGACGTGCCGTTGCCGCCCGGAGTCGAGGCCGACCCGAGCCGGGCCAGCAGGCCGGCCAGGTCGATCCCGGTCAGGTCGCTGCCGAGCTGGAGCCCCTGGGCCACGTTGCCGGCCACCGACTTGGTGAGTGACGACGCGCCGTCGGTCGAGATGACAGTCATCTTGTCGATCGCCCCGATCGGCGCGCTGGCCGCCTCCACCACCTGCGGCAGCACCTTGACCAGCAGGTCCAACACCGCCGCCTCGCCGTACGCGGCGAACGCCTCGGCCTTGCGCGCCATCGCGTCCGCCTCGGCCTCACCCTTGGCCAGGATGGCCGCAGCCTCGGCCTGACCCTCCCGCTCCACCGCCTCGGCGATGGCGGAACGGCGGCGCTGCTCGGCCTCACCCTCCTTGGCGCCCTCGATCGCGTTGGCCTCGGCCAGCGCGGCACGTCGGGCCCGCTCGCCCTCACCGGTGAGTCGCGCCTGCTCGGCGGAGGCCTGCGCGGCGGCGATCACCGACTGTCGCTGCGCGTCCGCGTGCAGCACCGCCGCGTTGCGGGACGCCTCGGCCTCCTGCTCCACCTTGTACCGGGCCGCGTCGGCGGGCTTGCGCACCTCGGTGTCCAGCTGACGCTGCTTGAGCTCGGCGTTGCGCTCGGCGACCTTCTGCTGCTCGGAGAGGATTGCCTGGTCCCGCTCCGCCTGGGCGAGCGGCCCGGCGGCAGCCGACTTCGCCTTCGCCGCGTCGATCTCGGCCTGGATACCGGCCTGCTTGAGGGCCAGGTTCCGGTTCGCCTCGGCGATTGCCTCCTCGGCGAGCAGTCGCTCCTGCTCGGCCTGCTGCCGGGCCCGCGCCTCGGCGATCGCCGCGTCCTTGAGCACCCGGGCGGCCTCCGGCCGACCCAGGTCCTGCAGGTAGGAGCCTTCCGCGAGGATGTCCTGGAGCTGGAACGTGTCGAGCACCAGACCCTGGTTGGTCATCGAGTGCTCGGCCTCCTCGGCGACCGCGCTGGCGAACGCCGCCCGGTCCCGGATGACCTCCTCGACGGTGAGCCGGCCGACGATCGACCGCAGCGCGCCGGCCAGCACCTCCCGGGTGAAGTTGTCGATCTCGTCCTGCTGGTGCAGGAACCGCTGGGCGGCGGCCCGGATCGCGTCCTCGGTGCCGCCGACCTTGACGATCGCCACACCGTGCAGGTCGGCGCGAATGCCCTGCTTACTCACCGCGCCCCGGATGCCGACGTCGATCCGGCGGCTGGACAGGTCGAGCGACTGGAGCTTCTGCACCACCGGCAGCACGAACACCGAGGCGCCCAGCACTACCTTCTGCCCGGAGTTGTCCGTCGACCGGCCACCGTCGGCGGTCTGCGTGGTGCGGCCCTTGCGGCCGGTCACGATGAACGCCTCGTTCGGCCCGGCCACCTTGATCCGGGAGAGCACGAAGAGCACCAGGATGAGCGCGAGGAGAACCGCGCCACCGATGGCGATGAGCAGGGCCATATAGGAAGTCCCGTCTACGAGGAGGAGAAGGAGATCAGTAGGTCTCGACGTGCACGCTTGTCTCACTGAGCGCCTGCACGACGAAGACCTGGGTGCCGATCGGTATTGGCTGGTCCGCGCGGGCGCTGAGCTTGACCGGTTGGCCGGCGAGGCGTACCCGCACCTCGCCGTAGCCGTCGACCGGCACCGGGGTGACCACCAGGCCGAGCGCGCCGACCAGGTCGTCGCGGGTGGGGGTGGGATCGGTGCGCATGTTCCGTGCCGCGCGGCTCAGCCGGGACGCCAACCACCCGGTGGGCACTGCCGCGAGCACCCCACCGGCCGCCGCACCGACGATCATTGCGGGGGTACGCGCTCCGAGCAGCTCGTTCACGATGGCCCCGCCGAAGCCGAACGCCCCGGCGAAACCGGAAACCGTCTCGACCGAGATCGGTCCGTCCACGTCGGCGTGCGCGAACTGGAACAGTTCGGTGCCGAGCAGCGCGAGCGCGAGCACCCCGATGCCCGCCCCGCCGATGATGAGAAAAATGAGCGTCCCCGTTGCCACGACCTGCACGGTATCGACGTCACACAACGCGGCTGGCCGCCGGTCGTCGACGGCGTCCGCACGGCGTCGCCCCGGTCGGGGAGAATGGTGCGATGCGTTGGACAGTGCTCGACTCACCGATCGGCGAGTTCTCCGTCGGCACCGATGACGCGAGCGTGTGTGGCACCCGTTTCGGCCGGGTCGAGGCTGCCACCGAGCAACCCGACCTCGCGCTGTCCCGGCAGGCCGTCGCCGAGCTGCGGGCCTACTTCGCCGGCGAGCTGACAGCGTTCACCGTTCCGGTCTCGATGCCGCGCGGTTCGGACTTCGAGCGGGCCGTGTGGCGGGAGATGACGCGCATCCCGTACGGCGAGACGCTCACGTACGGGGAGGTGGCACGGCGGGTCGGCGATGCCGGGGCAGCGCGGGCGGTGGGCGTGGCCTGCAACCGCAATCCGGTGCCGGTGATCGTGCCGTGTCATCGGATCGTCGGCGCGGGCGGCAAACTTGTCGGCTTCGGCGGGGGTCTGCCGCGCAAGGTCAAGCTGCTGGAGCTGGAGGCCGCTGTCGCGCTGCGGCACGCCTGGTCCTGACCTGTCGCGGTCGGCCGTGCGCGCCGGAAAGAACCTTGACTATCAACCGACCGGTCGATGTGGATACGGTCCCGTAACGGTCATGATCGGGCGTCATTTCCACTTTCGCGGGGGTACTCATGACCGAAAACCAGGACAAGACCGTCGACCGGCGCCAGCTGCTGCGCCGCGCGGGCACTGTCGCCGCCGGTGTCGCCGGCACCACAGTTGTCGGTGCCGCCGTCGCCGGCCCGGCCCAGGCCGACCCGGGTCAGCCGGTGGTCCAGGCCGCCAGCAACTTCGTCACCGGTGGTGGCACCACCGCGCTCGTCAACCCGGCCAACGGGCCGACCCTGCGGCTGGCGAACACGAACGTCCAGGCGAGCGACGGCGTCGAGTTCGCCGGCCCGCCGCTGATGCTGACTCCCATCGGTGACCTGCTGAGCGAACAAGCGCCGGTCGGCTCGATGGGCGTGGACAAGTACGGCAACTTCCAGGTGGTCTCCGTCCAGAGCGGCTCCACCTCCATCACCGACTACGTGCACACCACCGGCAACTCGAACCAGATCGTGTCGATCGTGCCGCAGCGGGTCATCGACACCCGTGAGGCGGCGCGGCGGGTCCGGATCACGAACGCTTCGGCGACCACCCTGGACTCGGCCGGCCGGCTGCGGGGCGGTCAGACGATCCACGTCCGGCTGGACGACTTCGTCCACTACGGTGACGCGCTCTTCGGCATCGTCACCGCGACGTCCGCGGTGTCCGCGGGCTTCCTGCAGATCTTCCCGTACAACACCCCGCGTCCGCCGGCCTTCGCGTCGCTGAACTACGAGGCCACCCAGGTCTACTCGAACGCGTTCATGTCGGGCATCGGGTGGGACGCCGACTACATCTCCATCTACGCGCTGCAGACCACGCACGTCGTCCTCGACGTCACGGCGTTCGTGATCGGCTACGGCGCGGTCAACCCGGGCATCCTGCCGTACTCCGTGAACGCGGCGGGGCGCACCGCCAAGTCGCAGGCCGAGCGCAAGGCGGAGCGGGCGGCCAAGGCCAAGCAGAGCACGCCGAGCTGGAAGTAGCTCGATCGCCGTACCGGACGGCGAGGCACCGAACGCGGCGAGGGCCGGGTCCGTTCGGACCCGGCCCTCGGCCGTGCTTGCCGCTCAGCGGGTCAGCGCTCGACCTCGCCGGCGATGAACTCCTCGACGGCCTGGTGGGCGTCGTGGTCGGCGTACTGCACCGGCGGGGACTTCATGAAGTACGACGAGGCCGACAGGATCGGGCCGCCGATCTTCCGGTCCAGCGCGATCTTCGCAGCCCGGACCGCGTCGATGATGACGCCGGCCGAGTTCGGCGAGTCCCACACCTCGAGCTTGAGCTCGGCGTTCAGCGGGGTGTCACCGAACGAGCGGCCCTCCAGGCGGATGTACGCCCACTTGCGGTCGTCCAGCCACGGCACGTGGTCCGACGGGCCGATGTGCACGTCGCTCTTGCTCATCTCGTGCGGGATCTGCGAGGTGACCGACTGGGTCTTCGAGATCTTCTTCGAGACCAGCCGCTTGCGCTCCAGCATGTTCATGAAGTCCATGTTGCCGCCGAAGTTGAGCTGGTACGTGCGCAGCAGCTCGACGCCGCGGTCCTCGAAGAGCTTCGCCAGCGCGCGGTGCACGATGGTGGCGCCGACCTGGCTCTTGATGTCGTCACCGACGATCGGCAGGCCGGCGTCGGTGAACTTCTGGGCCCACTCCGGGTCGGAGGCGATGAAGACCGGCAGGGCGTTGACGAACGCGCAGCCGGCGTCGATCGCGGCCTGGGCGTAGAACTTGGCGGCCTGCTCGGAGCCGACCGGGAGGTAGCAGACGACGACGTCGACCTGCGCGTCACGCAGCGCCTGCGCCACGTCGACGGGGGTGGCGTCGGACTCCTCGACGATCTCGCGGTAGTACTGGCCCAGACCGTCGAAGGTCGGACCGCGCTGCACGGTGATGCCGGTAGGCGGCACGTCGCAGAGCTTGATTGTGTTGTTCTCGCTGGCGACGATCGCCTCCGCGAGGTCCATGCCCACCTTCTTGGCGTCCACGTCGAACGCCGCGACGAACTCGACGGAGTTGACGTGGTAGTCGCCGAAGGCGACGTGCATGAGACCCGGGACGCGGTCGTTCGGGTCGGCATTCCGGTAGTACTCGACGCCCTGAACCAGGGACGAGGCGCAGTTACCCACACCGACGATGGCGACGCGGACGGAGCCCATAGCGTCTGCCTCCTTCTTTTCTGTCACGGCCGCTCATTCCTGGTCTCTCCAGGCGGAGGCGGGCTGTTGTCTTCTCGTCGGCCGCCGGCCGTCCCGGTGTGCGGGACCGTCGGGGCTCGGCCGGAGCGCTCGTTGGCGATGAGCTCCTCCAGCCAGCGGACCTCGCGCTCACAGGCGTCAAGACCGTGGCGCTGTAGTTCCAAGGTGTAAGCGTCGAGGCGCTCGGCTGCCCGGCCCAGCACGTCACGAAGCCCTTCGCGACGTTCCTCGATCTTGCGGCGGCGACCCTCCAGAATGCGCAGTCGGGTCGCCTGGTCGGTCCGGGCGAAGAACGCGAAGTGCACCCCGAAGCCCGTGTCGTCGTACGTCTCGGGTCCGGCCTGTGCGATCAGCTGGGCGAAGCGTTCCTTGCCCTCGGCGGTGATTTTGTAGACCACCCGACCTCGTCGGCTGGTCAGCGCGGGAACCTCCTCGGCAGTGGCGGGCGTCTCAGCAGCCTCGGTGATCCAACCCGCCGCCTGCAGCCTGCGTAGGGTCGGGTAGAGCGAGCCGTAGCTGATCGCCGCCCGGATCGCGCCGAGTTTGGCGGTCAACTCCTTGCGCAGCTCGTAGCCATGCATCGGAGACTCCTGCAGGAGGCCGAGGATGGCGAACTCGAGCACTGGCCACCCTCTCTTTCCCCTCCGGCGTGAAGTAGTAACCGCCGCGATGTATCGGACCGATACATCGCACGTTAGCGGGTTGCACCGGCCAGGGCAAACCCCCGGATTCGAGACGCTGTCGTCACGGATCGTGAGCATGGTCGCCTGGTCGGGCCGGACCGCGTACCCTTCTCCGCATGCGTACGCAGCGCCAGGTCGTCGACTACTCGCTTCAGAAGCGAGCAGTGCTGCGTGAGCTCCTGGCCGGCCGGGTCGGCACGTACGACGTCTGCGACGCGTCGCCGTACCTGAAGAACGCCGCTCGGTTCCACGGAGAGCCGACCGACCGGCGCTGCCCGATCTGCCGCAGTGAAAACCTGACCCTCGTCCACTACATTTACGGCGACGAGCTCAAGCAGTCCGCCGGGCAGGCGCGGACACTTACCGAGTTGCCCGTCCTGGCGATGACGCTGCGTGAGTTCCAGGTCTTCGTGGTGGAGGTGTGCCTCGGCTGCGACTGGAATCATCTCGTCGAGCAGTACCTGCTCGGCCGGGACGGTCTGACCGGCGACAGCGACGGCACCGGCGAGCAGCAGGTGGCGGCCGCCGAAGGTGCAGGTCGGCGGAGGCGAGAGGCGCAACGGTGATCGCAGCTGGTTGGACCGGCCCCGGGGCCATCGACAACACCCGGGACGGACGACCACTCGATGGTCCGATTGGCCCGATTGATACAGCATTGACCTCGGTGAGGCGGCACCCCCGTGCCGCTGTCCCGGGTGAAGCAACTCACGGCAACCCGGTGGCGGCGCAGCCGCGCCCCACCGCGACCGGCAGGGTGTGAGGAATGAACTCGTACGGCGATCCCAGTTCTGCGCGCGGCCGGGCCCAGTACCCGGGTCCGGCGGGCGACTCCGGGGCGGGCGCGGACGACGCGTACCGCCGACCCGGCGGTGACTCCCGCGGAAATGGCTGGTCGGCCTCGGAGGGCGGAGCGGCGACCCCGGGCCGCGCCTCGGTGACGCCGCGGGCCGCCGGTGGGCGGGCCTCGGTGGGCGGGTCGGCCTCGGTGCCGCCACGCGGCGGCTCGGCAGCCGGATCCGCCTCGGTGGGCCCGGCGGCCGGATCGGCCTCGGTGGGCTCGGCCACCCCGGGCCGAACAGGGCGTGCCTCGGTTCCGGTGTCGCCGGCACCCGGAGTGGCCTCCGGCCGCGCCGGTGCCGGACGGGCCTCGGTGCCGGTGTCCCCGGCACCCGGAGCGCCCGCCGGTCGGGCCACCGTCGGTGCCGCCGCTGTCGGTGCCGCCTCGGCGGGTCGAGCCAGCGTGGGCTCCGCGTCGGTGGGTGGCCGGGCCGCTGTCGCCCGAGCGAGCGTCTCACCGGTTTCCGGTGGACCGGGTGGACCGGGCGGGCCCAACGGCCCGGGTCGAGGCGGTCGTGGTGCGGGCGGCGCGGGCGCGGCCCGGTCGAAGAAGCGCAAGCGGATGAACATACTCATCGCCGGGGTCGCTGTCTTCATCATGCTGGCCGGTGTCGGCGTGGTCGGGTTCACCTACTACTCGACGAACGTGGTCATGCCGAACGAGTTGCCGCTGCCGCTGTCCACCACCGTGTACGCCAAGGACGGCAAGACCCAGTTGGCCAAGCTGGGCAGCGAGAACCGCACCTTCGTCACGATCGGCCAGATTCCGGAGCACGTGCAGCACGCGGTGGCGGCAGCCGAGGACCGCAACTTCTACCGGCACTCCGGCGTCGACTACAAGGGCATCGTCCGGGCCGGATGGAACAACATCTCCGGCGGCGACAAGCAGGGTGCCTCGACGATCACCCAGCAGTACGCCCGCAACGCGTTCGAGAATCTCCAGGACGACACGTACGGCCGGAAGGTGAAGGAGGCGATCCTCGCCTCCAAGCTGAACGACACGTACAGCAAGCCGGAGATCATGCAGCACTACCTGAACGTCATCTACTTCGGACGCGGTGCCTACGGCATCGAGGCCGCGGCGCAGACGTACTTCGGCAAGTCGGCGAAGGACCTGTCCGTGGCCGAGGGCGCGGTGCTCGCGGCGGTCATCAAGCAGCCGCAGCCGAGCGAGACCCACAGGGGTTTCGACCCCGCGGTCAACCTGCCGGACGCCAAGACCCGGTGGGAATACGTGATCGGCGGCATGAAGAAGGAAGGCTGGGTGGACGCCCCCGGGCAGCCCGCCGCGCCGACCGAGTACCCCAAGGTGCTGCCGCCGAAGAAGGGCGGAAACGGGTTCGGTGTCGACAGCCCACGGGGCAACGTCATCAACTACGTCCGTGAGGAGATGGACGCGATGGGCCTCTGCTCCGATAACGGTGCGGAGGGCAAGAAGAGCTGCGTGGACGCGCTGCGCGACGACGGCTACCGGATCACCACCACCATCGACCCGAAGCTGCAGACCGCCGCCGAGAACACGGCGATGCAGTCGAAGAAGGGCTCCGAGCTGTACGGCGAGCCATCGAACCTGATGGCGGCGGTGGTGTCGATCGACCCGTCGAAGGGCCGGGTGCTCGCCTACTACGGCGGTGACAGCGGGGCCGACTTCGACTATGCAGGCAAGAACACCGACAAGAACGGCGACCTGACCGGTGGACACCAGCCGGGCTCGTCGATGAAGGTGTACAGCCTGGCCGCGGCGATCGAGGCGGGCATCTCGGTCAAGTCGCACTGGGATCCCACGCCGTACAAGCCCAAGGGATCCAAGGACCCGATCGGCAACGCCAACCGCACCAACCTCAAGTGCGGCAAGTACTGCACCCTCGAAGAGTCGACGGTCCAGTCGTACAACGTGCCGTTCTACTGGGTCGCCGACACGATCGGCGCCGACAAGATCGTGGACATGGCCCGGAAGGCGGGCGTGACCACCATGTGGGGCGTCGACCCGCCGCAGGCCTTCGACCTGTCGAAGAAGGGGCCGAACCCGTTCGACAACTACACAGCCTTCGGCAAGTACCCGATCACGGTGTTCGACCACGCCAACGCCATGGCAACCTTCGCCAACGACGGCAAGTACATCAAGGCCCACTTCGTCTTCAAGGTGGAGAAGCAGGACAAGGAATCCGGTAAGTGGAAGGTCGTCGGCAGCGAGCGCATCAATTCGGAGCAGCGGATCCCCAAGAAGATCACCGATGAGGTCACCGGTGTCCTGAAGCAGATCCCGCGCCCCAACAACATCTCGCTCGAAAACGGCCGTCAGGCCGCCGCCAAGACCGGCACCTGGGAGTACGACGACGACGACAACTCGCACGCCTGGACGGTCGGGTACACCCCGCAGAACGCCACAGCGGTGTGGGTGGGCAGCCGCGACCCGAAGAGGCCGGAGATCCGGCTCACCGGCGGCAAGGACATCGGCGGTTCGACGCTCCCCGGCCCGATCTGGGAGAAGTTCATGAACGCCGCCCTCAAGGGCCAGGAGGAGATCCCGCTGCCAAGCGTCACCGGCGAGGGTGACGTCACGAAGGGCAACGGCAAGGAGCCGCCCCCGACCATCCCGGGCCTGCCCGGCCTGCCCGGTCTGCCGGGCCAGCCGGGTCAACCGGGCTGCGACCCGCTCACCGATCCGTTCTGCACGGTCCCGGGCGGTAACCCCGGCGGTAACCCGGGCGGCAATCCTGGTGGCAACCCGGGCGGTAATCCTGGTGGGCCCGGTGGGCCAGGCGGTGGCGGTGGTGGTGGCGGCGGCGGGCTGCTGCCCGGTCTACCGCCTAACCAGGACTGATCCGCAGTTCCGCACACGCCGCCGCCGGCCGGACGATCTGTTCGGCCGGCGGCGGCGTTTCCGTACCCAGATCTCTCGGCGTCGGGACGGGACGGGTACCCCCGTCATACGGCAGGATGCCTTCTCATGAGCACCCAGTCGACGCCCGGCATCGACGACGCCGGAACCACCGACCACCCGTCCCGCTCCGACGGGTTCGTCCGCGGCCTCTCCGGCGCGATCGGCGGCCCACTGGGCGACCACGCGACAGCGCTCGACCGGCCGGCCGGCCAGGAACGGCGCTTCTGGACCGCCGTCCGGATCGTGCTGGCGCTGGCCTGCCTCACCCTCGCGCTGCACTGGGTGCAGAAGTCGCCCTGTCAGGACGGTGCCTGGCAGAACAACGTGCAGTACACCCGGTTCTGCTACACCGACGTGCTCGCCCTGTACTACGCCGAAGGGCTCAACGAGGGCAAGGTGCCCTACCGCGACCACCCGGTCGAGTACCCGGTGTTGACCGGCTACTTCATGGGCGCGCTGGGCCTGCCGGTGCACGCCGTCGGTGCCGACGACCCGAGCATCAACCAGGGCCAGT
The DNA here is from genome assembly GCF_040649215.1 of Micromonospora sp. NPDC049044. Lineage (NCBI taxonomy): Bacteria > Bacillati > Actinomycetota > Actinomycetes > Micromonosporales > Micromonosporaceae > Micromonospora > Micromonospora sp. NPDC049044. Next base: position 45,375 of record NZ_JBEZFA010000034.1, on the reverse strand, counting down.
GGTTCTACAACCTCAACGCGCTGGTGCTGGGCGCGCTCGCGGTGGCCACGGTGGCGGTGATCCTGGCCCTGCGCCGCCGACGACCCTGGGACGCCGCGCTGTTCGCACTCGCCCCCGCGCTGGTGCTCACCGCCACCGTCAACTGGGACCTGCTGGCCATCGGGCTGGCCGCCTTCGGCCTGCTGGCCTGGGCCCGAAAACGACCGGCGGTCGCCGGCGTGCTGCTCGGGCTGGCCGGCGCGGCGAAGCTGTGGCCGTTGTTCCTGCTCGGGCCGATCCTCGTACTCGGACTGCGAGCCAACCGGGTCCGCGCCGCGCTCACCGCCGTCGGCACGGCGGTAGCCGCTGTGGTGCTTGTGAACCTGCCCGCCGCACGGGCCTACCCGGACAACTGGGACCGGTTCTTCGAGCTGAACACCACCCGGCCGATCGACTGGGGCACGCTCTGGTACATCGGGCGCTACCTGGACGGCAAGGTCGGCAACGACCCCGGCCAGCTCGGCCCGTTCGAGTGGCTGAACGCCAACATCCCCGCCCTCAACACCCTGTCGTACGCGCTGTTCGGGCTGGCCTGCCTCGGGGTGGCCGTGCTGGCGCTGCGCGCACCGCGCCGACCCCGGCTGGGGCAGCTCGCCTTCCTGGTGGTCGCGGCGTTCCTCATCTTCAGCAAGGTCTGGTCGCAGCAGTTCGTGCTCTGGCTCCTGCCGCTCGTGGTGCTGGCCCGGCCCAAGTGGGGGGCCTTCCTGGCCTGGCAGATCGCCGAGGTCTGCTACTTCGTCGCCTTCTACGGTGAGCTGCTCGGCGCGGCGACCAGCCGCCCGGTCTTCCCGGAGGGGGTGTTCGTGCTGGCCTCGACACTGCGGCTGACCACCGTCGTGGTGCTCTGCGTGTTTGTCATCCGGGAGATCCTGCACCCCGAGCAGGACGCGGTGCGGTCCACCTACCCGGACGATCCGGACGGCGGGGTGCTCGACGGCGCACCGGACGCGCCCTGGCTGGAGCGCTGGCGCCGCCCAGCGGCGACCAACGAACCCGAACCCGAACCCGCCCCCACCACGTGATCCCGTGCGCCCGCGTCAGAGCCGGTAGACGACGGCGTTCCCGACCTCCTGCCGGGTGATGCCGAGCGACTCGACCGGCGCGTCGATGGTGATCTCCCACGGCGTGCCGGGCACCCGGTCGCGTAGCAGCACCACCGTCCGGACGCCGAGCGTGCGCAGGTAGTCGACGCTTGTCTGGTTGGGGAACGACTGGCTCACCCGGCGGACGTCGTCGAGCTGACGGGGGGTGAAGCCACTGCCGCCGTTGACCACATCGGGAAACCCGCTTGTCGACCAGAGCATCACGTGCTGGTCCAGGTTCTGGCTGCTCGGCAGCACCAGCAGCGGCCCCTCGGCCGCGCGCAGCGCGGCCGGCTGCGTCGGCACCACCGGGTGCGGGGTGCTGTTCAGGCCTTCGACGGTCACCAGCAGCAGCGGCAGCAGCGTGGCCATCCGCAGCCACGGGCCCGGCCACGACGGGATCCGCTGCGCGGTCAGCTCGCGGACCCGGTCGGTGAGCGCCGTGACCGCTCCTGCCGCGAGCAAGCCCAGCAACAACGTGGTCCACAACATCAACCGACCAGGGGTACGCAGCCCGTTCCAGCCCGGCACGTGCTCGAACAGCGGCACGTAGGTGAAGGTGCCGTCGAAGAAACGGGTGCCCATCGCGAAGGCCATCGTCACCAGCACCCCGGCGAGCAGCAGCAGTCGGTGCCGCCGCCGCCAGACCGAGAAGAACAACCCACCCAGGGCGAGCGCGTAGAGCACGTAGCCCGGCAACAGGGTCATCTCCGGGTGCCACGGCAGCGCCGCCCGGGCACCCTCGTGCAGTCCACCCCAGATCCACGACTCGGCGGGTGCCGTCACGAAACCCGACGCCGGCGGCGAGAAGACACTGACGTCGTCGATGGTGCGCTCGGCGTACGGGTGCAGCTCGGTGACCCGGAAGAACGGGACCGCCAGCAGCGCCCCCACACCGGCGAACAACAGCCCGCCGAGCACGTCCGCGATGAACAACCGGCGGCCGAAGGGCACGGCCTGGCGGGTGCGCAGCCGCCGCACGTAGAAGAGGACGACGGCGACAAGCACCGCGCCGCCCAGGAAGTACGCGAACGGCAGCCCGATGCCGAAGCCGAGACTGAGCTGCCAGGCCGCCACCAGCCAACCGGCGTAGACCCAACCGTCGTGTCGCTGCTCGGGCCGGTAACCGTGCCGCAGTGACCAACCGTGCCCGCGCGCCAACATCGCCAACGCCAGCGGGATCCCGCCGTTGGAGAGCACGTGCAGGTGACCGGCCTGGGACAGCAACCACGGCGCGTAGGTGTAGGTGACACCTGCGACGGCGGCACCGATCCGACCGGCACCGAGCTGTCGAGCCAGGGCGTACGCCCCGAACGTGGCGAGCGCGTGTGCCAACACGAACATGATGTTGTAACGCAGGATCGCGTCCGCGGGGCCGCTGCCGAGCATCCCCGCCGGGGCGTACCCGAGCAGGGTGTCGGAGAACGCGAAGCTCCACAGCTCGGGGAAGAACGTGTTGGACTGCCACAGGTGCGCCGGGTCGGTCAGCAGGATGTGCCCCGACCAGGCCATCTGCCAGGCCTGCAGGCTCGGATCCCAGTAGTCCTGCGGGAGTGTGTAGCGCGGGTAGCGCAGCGTCGGCCAGGTCATCAGCACGGCCAGTGCCAGGGAGCCCAGTGCGGCCAGTGTCCACTCGTGGATCAGGAACCGCCCGACGGCCCGGCCGGCCCGGCTCACGATCGACGGCTTCGGCTCCGGAGCGGAAGCGAACGCAGCCCAACGATCCGGATCGACCGGCTTCGTCTCGCCGTCGGTCTGCGCCTGGCCCGCCTTCGCGCTCTCGGCGGAGCCACCGCCCGTGGTCGCGCCGCCCTTGGCGGCATCGACCTTCGTGCCGTCGCCGTCGACCGGGCGGCCGTCCTTGACCGGGCTGTCGACCTTGGCGGAGCCGGACTCGGTGCTGTTCCGCTTGGCCGTCTCGTCCTCGGCGGTCCCGGCCTTGGTGTCGTCCGCCTTGGTGGACCGGATCCTGGCGAACCACGCCTTGGCGAACCAGGTCCTCGCCAACCCGGTCTTGGTGTCGTCAGCCGTGGGCGCGTCGGTCTTGGCGGGTCCGGTCGTGGTGTTGTCCGCCGTGGTCGCGTCGCCCGTACCGGTGGCGTCCCGGACCGTGTCCTCGCCGTCTGCCGTGTCGCTGGCCTTTGCCGTGTTGGCGGCTTCGGCGGGGTCGCTGGCTTCGGCTGTGTTGCTGGCCTTTGCCGTGTTGTTCTTCGCGGGATCGGTCTCGTCGTGACCGGCGGCCGTGGGCCCACCGTTACTCGCTGCGGCGGGCTTCGCGGCGTCGGTCGGCGGCACGGGCTGCCCGGAGCTTCCCGTAGCGGTCGTTGTCTTGGCGGAGACGGACGTCCGGCCGGCGTCGGAGGTGCTGGACGGCCGGGCCGGGCTGCCCGTGGTGGGTAGGTGTTCGGCATCCGGGCCGGCGGGAACGGGCCGGGTCTTACCGGTCCCGGGTTGTCCGGTCGTCATGCTGGCCGGTGCTCCGTCCCGAGCTGCTGCCGGAGGAAGTCGATGTCGGCGGCCTGACCGGCCACCCCTCCCGGCGTCTCGACGACCACCGGCGCCCCGGCCGCCCGGATCACCGCCACCACCAGTTCCGGGTCGATCGTTCCGCCGTCCAGGTTGTCGTGCCGGTCCTGGCCGGAGTTGAACCCGCCCTTGGAGTTGTTGGCGTGGACCAGGTCGATCCGTCCGGTGATCGCCTTGACCCGGTCGACGAGCCCGAGCAACTCCTCGCCACCCGCGTACGCGTGGCAGGTGTCCAGGCAGAAGCCGACCTCGTGGTCGCCGATGGCGTCCCAGAGCCGGGCGAGCGCGTCCAGTCGCCGGGCGCAGGCGTTGTCGCCCCCGGCGGTGTTCTCGATCAGGACCGGCACGCCGAAGCCACCGGAGTCGGCGGCGTACGCGAAGGTCTTGCGCCAGTTGTCGAAGCCGACGGCCAGGTCGTCTCCGGCGTTCACGTGCCCGCCGTGGACGATCACGCCCTTGGCGCCGATGGCGGCGGCGGCGTTGGCATGGCCGAGCAGCAGCTTGCGGCTCGGGATCCGGATGCGGTTGTTGAGGGTCGCCACGTTGATGACGTACGGCGCGTGCACGTAGAGGTCGACCTCGGCCGCGCGTAGCCGCTCGGCGTCTTCCCGAGGCTTGGGCGCCTTCCACCCCTGCGGGTCGGCGAGGAAGAACTGCACGGTGTCGGCGGACCGGGCGGCCGCCTCCGCCAGCGGGTCGGTCGAATCGACGTGGGCTCCGATACGCATGTGAGCGAGCCTACGTCGCGGCCCTGACCGTCGTCCGCGACGGTCGGGGCGCTGTCGGGGCCCGTTGACGTCACCGCTCGGACCGACGGTCGTTGATGGGATTGAACCGGCGTCGACTGCCGGTCGGCCGGCGGTGCGAGCGCCGCGCACGGCGATCGGGTCGACGGCCGACAGCGAGGTTGCCTCCGCCGCGCGGCCCGGCGCGGCGGGGCGACCCCCTTCGCGAGGCGGATTCCGACACCTGAAGAATCCCGGAAATTTGTGCTTTTTCCCCCGACAAGGTACGAGTGCTGTTGTATCGTCAGGTAACAACACGATAAAGCTCCGCGGGGCGTCTTCGGTCCAACCTCATCGGTGTGGTCGTTCCTCCCCAGGTCCCACCCAAGGAATGCGGACCAGACGCCTCGCGGCCTCGTAGACGGGGGTCCACCACCGACCGGTTGACGGTTGGAAGGTGGGCCCCCGTCGGCGTGGTCGCGCGATGGCCCGACCACCCCAGGCATGATCGTCCGGACCGGGTATCCTGGTCAGGTTGTCCGCGTCCGGTCGGGTTCCCCCGGCACGTGCGGGCAGCGACACAAGACCTCCTGCCACGGAAGGACCGTGGCCGCTTAGCCCACAGGAGGTGAGCACGTCTTGCGTCATTACGAGATCATGGTGATCCTCGACCCCAGCCTCGAGGAACGCACCGTCGCCCCGTCGCTCGACACGTACCTGAACGTGATTCGGACCGCGGGTGGCTCGGTTGAGAAGACCGACGTGTGGGGCCGCCGGCGCCTCGCGTACGAGATCAACAAAAAGGCAGAGGGCATCTACGCCGTCGTCGACCTGCAGGCCACGCCTGCTGCGGTGGCCGAGCTGGACCGTCAACTGCGACTCAACGAGTCCGTGCTGCGCACCAAGGTCATCCGACCGGAAATGCGCTAAGCCTTCAAACCCCCGGTTCGTCCGGATCAGCCTCCGCGACTCTGTCAGAGGGCTCTGGGAGCCTGTACGACGAGACGCTGAGTGCGCGAGGAGATGGTCATGGCAGGAGACACCACCATCACGGTCATCGGCAATCTGACCGATGACCCCGAGTTGCGGTTCACCCCCTCCGGGGCTGCGGTCGCCAAGTTCCGAGTCGCTTCGACGCCCCGCTTCATGGACAAGGCGTCGAACGAGTGGAAGGACGGCGAGCCGCTGTTCCTCGCATGCACCGTGTGGCGGCAGGCCGCCGAGCACGTCGCCGAGTCGCTGCAGCGTGGCGCCCGGGTGATTGTGTCGGGCCGGCTGCGTCAGCGGTCCTACGAGACCCGCGAGGGTGAGAAGCGCACAGTCATCGAGCTTGAGGTCGACGAGATCGGCCCGTCGCTGCGCTACGCCACGGCGAAGGTGCAGAAGATGTCCCGCTCCGGCGGCAGTGGCGGCGGCTTCGGTGGCGGTGGCGGTGGCAACCAGGGTGGCGGCGGAGGCAACTTCGACGACCCCTGGGCTTCGGCCGCTCCCTCTCCCGCGCGTGCTGGTTCGGGCGCCAATTTTGACGAGGAGCCACCGTTCTAATGGCGCCTAGCGCTCGCGATCGCAAACCAGGAGCACGTGCAACGGCCAAGGCTGCGGCACTGCGCAAGCCGAAGAAGAAGGTGAACCCGCTCGACAAGGACGGGGTCGCCTACATCGATTACAAGGACACCGCGCTGCTGCGCAAGTTCATCTCCGATCGCGGCAAGATCCGCGCTCGTCGGGTGACCGGCGTGACCTCGCAGCAGCAGCGCCAGATCGCCCGTGCGGTCAAGAACGCCCGTGAGATGGCGCTCCTGCCGTACACGGCCACCACCCGCTGAGAGGAGGCACCGATATGAAGATCATCCTGACTCAGGAAGTGTCCGGCCTCGGTGCCCCGGGCGACGTCGTCGAGGTCAAGGACGGCTACGGCCGTAACTACCTGCTGCCGCAGGGCTTCGCGATCGCCTGGACCAAGGGCGCGGAAAAGCAGGTCACGGTCATCAAGCGGGCCCGTTCGGCCCGCGAGATCCGCGACCTCGACCACGCCAACGAGGTCAAGGCTCAGCTCGAGGGTCTCAAGGTCAACCTGAAGGTCCGCGCCGGCGACGGCGGACGGCTCTTCGGCTCGGTCACTCCGGCCGAGATCGTCGACGCCGTCAAGGCGGCCAGCGGCCCGGTCCTCGACCGGCGCCGACTGGAGGTGCCCGGTCACATCAAGTCGACCGGCAGCTACCCGGTGAAGATCAAGCTTCACCCCGAGGTGACCGCGTCGTTCAACCTGAACGTCCTTCAGGGCTGACGTCCGCAACACCACCACGAGGGCCCGCACCGAGCGATCGGTGCGGGCCCTCGTGCATACGTCGTCCGGCTCGCGTACCCGCGCCGACCCCTCGACCGGTCACCCGATCGGCTGACCGGTCACCACGCTGATCAGCACCGTGGACAGGCCGCCGCCCACCACCGCCGCGGCGACCGCGATGGTCGCCGAACGCCACGTCGTGCCCACCCGACGCAGCAGCGCCGCCACCACCAGACTGCTCACCAACGCCAACCCGAAGCGCGGCGAGCCCGCGAGCAGCGACTCCAACGCGCGGGACCTGGGCGAGTCGCACCCGCCCCCGCTGATGTCTGTCACACAACCAGCCGGCGCCTGACTGTCCAACGTCAACAGCCACACGAAGATCAACACCGCCGGCGTCAGGTAACACGCCGCCGTGTACAGCAACGGCCGGAACGGCCCACCCGGATCCGGGTCGAGCAGGTCGTCCTCAAGGCGGCGCGCCCAGGCACCCGTGGCCGCCGACTCGACCCGCTGACGCACCGACGCCGCCCCGACCGCCGGCCGGTCCGCCCGACGCCGCGGCACAGCCACCGGTGGCACAGCCGCGCTGCGCGGCCTCGGAGCCGTGTAACCCACCACCGGTGAGCGAGGCGCGGACGGCAGCGGATCCGTCCACCGGGGATCATCGCCGGACAGCCGCGTGCCGGACCAGAACCCGTCGTCCCGGGCCGGCCAACCCTGCGCAGCGACCTCCCGGTCGGAGCGCGGCGGCAGCGTACGGTCCCACTTGTCGTCCTCGATCGCGGACCGCTCCCACTGGCCGGTGCGTTCGGACCGCTCCCAGCCACCGACGCTCTCCACTGCCGACCACTGCTCGCTCAGATCCGTGCTGTCGACACCCGCCCCGGGCGGCCACGCGTGCACCCCCGAGGCGTCCCACGGGTCCACCGCGGGCGGGTACGACGGTTCGGGATCAGCCACCCGATCCGATCCACGGGCCCACGGGTCAGCCGCTGGCCGGGACCACGACTCCTCCGCCGCGCGACGACTACGCCGGGTGGGACGGCTCACGTCCGGCTCCGGTTCGCTCGGAGTGGCCTCCAACTCCCCGCCCGACCAGATCACCTGCGGACGGCCAGCCGGCGCCCGGCGGGGACGGCGGTCCTGGACAGCGCCGGAAATCGGCCCGTCCTCCCCGGCGTCCGCGCGTCGACGGCCGGCGTACCCCTGCTCCTGCGGGCGATCGAGGGTCCACTCGCGGGTGTGATCCGACTCGGGTGCCGCGCCGATCGCCGCCTGCTCCCGCCAACTCGTCTCACCACCCCATCGGCGGCTGTCCGACGACTCGATCGACCGCCGGCCGGCACCGGAACCCGGCCGCTCCGGCTCGCGTTCGGAATCGTCCTCGTCCGGTGCCGCGTGGCGACCGCCACCGTCAGCGTGCCGAACACCCGACTCCAACGCCCACCGGGGCAGGTAGGCGTCGACAGGTTCGTCCTGACCACGGTCCAACGCCCGCCGCCGGCTGGAGGTGCGGTAGCGACCGTCCTCGTCGTACGGATCAACCGGAAGAGACGCCGCGCGCTCACCCCACGGAGCGGTCGGCTGGCGCTCGCGCGGGCTGCCATCCCCGCGTCCCCAGTCCCGGTAACTCACGGCCGGAGTGTGACCCTTCTGAACCGAAAGCGAAATCCGCTGTCCAGGTGTAGCCGTTCGCTGGAGATAGTACGGGACGATCGTGTCACAGGCCCGACCGAAATATTATCCTCCACAGGCTGGGGAGCATGTTTCCGCAGGTCAACGACCTAGCGCCACGAATTACCCAATGGTTATCCACAGGCTGTGCACACCCTGCGCACATCATGCCCACCGACATCCACAGGTTGTCCCGAGGCTCGTCCACCGGCCTTGTTGAGTCTCTGACCTCGGGGTCCGTATGGTTGGCCCTCGACCGCCGGCACGATGGCCCCCGATCGACCGGCCCGGTCGAAGGAAAGCGTCGTACCCCAGCGGTAGAGCTGGAACCAGATCCGGCGCAGTGGAGGGGGGACCCGTGTCGGTCACCGACGACATGCGGGCGGAGTCACGGTCCGGCGGCGGCCAGCCACCCGCCCAGCGAGACGGCCAGTTCGACAAGACCCCACCCCAGGACGTCGCCGCGGAGCAGTGCGTCCTCGGCGGCATGCTGCTCTCCAAGGACGCCATCGCCGACGTCGTCGAGATCCTCAAGACCAACGACTTCTACCGGCCGGTGCACGCCACCATCTTCGACATCATCCTCGACATCTACGGCCGGGGTGAGCCGGCCGACTCGATCACGGTCGCGGCGGCGCTCGCCGACTCCGGCGACCTCGTACGCATCGGCGGCGCGCCCTACCTGCACACCCTCATCGCCAGCGTGCCGACCGCCGCGAACGCGGCCTACTACGCACGCATCGTCAGCGAACGCGCGGTGCTGCGCCGGCTGGTCGAGGCCGGCACCAAGATCGTGCAACTGGGGTACGGCACCGCCAGCGGCGGCAGCCGCGACGTGGACGACGTGGTGGACCTCGCCCAGCAGGCCGTCTACGACGTCACCGAACGGCGGGTCAGCGAGGACTTCGCGATCCTGGCCGACATGTTGCAGCCCACCCTCGACGAGATCGAGGCGGTGGGCGCGCAGGGCGGGATGATGACCGGCGTGCCGACCGGCTTCAGCGACCTGGACCGGCTGCTCAACGGCCTGCACGCCGGCCAGCTGATCATCGTCGCAGGGCGACCTGGTCTGGGAAAGGCGCTTGCGCTCGACACCCCACTGCCGACCCCGGACGGCTGGACCACGATGGGCGAGGTCAAGGCGGGCGATCAGCTACTGGCTGCCGACGGCTCCCCGACCACCGTCACACGGGCCTTCGACGTGCTGCACGACCGCCCCTGCTACGAGGTCGAGTTCTCGGACGGCACCGTGATCGTGGCGGACGCGGAGCACCTGTGGAAGACGACCACCCGGGCGAGCCGACGGCAGAGCCCGGCACGACAGAGGCGGCACTGGTCCGAGTCGTCGCTGGCCAACGTACGTGCGGCCCACAAGACGCTCAGCGCCATGCGGAACCAGCCGATCACCCTCTTCGACCCGCTCGAGCAGGTCGGATCCGAGTTCCGGCATGTCCTGCAAACTGTCGCAACCGAGGTCGGGGCGATCGGGCGGATCGGCCGCCCCATTGTCCGCAACGGCAGGACACGAAACTGGACTGCGCCGGGCTACCCGGCCGGTCCCCTGATGACAGCGCTTCTGGAGCGAGCCGAGCGGGACGTCGACGCCGGCAGCCGGGCCGACCACGATGCTGTCGTCACCACTGCTGAGATCGCGGCCACGCTGCACACTGATACCGCCCAGCGGCGGCTCAACCATGCCGTAGGAAACTGCGCACCCCTCCAACTCCCGGACCGGGAGCTGCTGATCCCGCCCTACACGTTGGGAACGTGGCTCGGTGACGGGCACAGCGACGCCAGCCGTTTCACCACCGCCGACCCGGAGATGGTCACGCACGTCGAGGCGGACGGCTTCGTCGTGCGGCCCAGCGGGCCGATGGTTTACACCATCCTGCTGCGGCCCACGTCCGCTGCTCCGGCGAACGGCGTCTGCGTGGACTGTGGCGTTTCCACAAGGGCGTTGCGCGAGAACCCAGCGACCAGGAAGTGCGCCGGCTGTCGTCACCGGAACGGCTCCTTCCTCGGGTTGTTGCGTCAGGTCGGGGTAGCGGCCAACAAGCACATCCCGGCCGCTTACCTGCGGGCCTCGGAGGCTCAGCGCAGGGCGTTGCTCGCTGGGCTGATGGACACCGACGGGACGGTCGCTCCCACCGGCAACCTGCAGTACACGTCGACCTCGAAGCGGCTGGCCGATGACGTACGCGAACTGATCGTCAGTCTCGGCTACCGATGCACTGTCAACGCGAAGCAGGTGCGCGGCCGCACCCGCGAGTCGTCTACCGCGTACACACTGAATTTCTCCACACCGGATGTCATCTTCCGGCTCAAGCGCAAGCAGGACGCGCACACCGAACGCCGCCGCACCACCTCAGATGTTCGGACGACCTCACGGTTCATCGTCGACGTCCGGCCGGTTCCCAGCGTTCCGGTCCGGTGCGTGACTGTCGATAACGGCGAACACCTGTACCTGGCCAGCCGGGCGATGATCCCTACCCACAACAGCACCGCAAGTATGGACTTCGCCCGAAACGCCGCCATTCGCGCCAACCAGGCCGCTGCCATCTTCTCGCTGGAAATGAGCAAGGTCGAGATCGTGATGCGGCTGCTCTCCGCCGAGGCGCGGGTGCCGCTGCACGTGCTGCGCAGTGGGCAGCTCTCCGACGACGACTGGACCAAACTGGCCCGGTGCATGGGCGAGATCAGTGAGGCGCCGCTCTTCGTCGACGACACGCCGAGCATGAACCTGATGGAGATCCGGGCCAAGGCCCGGCGGCTCAAGCAGCGGCACGACCTCAAAATGATCGTGGTCGACTATCTCCAGCTGATGACCTCGCCCAAGCGCACCGAGAGCCGCCAGCAGGAGGTCGCCGACCTGTCCCGTGGCCTGAAGCTGCTGGCCAAGGAGGTCGAGTGCCCGGTCATCGCGGTCAGTCAGCTGAACCGTGGTCCCGAGCAGCGCACCGACAAGCGGCCCCAACTGTCCGATTTGCGGGAATCTGGCTGCCTGACGGCGGAGACCCGAGTGATCCGGGCGGATGACAACACCGAGATCACGCTCGCGGAGTTGTTGTCGAACAACGCCAAAGACATCCCGGTCTGGGCGTTGGACGAGAGCCTCCGTTACACGCCTCGCACGATGACCCATGTCTTTCCGAGCGGTCGCCGCGACGTGTTCCGGCTGACTCTCGCATCGGGCAAGCAGATCGATGCAACGGCAAACCACCCCTTCCTCGCGTTCACCGGGTGGGTGCCGCTCGGTGAGCTGTCACCCGGGGATCGCATTGCCACGCCGCGTCACCTACCGCCGCCAATGGTCACCCGCCCATGGGCTGACGCGGAGGTCGTCATGTTGGCGCACCTGCTGGGCGACGGCTCCTTCGTGCGGCGCCACCCCATCCGATACGCGAGTACTGATGAGCGGAACCTGCAGGCCGTGACAGAGGCGGCGAAGCATTTCGGCATCGACGCGATCCGCGATGATTACGCGGCGGCGAGGGTGACGACCCTGCGGCTGCCAGCGCCCTACCGCCTGGCTCGCGGTCGGCGAAACCCCATCGCCGCTTGGCTGGATGACCTCGGCCTCTTCGGCTTGAGATCGCACGAGAAGTTTCTGCCCTCGGCCGTCTTCAGCCTGCCGAAGGAGCAGATCACCTCCTTCCTGCGGCATCTGTGGGCTACCGATGGTTCGGTGACCGTCAACAGCTCAGGTCGCGGTGGGCGCGTCTACTTTTCGTCCACGAGCCGACGAATGCTCGAGGACATCTCTCGACTGCTCCTCAGGTACGGCATTACGGCCCGGCTGAGGGTCGTACCCGTCGTGGGGCACCGCCCTCAGTACACGCTCGACATCTCTGGACGAGACGACCAGTTGAGATTCCTGCGCGAGATCGGCGTGTACGGGCAGCGGTCGGAGCCCTGTGCTGCTCTCCTTGCCGCGTTGGAGTCGACGGAGAGCAACACCAACGTCGACACCGTGCCGCGGGAGGTGTGGACCAGGGTCAAGGATATTCTTGTCGAGCAGGGCATGACTCACCGCGAGTTCGCGAAGGCCATTGGCACCCAGTTCTGCGGCAGCACCCTCTGGAAGCATGCGCCCAGCCGCTCTAGGTTGGCGGCGATTGCCACTGTCCTCGACGCGGCCGACCTTGACCTGCACGCGACCAACGACATCTTCTGGGACTCGATCGTCTCTATCGAGTCGATCGGTGAGCAGGAGGTGTTCGACGCGACTGTGCTCGAGAAGCACAACTTCATCGCCAACGGCATCGCCACCCACAACTCGATTGAGCAAGATGCCGACGTTGTCATCCTGCTGCATCGTGACGACTACTACGACAAGGAGTCCCCTCGGGCCGGGGAGGCGGATTTTATTGTTGCCAAGCATCGGAACGGCCCCACCGACACGGTGACCGTCGCGGCTCAGCTGCACCTGTCCCGCTTCGTCGACATGGCCATCGGCTGACCGCCGACCCGTCCTCGGTCAACCGAGCAGCGGAAACCAGCCCGCCGACTCGCCCAGCTCCAGCCGGTCCCGATCGGTCAGCGGAATGCGCCCGGTGGCCTTCAGCAGGAAATCGTTGTCGTCCCACGCGGCGGGCCGAACGGCGTCGTCGCTGAGCAGGCCGTCCATTGTCGCCACCGCGACGCGTACCGCAAGCGGGCCGGGCGGCGGCGCGTCCGGCAGCTCCAGCGTCAGGTCCAGGTGGTGGACGGTTGCCTCGGTGGTCAGCGTTGCGAGGAAGTCGGGTACGCGTAGCACGTGCCCCTGCGTGGCCACGTACGCCTCGGGGTCGGCTGACCGGGCGGCGCGGACCGCCGCCAGGGCGGTGTCCCGCCAGAGGTTGACGATCTCGGTGGGACGGTCGAAGGCGGCGGCCGAGCGGCGGACCCACCGGGCGTGCCCGGCGGCCTCGTCGTCGCCGCCGGGGAAGTCACGCCAGTAGCTCACGTCGTCGACGTCGGCCGGCCCGTCGACCGTGGTGGCCAGGGCGTCAAGCGCACGCTTGGCATCGCCGACCACGTGCAGGAGCAGGGCGGCGACGTCCCAGCCCTGGCAGCGGGTGGCTCGTCGCAGGCCGGCGTCGTCCAGGTCGCCGACCACCGCGGTGATCCCGTCGTACGCCTGGGCCAGCGCCTCGTCCGGTCGGATCGCGGTCATGCGATGCAGCCTCGCACGGTCCACCACGCCGGCCAAGCGTCCGCCGGGTGGGCGGGGTGCCCGGGTCGACGCGTGATCGACCCGGGCCGGTTGTCAGTCTCGACTCAGCCGAACATCTCGTCGAGGAAGCCCTTGCGCTTCTTCTGCCGGTAGTGGCCGTGGTAGCCGTGGTGCTGCTGCTGGTGGCCGTAGGCCGGCGCCGGCGGGTAGCCGGGCGGAGGCGGCGGCGGGACCGCACCGTAGCCGGGCTGGTGCGGCGGGGGCGGGGGCGGCGGGTAGCCGGCCGGCTGGTGGCTGGGTTGCGGCGGCGCACCACCTGTCTGTTGGCGGCTCCAGTTGGCCTCCGCCTCGAACAGCTTCTCCAACTCGCCGCGGTCCAGGAAGATGCCGCGGCACTCCCCGCACTGGTCGATCACGACGCCGCTGCGCTCGTACTGGCGCATATCTCCGTGACACTTGGGACAGGTGAGACTACTCATCGCCCGACGGTACCCGGTCGACCTAAGCGGTTGCTGTGAGCGCCTCGCTCACCTCTTCGTCGGACACCTCGTGGAAGTCGTCGTAGTAGACGCTCACCGCGCCGAAGTCCGGTGGGCGTTGGGCGCAGACGACCTGGTCCGCCACGGCGGCGAGCAGTTCGTACGCCTCCTGTGCGCCGACCGGAACGGCGACCACGACCCGGTGTGCCCCGAGTTGGCGGGCGACCTCCACGGCGGCGCGGGCGGTCGCACCGGTGGCCAGGCCGTCGTCGACGATCAGCGCGGTCCGCCCGGTGAGGTCCAACTGTGCGCGGCCACCGCGGTAGAGCCGCTCCCGCCGGGCGAGTTCGGCCTGCTCGCGTTGGCTGACCTCGGCGATGTCGACGCTGCTGAGCCGGCTTGCCACCGCGTCGTTGAGCACCTGGACCCCGCCCGGCCCGAGCGCGCCGAAGGCGACCTCCCGGGCCCACGGCATGCCGAGCTTGCGGACGACGAGCACGTCAAGGGGTGCGCCGAGCCGTTCGGCGACGACCCGGGCGACCGGCACGCCGCCCCGGACGAGGCCGAGGACGACCACGTCCGGGTCGCCGACGAGCGCGGTGAGCCGCTCGGAGAGCACCCGGCCGGCGTCGGCCCGGTCGCGGTACGTCGTCATGACTTCAGGTGTACGCCCTGGCCGGCCGTCGCGCCCAGCAGTTACGCCGATGTGGTCCGAGCGGGCAGGTCGGAAAGCGGGGTGGTCGGCGTGTCGACCGGGTGGCGCAGGGCGGGCGCCCAGGTGAGCAGGGCCATCGGGTAGAGCAGGTAGCCGAAGCGGGTCGAGGGCATCAGGGCGATGGCGGCGAGTAGCCCGTACCCGCAGATCAGCGCCGTGGCGACGGCGGTGCGGGGTGGGCGGCGGGCGAGCCGGACGGCGATGGCCACGCCGGCGGCGACAAGCAGTGCGGCGGCGACCAGCCGGCCGGCGGGTAGTGCGGTGGCGATCAGGTGGCCGGGGAAGGGGGACTGCGCGGGGCTGGTGACCAGGCCGTGGCCGAGGGGGAAGCGCAGCACGTTCTCGGTGAGCGCGTCGCGGTCGACGAGCATCGCCGGCAGCAGGGCGGCGATGGGTAGGCCGACAGCGCCGGCGGCGACCCGGGTGCCGGCCCGTCGGGTCAGGCCCCAGGCGATCAGGACCAGCGCCACCGGCCAGGCGAAGAGCTTGAGCGCGCCGGCCAGGCCGACCGCGAGGCCGGCCCGGCCGGGCCGGTCGGCGGCGGCGAGCGCGAGGGCCAGCAGGCAGAGCGCGAGTACGGGCAGGTCGTCGCCGCCGGTGGCGAGGGTGAGGGCGCAGATCGGCAGGACGGTGGCGGCCTGTACGCCGCGCAGCAACGCGGCGTGTCGCCGGTGGGCCTCCTGGGCGGTGCGGGCGGTGGCCGGTGTGGTGCGCAGGGCGGCCACGGCCAGGGTGAGCGCGAGTGCGGTGCCCACTGCGAACCAGACCCGGGAGTCGGTCCACCAGGTGTCGGCCAGGGCCCTGGGCAGGCCGAACATCGCCATGCCGGGCTGGTAGGGGGTGTAGCCGAGCAGTTGCTCGCCGGGTGGCAGGGCGGCGATCGCGTCGGGACCGAGGTAGGGCGTGCCGTGCTCCAGGAGGCGGGTGCCGGCGTGTTCGACGACGAGCACCTCCTCCTGGGCCCGGTCGGTGCGTCCGTTGGCCCGCTCGATGCTCTGCCAGAGCAGGGGTAGTAGTGCGGTGCTCGCCCAGGTGAGACAGGTGAGCACCGAGCGGGCTGGCAGCCCGACCAGGGTCGAGGTCGGGAAGCGCCGACGGAGCAGGAGTTGGACGAGCACCACAAGTGTTGCGACCAGGTATCCCACGGCGGCGACGGCACCCCATGCCCGGTGCGGCAGCAGCGTGGAGGTGAGCGCGGTGAGCGCGGCGAAGACGGCCGAGACGGCGTAGAGGCCGAGGTCGACGGCGAGTCCGCCGGCCGCGGTGTCGAGCGTCCGCCAGTGCCAGCGACGGCGGGGGGTGCTCGGGGCGTCGGCGATCACGGGCGCCAGTCTGGCAGATCGGGGGGTACCTGCACCGGGCCGCGTGGCGCGGGCGGCTGGTGCCCGGTCAGGCGGGCAGGTGCGGGAGGCGGGAGCGGCCGGTCTGGCGGCGGCTCTGGCTCAGTCGGATCACCGCGCCGGCGTCGTGCAGTGGCGCGGCCAGGGTGCCGGGTCGGCCGCCCGATCCGCGCTGCATGGCCGCGAGCAGGGTGCCGGCCGGCATCGGCCGGGCGAACAGGTGCCCCTGGCCGGCGACGCAGCCCAACTCCCACAGGGCCCGCCGCTGCGGTTCACTCTCCACTCCCTCGGCCACGACTGCCAGGTTGAGGCTGCGGCCCAGGTCGAGGGTGGAGCGGATGACGGCGGCGGCCTCCGCCGAACTCTCCATCGTCGTGACGAAGCTTCGGTCGATCTTCAGCTCGTGCACCGGGATCCGGGAGAGCAGGGAGAGCGACGAGTAGCCGGTGCCGAAGTCGTCGAGCGCCAGCCGGACGCCCTCGTCGCGGAGTCGGCTGAGCACCCGGTCGACGACGTCGAGCTGACTGAGGGTGAGCGTCTCGGTCAGCTCCAGCACCAGCCGGTCCGGTGGTAGGTCGTGGGCGCGCAGGCGGGCCAGCACCGAGCCCGGGAACCGTGCGTCGAGCAGGCTGCGTGGGGACACGTTCACCGCGACGGGTACGTCGAAGCCGGCGTCGCGCCAGTCGGCCGCCGCGATCAGCGCCTGGTCGAGGATCGCCTCGGCGAAGGCCGGCAGCAGGCCCGAACGCTCGACGGCCTCCAGGAAGCGCAGGGGGTCGATCATGCCGTGGGTGGGGTGGTGCCAGCGGGCCAGCGCCTCGGCGCTTGTCACCTCGCCGGTGCCCAGGTCGACGATCGGTTGGAAGTTGACGACGAACTCGTGGTCGGCGACCGCCCGCGGTAGGTCGCCACCGAGGGTGAGGCGGCCCAGGTCGGCGGTGTCCCGGGTCGGGGCGTACGTGGCGATCCGCTGCCCGGCCCGCTTGGCCTGGTACATGGCGACGTCGGCGCGGCGCAGTAGTTCGGCCATGCCACCGCTGGACGGGGCTACGGAGATCCCGCCGCTGGCCTCGACGCTGATCCGCATGCCGTCCAGGTCGAACGGCTCGTGCAGGGCGGCGAGCAGCGTCTCGGCTCGGTGCGCGGCGACCGCCGGAGCCGGCAGCCCGCGCAGGAGTACGGCGAACTCGTCGCCGCCGAGGCGGGCCACCAGGTCGGTCGACTGGGCCACCCCGCGCAACCGGTCGGCGACCTGCACCAACACCTGGTCACCGGCGGCGTGCCCGAGTGTGTCGTTGACCTCCTTGAAGTGGTTGAGGTCGATGAGCACCAGTGCGGTGATTCCGTCCGCGTGGCGGCTGCTCAGCTGCTCGGTGCCCTGGTCGAGGAGGTGTCGGCGGTTGGCCAGGTTGGTGAGCGCGTCGTGCGCGGCGGCGTAGGCGTGTTCGTCGGCCACCCGGGCCAGTTCGGCGTACGCCTGGGCGTTGCGGACCGCCGTGCAGAGAGCGGAGGCGAAGGTACGCAGGGTGTACTGCTCTCGTTCGGAGAGCTGCACGGGGCCACGGAAGCGCAGCCGAAGTATGCCGACATCGACGGTGCGGTCGTGGCCTTCGAGCCGGGTGGGGACGACGGTGCCGTGCACGTCGGTGGGCTTGCCGATGCGGCCGTCGAAGGTGAGGCCGCCGGTGCCGCCGCGCACGACGCGGTCGCTGTGGCGCAGTTCGATCTCGACCTCGTCGGCGGAGAAGAGTTCGGCGGCCTGGGTGACGGCGGTGGTGAGGACGGTGTCCAGGTCGACCACGTTGAGCGCGTCGGTGGTGCGGGCCAGCCGCTGCCAGGCCTGCTGTTCGGTACGGCCCCGGATACGGGCGGAGTAGGCCAGGTGCAGGCTCAGGACCAGGGGCGGAACGGCAAGCAGCAGGCGGGGGTCGGCCCAGAGGATGAAGAGTGTGCACAGCGCCACGATGAAGCGCACACCGAAGCCGGCGAGCCGGAGGTCAAGGTTGTTGAGGAACTGGCGGGAGATCCGGGTGCCGGTCGCCAGTGCGATGACGGGGATTGCCAGCAGGTCGTCGAGCAGGGCGGCGACCAGGTAGATCGCTCCCAACAGGCCGATGAGTTCCATCGGCCCCACCGGGGGCCATTGCCAGTGCACCGCCAGCGCGGCGGCGCCCGCTCCACCGGCGACCAGGATGTTCTTGCTGACACCGAAGGCAGTCTTGATCGGAGGGAGCTTCATGATCGCTGACGCGATGCCGACGCCTACGCCGGTCGCCAGCAGCACCCAGGCGGGTGGAGTCACGGCGAGCCCGATCACGATCGCCGCTTCGAGCCAGGTGATCGAGTGGGTGGTCGAACGGATGCGGATCGGCGCTTTGATGATCGTCCCGAGGGCGGTCATGAACATCAGCGCGGCGATGGTCGCTCCGTCGCCCACCGAGTCGGGCGGATGGGCGAACATGTCGACGACGGCGATGAGCGTCGGGCCGGCAGCCAGTACGACGATGAGTCCGACAAGCACCAAGAGTCGCCGGTCTGCCCGGGTGGTGTTCTCGGATGGGACTCGACTCATGAAGCTCCTGTCGTTGCCGACAGTTACATGTTGACGACAGGAGCTTACCGCTGTGTGTCGTTCGTTTGTCAGTGCCACTCGCTGCCGCGCATTGCACGCTCCCTCCACTCTCGTCCCCGGTTGGTTCTGTGCCCGGGATGTCGATCTGACGAGAGCCTAAGACGAGCCAGGTGTAGTTAGCACCAATAAATGTCGGTATGCGCAATATTAGTCAAGCTGATGTGGTTTTATTACGTTCTGTCCATCATCATTGAACGGAGTGCGGTCGGAGTCTGCCCGTTCTGGATTCGGGGAAGGGCCTCATCCGTGGGCCTTTCCGGCGAGCTTATTGGTCGTGGTATTCCCTGAGTCTGGTGGTTCTACCAGCGCTACTTCAACCGGAGTTCGGCCGGGTGTGGGGGCGGGTTGGGCAATGTTGTCCCGGGCTTGGTCGCGTCCGGGCCGGCGGTGGCGTCCCACTCCGGCTTGCGTGCCTGTCGACGGCGAGAAGACAACGACGTTCAGTGGGCAACGGTGCAACATGTCGCAGACATGTTGCGGCCCCGGTCAGGCAATCGGGTGGCCATCCCCGCGAGCCTCCGTGGCAACCGATCGAGCGCGAGGGGTACGGCCTCGAAGGAGGGACATGGACCTCGTTGCGTGATCGACTGAACACCCGCCACCGATCGGGTGGGGGTGGGTAAGGGTTGACGTTCCGGGCGGTCTTTCGGCGCAACTGCCTGCCGCACGTTGCGCCTTGCGACACCCAAACAGCAGGCGAGCGTCGCGATGCTCGCACTTCGGCCCGGTCGACTGGGTGCGGTGGACGACCTCGTTGACGGGTTATGGCCCGATTGCTTACCGCGATCAGTCGTCGTTATTGTGCGTACCAATGCGGCCAGTCCGCGCCGGGCTGTCGAGGCTTCGCCGGCTGCTCGTGGGCACCCTTACGGCAGCGGGTCGGATATCCACTCGACGCCCGTCCGATGCTCCGCGTCGTCCTTATGCGTCGCGTCGGGGAGCGGAACTCCGACCGTCGGTCACCCCGGCCGTGCTGGCCGTCGCTCCTTGCGCGCAGCGTCGTACCGCACCGATAGGCTCTCGGCCGTGACCGAACCCGCACAGCTCAGCCACGTCGACAGCGCTGGCGCGGCCCGCATGGTCGACGTCTCCGCCAAGGCGGTGACCGGCCGCCTGGCGGTCGCGGCCGGCCGGCTGCGGACCACACCCGAGGTCATCGACCTGCTGCACCGAAACGGGTTGCCCAAGGGCGACGCGTTGGCGGTTGGTCGGTTGGCCGGGATCATGGGGGCCAAGCGCACTCCCGACCTGATCCCGCTGTGCCACCCGATCGCCCTGCACGGCGTCACTGTCGACCTGCGATTGACCGCCGACACCGTGGAGATCACGGCCACCGCCCGCACGGCGGACCGGACCGGCGTGGAGATGGAGGCACTCACCGCGGTCGCCGTCGCCGGTCTCGCCCTTGTCGACATGGTCAAGGCGGTCGACCCGGCCGCCTCGGTGGAGGCGGTCCGGGTGCTGCGCAAGGAGGGCGGCAAGACCGGGCAGTGGGTCCGGCCGGAGGACCGGCCGTGATCCGGGCCCGGGTGGTCGTCGCGTCCAACCGGGCCGCGGCCGGCGTCTACGCCGACACCAGCGGCCCCCTGCTCGTCGCGGGCCTGCGCGAGTTGGGGTGCCAGGTCGACGATCCGGTGGTGGTGCCCGATGGTGAGCCGGTCGGCGTCGCCCTGCGGGCCGCCCGCGCCGACGGTGTCGACGTGGTGCTCACCAGCGGCGGGACCGGGGTCACGCCGACCGATCGCACCCCGGACGTCACCCGGGGTCTGCTGGACTACGAGATCCCCGGCATCGCCGAGGCGATCCGCGCGCACAGCCGCGACCGGGTGCCCACGTCGATGCTGTCCCGAGGGCTGGCCGGTGTCGCCGGCCGGATGCTCGTGGTCAACCTGCCCGGCTCGACCGGCGGCGCCCGGGACGGCCTGGCCGTGCTCGGGCCGATTCTCGCGCACACCGTCGACCAGTTGCGCGGCGGCGACCACTGAGCCGCGCGGCTGCGCCGCTGCCCTCGCGGTGGTTACCCACTGAGCCGCGCGGCTGCGCCGCTGCCCTCGCGGTGGTGACCAGCGGAGTCACGGCAGGGATCACCGGCCACGGTCCACGCCGGGCCCCGACGGGTGTCGGTCCGTGCCGATAGGCTCGGTCGGTGAGCACGGAAACCGCACCCACCGCGGATCAGGTCGCCGCACCTCCGCCAGCCGGGTGGGAGGAGGCGCGGTCGCGGGTCTACGCGGTTGGTCTGTCCGCCGCGCTGCCCGCCCTCGCCCGACCCCTGGCCGAGATCGACGGGTCCACCCTGGCCGAGCCGTTGACCACCCGCACCGACCTGCCCGCCTTCCCGACCTCAAGCGTGGACGGCTGGGCGGTGCGCGGCACCGGCCCGTGGCGGGTCGTCGGCCGGGTCCTGGCGGGCAACACACCCGCGCCGCTCGCCGCCGACGGCACGACCGTCGAGATCGCGACCGGAGCCATGGTGCCCGAGGGGGCCACCGCCGTGCTGCGCGTCGAGGAGTCCACGATCGTCGACGGCCTGGTCAGTGGCACCCCGCGGGAGACGCCGGAGTGGCGGAAACCCGGCGAGGAGGCGTACGCCGATGAGGAGTTGTTGCCGGTCGGCACGCCGGTCGACCCGGCGGTGATCGGCCTGGCGGCCTCCTGCGGGCACGACACGCTGCGGGTCCGGCGGGCGCCGCGCGCCGCGCTGCTGGTCTTCGGCGACGAGTTGCTGACCGTGGGCCCGCCGGCGGCCGGCCGGGTCCGCGACGCGCTGGGTCCTGCGGTGCCGGCGTGGCTGCGGCGCTACGGCTGCCAGGTCCGTCCATCGGATGTGGTCGGCCCGGTGGCCGACACACTGCCCGCGCACGTGGCGGCCCTGCGTGCGGCGCTGGCAACCGCCGACCTGGTCTGCACCACCGGCGGCACGATGAACGGCCCGGTCGACCACCTGCACCCGACCCTGCAGGCGCTCGGCGCCGACTACGTGGTCAACACGGTGGCGGTTCGTCCCGGGTTCCCGATGCTGCTGGCCCGGCTGGCCGGCCACGACGGGCGGGTCCGGTTCGTGGCGGGGTTGCCGGGCAACCCGCAGTCCGCCATCGTCGCGCTGGTGTCGCTTGTCGCGCCGCTGCTCGCCGGCCTGCAGGGTCGCTCGATGCCGGTGCTGCCGCACGCCACGTTGGCCGAGGCGGTGTCCGGTCGCGGCGACCACACCCACCTGGCCCTGGTCCGACTGGACCGGGCCGCCGGGACCGCGTTCCCGGTGCGACACGTCGGCTCGGCGATGCTGCGCGGCCTGTCCGGCGCGGACGGGTTCGCCGTCATCCGGCCCGGCACCAGGGGCGAGCCGGGCGACCGGGTGCCGATCGTGCCGTTGCCACTGCTTCCCGGGGAGCGTCCGTCATGACCGCACCGACGATCACCTTCGGTGAGATCACCGATCAGCCACTCGACCTCGCCACCCATGAGGCCGCGGTCGCCGACCGTCGGGCCGGCGCGGTGGTCTCCTTTCAGGGCGTGGTCCGCGACCACGATCACGGCCGGCAGGTCACCAGCCTGGAATACGAGGGGCACCCCAGTGCCGCGCAGGTGCTGCGCGAGGTGGCCGCCGAGATCGCCGCGGAGCCCGACGTCTACGCGGTGGCGGTCTCCCACCGGGTCGGCCCGCTGGCGATCGGTGACGTGGCGCTGGTCGCCGCGGTGAGCACCGCGCACCGGGCGGCGGCCTTCGCGGCCTGCGCCCGGCTCGTCGACGAGGCCAAGGCGCGCCTGCCGATCTGGAAGCGGCAGGTCTTCACCGATGGCACCGAGGAATGGGTCAACTGCCCCTGACCGGTCAGCGGCGGGCGTTGAGCGCCATGGTCCGGGTGAGCCGGTCACCGTAGAACGCCGGCTCGGCTCCCGGACGCCAGGGCAGCGCGGCGACCAGCACGATGAGCGCGAGCGCGAGCGAGTTTTCCATCAGGGCTCCGAAGAGACCGTCCTGGTAGTGCGACATCTCCGGCAGCTGGTGTTCGTACGGCCAGATCGGTGAGATCAGGAAGAGCAGGTAGAGCCCGATCGCGGCGCCACCGTGCCGGAGCCCGGTGAGTGTTGGATACCAGATCGGTGGGCGGAGCCCGTTGACCCCGGGCAACCCCCCGAACACCGGGCCCTGTCCGGCGCGCTGTGGCATCGTCCGGCTCGCCTCGCGGCGGCGTACGGCGGCGTCGGCGAGCACGATGATCGCCGGGATCACCCAGACCAGGTGGTGCGTCCAGGAGATCGGGCTGATCACGTTGGCGGTGAGGCCGACAAGCGTGAAGGCTGTCAACTCGTCGCCGTCGGCGCGGGAGCTGGCCGCCCGGGACAGGCCCAGCGCCAGGATCAGCACCGAGAAGGCGAGCCAGAGCAGCCCGGGGGTCTCGATCGAGTCGTACAGGCGGGCGAGCAGGCCGGCGAGTGACTGGTTCGGCGTCATGTCCGCCGCGCCGACCCGCTCGGTCTGCCAGAGCACGCTGCCGAAGTACGTCCGCGACTCGTCACCGACGATCCCGAAGCTCGCCACCGTCACCCCGATCGCGGTGCCGATCGCGGTGGCCGCCACCCGCCACTGCCGGGTGATCAGCAGGTAGGCGATGAAGAGTGCCGGGGTGAGCTTGACCGCGGTGGCCAGGCCGATGCCCGCCCCGGCCCAGGCTCCGCCGTAGAGGAAGCGCAGCAGGGGACCATCCGTCGCCGCGTAGTGGGTGCCCCGGCGGGACCGCCACCGCAGGCCGATCAGATCAGCCATGATCAACGCGAACAGCAGGATGTTGACCTGGCCGTAGCCGAGCGTCTCCCGAGCTGGTTCGATGGCGACCGCGAGCGGCACCGCCACGGCCACGGTGAACCACAGTGGCCACCCCAGTCGGTCCACGATGGGGCGGAGCAGCCCGGCCAGCACCAGCGCCAGCGCGGCGATGCTGGCTACCGCGTTGACCATGCCGGCGGCGTCGATCGGCAACTGCGCCATCGGCAGCATGGCCAGCCCAGCGAACGGCGGGTAGGTGAACCCGAGGGTGGTTCCGGGCGCGATGAACTCGTAGAGCTCATGACCGCTCGCCCACCACACCACGGCACCGTGGTAGATCTTCATGTCGAAGAAGTTGTACGGCCGCCCGAAAGCGCCGATGGCGCGCCATGCGGCATAGGCGACGGCGGCCACGATGGCGGCCCGTACGACGTTCTTGCGATCGATCCGACGCGTCACGCGTTGGATTGGGGCGAGGCGGTCCGCCCGACTACCGACAGCCGTCGGCATGGCGCGGCCACCCCCATACCAAGGTCGTCCTACCCGTCCAGGTCCTGCACGGAGCCTAGAACGGCGCCTCACGTCAGTGCCTCCCGCGTTATGCGACCGTGTCCGATCCCACACATGTTTTTGACATTTCCACCGCGTTAACGCCTACCGGGTGGTTCAGGTAATTCGCGGCCTTAGCGGGGGGTGGGGGTGGCGCGGAGAGGCATCGATGCAGTTCAGCCGGGCAGTCGACGTGCCGTGGACGCGGAGCGGACGGCGATCCGAGCTTCCCGGCGGGCGGTACGGACGGCGCGCTGCATGGAACGTCGAGAGTGGCCGATGCGGTGACCGGTCCGCCAGCGCAGACCCGGCTTGCCACCGGTGTCGGCCGCGGCCAGCAGCAGACCGCCGAGGAGACCGAGGTTCTTGAGGGCGTGGATCTGGTTGTTGTTCTTGGCGACCGGATCGTCGCTCTTCCAGAAGGGATGCCCGGCGATGGTCACCGGCACCAGAGTGCCGGCGAGGACCAGCGCGGCGGGTCGACTGAGCCGTCCGGTGGCCAGCATCAGCCCGGCGCTCACCTGCACCGCCGAGTTGAGTCGGATCAACGTCTCGGTATCGGTGGGGAAGCTCGGGTGCGCCTTTTTCAACAGCGGCGCGACCTTGTCGGTGATCGGTGTGGCGGCCGGCGCCAACCGGCCCGGGTTGCGGAGGTTGCGATACCCGCTGACCACGAAGATGCCGCTCAACATGGCGCGGGCGAGGGAGCGTACGGGCGTCATGGATCAGTCATACCCCGTCGCGGCGTGTGCTACCCAGGCAACCGTCGGATCGGATCGGTGTTCATACACGTGCGCCACGCCGATTCGAGCGACAGTCACTGATGGGCCGGCCGTGGCGGGTAACGTCGCGCGGGTGACCACGCTGCGGCTACGCCCCGAGGACCCGGCCGACGCCGGTCCGGTGCGCCGCGTACTGGCCACCGCTTTCGCCCGCCCCGACGTGGCGACGCCGCCGGAGGTGAGCCTGGTCGACGAGTTGCGCGGCACCGCCGCATGGCTACCCCGGCTGGCGATGGTCGCCGAGTACGGCGGCGAGGTGGTCGGGTACGCGCTGCTCACCCGGGTGCGGGTGCGGCCGGAGCGGGGATCGGACGTGCCCGCCCTGGCGCTCGGCCCGGTGGCGGTGGCGCCGCACCGGCAGCGCGTCGGGCACGGCACGGCGGTGGTGCAGGCAGCCCTGGACGCGTCCACCGAGCTTGGTGAGCGGCTGGTCGTGGTACTCGGCGACCCGGCCTTCTACCGCCGGTTCGGCTTCAGCGCCGCGAAGGAGTTGGGCCTGACCGGCCCGTGGGCCGGCCTCGGTGAGCCCTGGCAGGCGTTGGTGCTGCCGCCGTCGACAAGCGAGGAAGGCCCCCCGCCGCGCGGCGAGGTGCTCTTTCCAGCGCCCTGGGCGAAGGTCTGACCGGGTCGACACCCCGTCCGGCGGTCAGGCCGGCTGGGTGCGCAGATACCTGCCGAAGTGCGGCACGGTGAAGGCTACGGTGCCCCGCTCGCCGGAGTAGATCAGCCCCTTCTTGATCAGTGCGTCCCGCGCCGGGGAGAGGCTTGCGGGCTTGCGGCCGAGCGCCCGGGCGATCTCGGCGGTGGGCACCGCGGCGTCCATGTCGTCGCGGACCACCGCCCCGGACTCGTCCTCGACCGCGGACATCATGGCCATCGCCCGCATGTACTCGCGTTCGGCCGGGGTGGCTCGCTCGAACCGGGAGCCGAAGAATCCGACCGCCAGTTCGGCCTCCGCCTCGGGTGCGGCGACACGCACGTCCGCGGCGGTGATCGGCGAGCGCGGCGCATGATCCCAGGTCGCCTTGCCGTACGCCTGAACGAAGTAGGGATAGCCACCGGACTTCTCGTAGAGCAGGTCGAGTGCCTTCTGCTCGTACTCGACGTCCTCGCGCTCGGCGGGTGCGCAGAGCGCCTGGTCGGCGGCGATCCGGTCGAGCCGGTCGATGCGTTGGTAGCGGAACAGCCGTTCGGAGTACGACTTGGCCGCGCTGAGCACCGCCGGCAGGTGCGGGAGGCCGGCGCCGACGACGATCAACGGCGCGCCGAGCTGGGACAGCTCGTGGCAGGCCGCGCAGAGCGCGGACACGTCCTCCGGGCCGAGATCCTGCATCTCGTCGATGAAGATGGCGATCCCGGTGCCGACGTCACTCGCCACCGCGGCGGCGTCGGTGAGCAGCTCGACGAGGTCGATCTCGATGTCGCCGGAGTCGGCCCGGCCGCTGGCGGCCGGCACGTCGATGCCGGGCTGCCAACGGTCGCGCAGCTTCGGGGCGGCACCGGCCCGGCCGGTCGGGGCGGACCGTTGGGCGAACGCCTTCAGGACGCCGAGGAACGCGTCGATCCGGTCGGGTGCGCGGTGTCGGGGAGCCAGCTCCCGGACGGCCATGTGCAGCGCGGCGGCGACCGGGCGGCGCAACGACTGATCCGGTCGTGCCTCGATCTTGCCGCTGCCCCAGAGATGGTTGATCGCCTGCGACCGGAGGGTGTTGAGCAGAACCGTCTTGCCGACGCCGCGCAGCCCGGTGAGCATCAGGCTGCGTTCGGGTCGGCCCCGGGCGATGCGTTCCAGCACGATGTCGAAGACGTCCAGCTCCCGCCCCCGCCCGGCGAGTTCGGGCGGACGCTGGCCGGCGCCCGGCGCGTACGGGTTGCGGACCGGATCCACGCATCGCAGAGTATCGGGCCGTCTAGCTGCGGGGCTAGACATGGATAGATGGGCCTATCGGCGTGTCGAGACCGTCGACAAAAAACTAGGGCTGTCTAGCTTCCACGCTAGACAGCCCTAGTTTTCGCAATCGGACTACTGCTCCTGCAGGCACAGCACGTAGTCGAGCTGGTCGTCCACGTAGGTCACTGTCGTCCCGGGTGCCAGCGACTCACACCGGCCCGCGTCAGTGGTCGCCGCGATCCGCAGCAACACCCGGTAGGTGCCTGGGCTGCATGGCACCTTGCGCAACTCCGCGTCCCGTCTGGTGCCCTCGTTCACCACGCAGTCGCCCGTGCCGAGTTCGTCGTCCGGGGACGGCGCGGCCGATCTCGGCATGTCCCTGGGCAGGCCCGGCGCGCTCGTCGCCGGGGTGCGCGTGTCGTTCGCGGCGTCGGCGACCCGCCACACCGCCCAACCGGCCAGGCCAAGGCACGGGCAGAGCACGAGCAGCACCACAAGCGCGACGATGAGGGCGACGTTGCGGCCGCTCTTGCGCACCGGCGCGACGGGTGGCATCCCGTAACCGGCCGGCGGCGGCTGGCCCCAAGGCCCGGGCGGCTGGCCCGGCATTGGCCCGGCGGGTGGGAACGGTCCGGGCGGCTGATCCGGCGTCGGCCCGGCGGGTGGGAAAGGGCTGGGCGGCTGGCCGGGCGGCTGGCCCGGCGTCGGCCCGGCCGGTGGGAACGGTCCGGGCGGCGGGTAGCCCGAGCCGGTGGGCGGCGCCCCCCACATCGGCGCGGTGGGTGGCGGCGCGGCGGGCGGCGGCGGGCCCCACTGCTGCCTGGTGGGATCTTCGGCGGGCGGCGGAGCGTTCCACTGGGGCAGGGTCGGGTCCTCCGCCGGCGGGCCGTCGGGCCCCGCCGGCGGGCGCTGGTACGGGTCGTCCGGCTGGTCGGAGCCCGCTGGTCCATAGGTCGTCATGTCATTCCCGGGGTGGGTGGTCTCAGCGTTGCTTCAGGCAGAGGACGAAGTCGAGAGTGTCCAGCTCACTGTCGAAGAAGTACCAGTTGGTGTAGCCCTGGACCTTGCCGCACTTGGCCTCGGCGTCGCGTTCGCCGCTGGTCGCGCCGTCGATCCGGCTCAACACCTCGTACGACTTCGCGGCGCACTCGCTGATCAGCAGCTTGGGCTTGCTGCCCGCTGCGGCGTCGTTGCGGACGCACTGCCCGACCTTGGCGAACCGGGGATCAGCCGACGACTCCGGGGCCGGCGCACTCGGTGCCGGCTCGGCCCCGTCGGTGTCCGCACTCGGCGCCACGGCGGTGGTCGAGTTGGCAGGAGCGGCCACCGGAGCCGGATCGTCCTGCCCGCGACGGAGCCAGAACGCCCCACCGGCAGCCACCAGCAGCAGTACGACGGCCAGCACCGCGATCAGCGGCCCCCGACCGCGCCGGCCCGGTGCCGGTGTGGGGTCCGGGCCGTACGGGTGTTCGTCCGGCCGGTACGGCTGCCCGCCGTACGCCGGAGGTGCCCCGCCCAACTGGTACCCGTCGCCGTAGGGGGCACCGCCGTAGGGCGTTGCCGAACCGCCTCCGTAGTGCGGTGGGCCGCCGTACGGCCCCTGCCGCTCCTGGGACACCTGCGGGTACGACGGGGGCGCCTCCGGGTACGACGGCGTCGGCTGCGGGTAGGGCCCGGCTGCCGGCGGGTAGGGCTGCGGCACCGGCCGGCCCGGCGTCTCGTCCGGACGCTGCCCGCGCCACGGTCCCGGGTTGGCGCCCCCGGGTGGGCCGTAGTTCGTCATGCCGCCCCCTGCACAAGTGGTGAGTCCGGCCACCGGTACGCGACGCCGGCTCCGACGTCACCGTAGCGTGGTCGACTGATGAGCTCACCTCTACCGAGCGCGACAGCCGGCATCGGCCACCGCGCAAACGTCGCGCCGACCCTGATCTGGACCGCGTTGATCGTGGTCTACCTGCTCTGGGGCTCCACCTATCTGGCCATTCGGATCACTGTGGAGACGCTGCCCGCGCTGCTGTCGGCCGCACTGCGGTTCACCGTCGCCGGACTGGTCCTGGCGGTGGTGCTGCGGCTGCGCCGCGGCCCCGGCGCGCTGCGGGTGGACCTGCGGCAGCTCGGCTCGGCGGCGCTGGTCGGGGTGCTCCTGCTCGCTGGCGGCAACGGCCTGGTGGTGCTCGCCGAGTCCGGGCCGCCCGGAGTGGCGGTGCCGTCCGGGATCGCGGCGCTGCTGGTGGCGACAGTGCCGCTGCTCGTGGTGCTGCTGCGTACCGGCACCGGGGACCGTCCGCCGGTCTGGACGTTCGCCGGGGTCACAGTGGGCTTCATCGGCCTGGTCGTGCTGGTGTTGCCCGCCGGCAGTGCGGACGCGGTGCCGCTGGTCGGGGCGTTGGTGGTGGTCGCGGGGGCCGTCGCCTGGTCGGTCGGGTCGTTCCTGTCCGGCCGGATCCGGATGCCCACCGACCCGTTCGTGGCCACGGTGTACGAGATGCTGGCCGGCGCGCTGGTGCTGGCCGTCGTCGCCGCCGGTCGAGGCGAGCTGAGCGACTTCCACCCGGCGGAGGTCAGCACCCGATCCTGGCTGGCGCTTGGTTACCTCATGGTGGCCGGTTCGCTTGTGGCCTTCACCGCGTACGTCTGGCTGCTGCACAACGCGCCCATCTCGCTCGTGTCGACGTACGCCTACGTCAACCCGGCGGTCGCGGTCGCGCTCGGTGCGCTGCTGGTAGCCGAGCCGATCACCTCCCAGGTGCTGCTCGGTGGTGCGGTGATCGTTGCCGGCGTCGCGCTCGTGGTGACCACCGAACGGCCGCGTCGGGCGGGCGCGGCAACACGATCGGGGGCCGCGCGGACGGTCGACCGGCGGTAACGTCCGGCCCATGTCGGCCGCCGCGCTGGTGCCGGTCGCGCTGCTCGGCGCGCTTGTCGGTGTCGTCGTACCCAGGCTGGCCCGGATCTTCACCACCGGCCCGACCCGGCGACGACCCGACGGTGCGGCCGGGGCGTGGCTCAGTGCCCTACTGGCGGCGGCGGTGTTCGCCGGGCTCGCGGTGGCCCGGCGGGACGACCCCGCCCTGCCGATCTTCCTCGCGGTGGCGGCGCCGGGGCTGGTGCTGGCCCGGGTCGACCTGGCCTGCCTGCGGCTGCCCGACCCGCTGGTGCTCGCCGCCGGGGTGCTGGCCGCCGGCGGCCTGACCGCCGCGGCGATGCTGTCCGGCGAGGTCGCCCGGCTGCTCGGTGCGGTAGCCGGTGCGGCGGTCGCCGGCGTGGCGCACCTGCTGCTGGCCCTGCTGCCGGGCTCCCGGCTGGGGTTCGGGGACGTGAAACTCGCGGCCGTCCTCGGCCTGCCGCTCGGTTGGCTGGGCCGGGACGCCCTGCTCGTCGGGCTGGTCCTGCCCCATCTGCTGCACGGTGCTCTGGTGCTCGGCCTGCTCGCCACCGGGCGGGTGCGTCGGGACACCCTGCTGCCACTCGGTCCGGCCCTGCTCGCCGGTGCCTGGCTGGCCGTGCTGCAAGCCTGAGTACCTGTGCAGCTCAGCCAGCCCGGCGACCGACGGTCTGAGATCGCCGGTCGCCGGGGCGGGCGGAGCCTCAGATCAGGCGGAGCTGGCGGTCCTTCGGGCGACGTGGCTCGGTCTCGCCGAACCGCTCGAACAGGCCCGGATCGATCACGCCCAGGAACGGCGACGGGGCACAGTCGCGTTCCGCGCCGTGCCGGGTGCGGCGGGCGGCGTGACTCACGTACAGCCGGTCCTGGGCGCGGGTCAGGCCGACGAAGAAGAGCCGGCGCTCCTCGGCCACCGCGTCCTCGTCGGGCGTCGAGCCCGGCCAGCGCAGCGGCAACAACCCGTCCTCGACGCCGACCAGGAAGACCACCGGGAACTCCAGGCCCTTCGCCGCGTGCAGGGTGAGCAACGTGACCGCCTCCGCGCGGGGGTCGAGCGCGTCCACCTCCGCGCCGGTGGCCAGCTGCGACAGGAACGCCTCCAGGTCGTCGCCGCAGCGTCGGGCCAGCGGGGTGAGCAGGTCCACGGCTGAGCGGACGGCCTCGGGGCGTACCGTGCCGGTGCCGTCCAGGGTGGGCACCGCGAACCGCTCGGCGACCACCTGGCCGGCCAGCCGCACCCGGGCGGCGAGCGACCCGGCCAACCCGTCGGCGTGCCGCAACTCGCGGGCGATGGCTGCCACCCCGGGCCGGTCCCGCAGCCGGTCGTGCGAGCGCTTCTGCACCGGGATGTTGGCCCGGGCCAGGGCGTCGACGATCGGCGCGGCCTGCGCGTCGGTGCGGTACAGCACGGCGATGTCGGAGAAGGACAGCGAGGTGGACCGGCCGTCGATCCGGCCCGAGTCCAGCGACCGGTGGGACAGCCCGCCGACCAACTCGTCGACAGTGCGCACCACGAAGTCGGCCTCCTCGGCGACCGACGCCGCCGGATAGCGCCCCACCAGCGGGGCCTCCGGGTCGAGTCGGGCCGGATCCAGCCGCCGGCCACGGACCAGCGAGGACGGTGCGATGGCCTGCACGGCGGCGGCCAGGATCGGCGCCGACGAGCGGTAGTTGCGGTTGAGCCGGACCAGCCGGGCGTCGGTGAAGTCCTCGGAGAAACGCAGGAAGTAGCCGACGTCGGCACCCCGGAACGAGTAGATCGCCTGGTCCGGGTCGCCGATCGCGCAGAGGTTGCCGTCGGCGGGGCTGAGCAGCCGCAGCAGCTCGTACTGCACCTCGTCGACGTCCTGGTACTCGTCGACGAAGATCCACCGCCAGCGGTCCCGGTAGGCCTCGACCAGCTTCCGGTCGGAGCGCAGCAGTGCCACCGGCAGGGTGACCAGCTCGTCCAGGTCGACCAGGTCCTGCTTGCGCAACAGCGCGGTGTAGCTGGCGAGGTCGTCGCCGGCCGCGGTGCGGGCTGCGGCCCGTTCGGTGTCGTCGGCGATGCGGAAGTCGGCCGGCAGGCCCGCCGCGTCGGCGTTCTCCCGCAGGATGGTCAGGCCCAGCGCGTGGAACGTGCCCACCGTGACGTCCTCGGCGACCGGACCGAGCAGGCCGTCGAGGCGGTGTCGCAGCTCCTCGGCGGCCCGGCGGGTGAACGTGATCGCGAGGCAGTGTTCGGGGAAGACGTTCAACTCCGCGCAGAGGTACGCGATCCGGTGCGTGAGTGTCCTGGTCTTGCCGGTGCCCGGCCCGGCCACGATCAGCAGCGGCCCGCCCGGCGCGGAGGCGGCCACCCGCTGCATCGCGTCCAGCCGGTCCAGCAGGCCGGTGCCGACCTCCTCCATCCCGGAGAGCATCGGCTCGAACGGCTCGTGGGGGGACGGTGGTGAGGCGATCGGCGGTGCGGGAGCCGGGATCGGCTTGCGCTTCGGCTTCGGCTCCGCTTTCGCCGCCGGGCGCTTGGCCGTCGACCGGGCCGCCGGTTCCGCGGGTCGGCGCTGCGCCGGCACCGGTACGTCGAACAGGGTCTCCTGCGCGCCCAGCTCGGCGGGGTCGAAGAGCGTGATCACCCCGTACTCGCCGTCGTAGCCGGGCACCCGGCGCACGTCGCCGCGCCGCAGCCGCCCGATGCCCTCGGCGAGCAGCTCACCGCCGACCTGCGCGATGTCGGCGAGCGGCGTCGTGGTCAGGATCTCCAGCTCCGGGCCGAGCGCGGCGAGCAGCTCGTTGAATCGCCCCTCGACCCTCTTCGACCGGGCGCCCACCTTGTTGATCTCACCGAGGATCTCGGCAAGCGGGACCAGGTGGGTGACGTCCCGGGCGTGGGCCGGCCGGTGCCCCGCCGGCCGGTCGGCAAGCTCCTCGATCCGGGTGAGCACGCCCACTGTGAGCGGCTTGCCGCATTCGGGGCAACGCCCGTCGGCGGCTCGGGTGCGCTCCGGGGACCAGTTGACCCCGCAGAGTCGGTGTCCGTCCGCGTGGTACTTGCCCTCCTCCGGGAAGAACTCGATGGTGCCGGCCAGACCGTCACCGGTGCGCAGCGCCTCGCGGACCGCGAAGTAGTCCCGCTCGGCGGTCAACACTGTCGCCTCCCGGCCCAGTGCCGGTGGCGAGTGCGCGTCCGAGTTGGAGACCAGTTGGTAGCCGTCCAGGCTGCCGACCCGCCAGTTCATCGCCGGGTCGGAGGAGAGGCCGGTCTCCACGGCGAAGATGTGGTCGGCCAGATCGGCGTAACAGTCCGCGATCGCGTCGAAGCCGGACTTCGAACCCAGCGCGGAGAACCACGGCGTCCAGATGTGCGCCGGCACCAGGTAGCCGTCTCCGCTGGCCTCCAGGGTGATCTCCAGCAGGTCGCGGGAGTCCAGACCGAGGATCGGCCGGCCGTCCGAGCCGAGGTTGCCGATCCGGCCGAGGGCGGCGTTGAACCGGGCCACCGCGTCCAGATCGGGCAGGTAGATCAGGTGGTGCACCTTGCGGGTCCGGTCGTCCCGCTTGTAGATCGTGGAGATCTCCACGCTCAACATGAACCGGACCGGGTCGGCCTCCGCCGCGCCGGCCAGCCGCGGTGGCAGCCGCCGCGCGATGTCCCGCTCCGCCTCGGCGTCGAGCCGGTACAACCCCGGCTCGGCCGGGCGCAGCGTCTCCCGCAGGTGGTCGTACCAGGCCGGGTGGGTGAAGTCGCCGGTGCCGAGCAGACCGATGCCCTTGCGCCGGGCCCACCAGCCGAGGTTCGGCAGCGTGAGGTCGCGGCTGCACGCGCGCGAGTATTTCGAGTGGATGTGCAGGTCCGCGACGAATGGCGAGAGGCCACCGGAGGGTACGGCACTGAACGGGGGCACGCCGCATCCTGTCACGCCCGCCGGGCCGGCCGGCGGCCGCCACGCGCGGACGTGACCTCCGCTATGCCGAGCGCAACTCCACCAGACTGATCTGCGGCTCGGCCCCGACCCGGACCGGCGGCCCCCAGAAACCGGCGCCGTTCGTCACGTAGACCTTGGTGCCGTCGACCTCGCCGAGGCCACTGACCACCGGCTGTTCCAGCCGAACCGCCAGGTTGAACGGCACCATCTGCCCACCGTGGGTGTGCCCGGACAGTTGCAGGTCGACGCCGTGGCGGGCCGCCTCGACCGCCGCGAGTGGCTGGTGGGCGAGCAGCACCACCGGACGGCTCGGGTCGCGGTCACCGAGGGCGGCGGCGAAGTCCGGCCCGGCGGCCAGACCGGTGCCCGTCGGGTCCGCGTCCAGGTCGTTCACGCCAGCCAGGTCGAGCACGCCGCCCCGGGCCTGGATCTCCTGCCGCTGGTTCTGGAGCACCCGCAGGCCGAGCCGGTCGACCTCCTGGACCCACTCCCCCACCCCGGAGTAGTACTCGTGGTTGCCGGTGACGAAGAAGCTGCCGTACCGGGAGCGTAGGTCGCGCAGCGGTGCGGCGGCCGGGCCGAGCTCGGCGACCGAGCCGTCGACCAGGTCCCCGACCACCGCGACCAGGTCGGCGTCGAGCCGGTTGATCGCGGCGACGATCCGCTCGGTGTGTGCCCGGCCGCGCAGCGGACCGAGGTGGATGTCGGAGACGGTCGCGATGCGCAGGCCGTCCATGCTGCGGGGGAGCTTGGCGAGAGGGATCTGCACCCGGTCCAGGCGGGGCGGGCCGAGGGCGGTGCGCACGCCGTACCCGGTGATGCCGGTGGCGGTGAGGCCGGCGAAGATGGCCGCCCCACGGGCCAGCAGCAGCCGGCGGCTCGGGTCGTGGTCCGGGGCCGTGACGGCGTCGGCCGCCGGCGGCTCGGGTGGCCCGGCGGCGCCGACGAGCACCGGCTCGGGCGCGGCGGTGGTCGGTTCGGCGGTGGCGAGCCGGCGGCGCAGCACCAGCCGGGTGACAAGCATCGGCACTTCGAGGACGGCGAGCACGACGAGCAGGTAGAACATCACGGCGAGCCACAGGTAGCCCGGCCAGGCGAGCCAGTAGAGCCCGGCCTGCGTCCCGGCGAGGGTGGCCGGCACGAGCAGCGCCAGCACCAGGGCGGCGACCCCGCCGACCCGCCGCCAGCGACCCGGGTTGGTGGTGTCCCGAACGAGCCGCTTCCACAGGTAGAGGTGGATGAGACCGGTGGCCAGCGCCAGGATGCCCACGAACCCCAGAACCGCCAACATGTGCGCCTCCTCAGCCACCCGCGAACGGAGGCAGAACGTCGATCGTGGCCCCGGCCGGCAGGGATGCTTCACGATCATGACAGGTGACGCCATTTACCAGGAAACTCGCCACTTGCAGCACTGCGGCGAGTCGATCGCCGTGGCGCCGTACCAGTTCGGCGGTGAGGTCGTCGAGCGACCGGCCGGCGGGCAGCACCTCCTCGGCGTGCCCGGCGGCGGCGCGAGCGCCAGCGAAGTAGCGGACGGTCAGTGGTGTCGGGGTCACGCCTCAACCCCCGATCGCGGACATCGGCCGGGTCGGCTGGAGGAAGGTCGGGTCGTCGATGCCGTGCCCGGCGCGCTTGCCCCACATCGCGGTGCGCCAGCGTCGGGCCAACTCCTCGTCGTCCGCGCCGGTGCGCAGCGCCGCGCGCAGGTCGGACTCCTCGGTGGCGAAGAGGCAGGCGCGGACCTGGCCGTCGGCGGTCAGCCGGGTGCGGTCGCAGTCTCCACAGAACGGTCTGGTGACGCTGGCGATGACGCCAACCCGGGCGGGACCTCCGTCGACAAGCCAGGTCTCCGCCGGTGCGGCGCCACGCTCGGTCGGGTCGGGGCTGAGATGGAAGGCGGTACGCAGGGACGCCAGGATCTCCTCGGCGGTGACCATGGTGTCGCGGTCCCAGCCGTGCTGGGCGTCCAACGGCATCTGCTCGATGATCCGCAACTGGTAGTCGTGCTCGACGGCGAAGCGGAGCAGGGCGGGCGCCTCGTCCTCGTTGACGCCGCGCATCAGCACTGAATTGATCTTCACAGGGCTGAGGCCGGCTGCGGCTGCCCCGGCGAGCCCGGCCAGCACCGCGTCGAGGCGGGGGCGGCGGGTGAGGGTGGTGAACCGGTCCGGGTCCAGGGTGTCCAGTGAGACGTTCACCCGATCCAGGCCGGCCGCGCGCAACGCCGGGGCCAGCCGGTCCAGGCCGATGCCGTTGGTGGTGAGCGAGATGCGGGGGCGGGGCTGGAGGGCGGCGACGGCCGTCACGATGCCGACCAGGCCGGGTCGGATCAGCGGCTCACCGCCGGTGAACCGCACATCGGTCACACCGAGCCGCTCGACGGCCACCCGGACCAACCGGACGATCTCCTCGTCGGTCAGCAGCTCGGGGCCGGCCAGCCAGGGCAGCCCCTCCGCCGGCATGCAGTAGGTGCAGCGCAGGTTGCACTTGTCGGTGAGGGACACGCGCAGGTCACGCGCGACGCGGCCGTACCGGTCGACGAGGACGCCAGCGGTCCCCGGGGCGAGGCTCACCTGTCGACCGTAGCGCGTTCGACCCGGCCCGGGACGGCGCGGGCGGCCTGAAGGACCGCGTCTCGATAGCCGCCACCGAAGAGCGCGGTGTGCACGAGCAGCAGATGCAGTTGATGCAGGGGCACCCGCTCGCGCCAGCCGTCCGACAGCGGCCAGCTCTCCTGATAGGCAGCCAGCGTCCGGTCCAGGTAGGGGATGCCGCCGAAGAGGGCGAGCTGGGCCAGATCCGTCTCCCGGTGCCCGCCGTGCGCCGCCGGGTCGATCAGCCAGGCCCGGTCGGTGGCACCCCAGAGCACGTTGCCCGGCCACAGGTCGCCGTGCACGCGCGCTGGTGGCTCGTCGCCGCCGAGCCCGTCGAGCCGACCGACCACCTGCTCGACCAGGATCGCGTCGGCGCTGGTGAGCGCACCACCGTCGACCGATCGCCGCAGGTAGGGAATGAGGCGTCGCTCGGCGAACCACGTCGACCAGGGCCCGTCGGTGGGGGTGTTGTCCTGCGGGAGCGACCCGATGAAACCCGGCCAGGCCGCACCGAAGGTGGGTGCGCCCGCCCGGTGCAGGTCGGCCAACTCCCGGCCGAAGCGTTCGGCGGCCTCCGGCGTGGGCTCGCCGGGCTCCACCCAGTCGAGCGCCAGCAGGGCCGGCAACGCCACGATCACCTCGGGTACGGGGATCGCCCCGGCCTCCCGCAGCCAGCGCAGCCCGGCCGCCTCGGCGGCGAAGAAACCTTCCGGCGCTGGTCGGCCCGCCCCCTCGGGCCAGGATTTGGCGAAGACGGAGTGGCCGTCGTCGAGGGTGAGCCGGGCGGCCGCGCAGATCTGCCCACCGGCGACCGGCGTCTCCCGGATCCGCTGGTGGGTCCGGAAGGTCGGCAGGTGTGTCGGGTGCGCGCGCAGGTACGCCAGGTCCATCAGCGCACGGTAACCGCTCCCTGTGACGCCACGGTGCCGCCCGATGACATCGGGTCGCTTTCGGCACTCGTGGATACGCGATGAGCAGCGTAAACACGCTCAGTAACTGTGGATAAACCGCGTGTCGTCCACAGGGGCGGCGGCACCTGGGCGGCCCCGCGCAGGCTTCCGCCATGACCTCGACCGATCGCCCTCAGCTCGCCGTCCGCTCGCCAGCCGATCTGATCGCCGCTGTGCCGTACCTGCTCGGCTTCCATCCCGCCGACAGCGTGGTCGCGGTGGCGATGCTGGGGCGGCAGATCATCTTCGCCGCCCGCGCGGATCTGCCCGACCCGTCGACCGACCTGGTCGAGCGGGCCCGGCACCTGGCCGGCGTGATCCACCGGCAGGGCGCGGAGGCCGCCACCGTGGTCGGTTACGGGCCACCCGACCGGGTGACGCCGGCCGTGGACGCGGTGCGCGCCGCGCTGACCGCGGGCGGGCTCGAGGTGCTCGACGCGCTGCGGGTGACCGAGGGCCGGTGGTGGTCCTACCTCTGCACCGAGCCCGACTGCTGCCCGCCCGAGGGCCGGCGCTACGACCCGTCCGCCAACCCGCTTACCGCCTCGGCGGTCTTCGCCGGCCAGGTCGCGCTCCCCGACCGGGCCGCCCTCGTGGCGCAGGTGGCGCCGGTGGACGGCCCGGCCCGGGACGCGATGCGGGCGGCCACCGCCCGGGCCCAGCTGCGCCTGACCGAGCTGCTTGGGCAGGCGCCCGCGAGCGACCTGCTCGGCGGCCGGACGATGTGCGCCGCCGGGGCCGCGGCGGTCCGCGAGGCGCAGCGCCGGCAGCGCCGCGGTGAGCGGCTCGACGACGACGAGGTGGCCTGGTTGAGCCTGCTGATGACCCACCTGCCGATCCGCGATCACGCCTGGGAACGCACCGACGGTCGGGACCGGGACATCGCCCTCTGGACCCACGTGCTGCGCCGGGCCGAGCCGGATTTTGCCGCCGCGCCAGGTGCGCTGCTGGCGTTCGCGGCCTGGCGTGCAGGGCAGGGGGCGCTGGCGGCCGTCGCGCTGGAGCGCACGCTCAGCCTGCACCCCGACTACTCGCTCGCCATCCTGCTTGACGACCTGCTCCGGCGCGGGGTGCCCCCGTCCGAGCTGGACGGGTGGCCGTCGGTCGGGATGCCAGGGGTGATCCGTCCGCGTAGGCGGAGGCGACGTGGCCGCCGCTGACCGTCCCCGCAACACGCGCGGTAATACCGACGGTGCTACCCACGTTGATAGCCTGGAGGACATGACCGTGAAGCGCTCCGTGAGCCTCCCCGACGATGTCGCGGAGTGGCTTGACCAGCAGCCCAACGTCTCGGCCGCGATCACGACGGCGGTGCGGGCCCAGATGGACGCCAGCCACCTGCACGAGGTGCTGCGGCGCGCCGGCATTGAGGTGACCGAGGAGGGCAGGGCGCGCTGGCGGGAGCGGCTCGCGACGCCCATCCCGCCCGATGCCCTGGCTGAGGGGCGCCGGATGTTGGGGCGTGCCGGATGAGCGATCAGATCGCGGCGGTCTTCGACGCGTCGGCGTTGACTGCCTACATCGGGGGCAACGTCTCGGTGGGGGAGTTGATGCTGGAGGTCGCCGACGAGGGCCGGCAGGTTGCCGTCCCTGCGACGTGCCTGGCTGCCGCCATCGCGGGCGCGGGCGACGAGATCGATGTCGCGCTACTGGCCCTGATGATGAGTGCTCCGATGATCCGTCTGTTGCCGCTCGACGGCGAGGACGTGCGAGACACGGGCACGCTCGCCCGTGCCGTTGATGGAGACATCTCATTCGGCCATGCCGCCCGCGCGGCACTCATCCACGAGGCGCACTACGCGACGGTGCAACCGAAGGCGGCGGCGAAGGTGCTCCCCGCCAGGTGGAGCATCCTCGATCTGACCTGAGGTGTGGAGCGGGTCGTCGACCACGGGTCGGGCGGGGAAGGACGAGCCCCGGTCGACGGGGCCGATCTTCCTTGCCAGCCCGACAAAGCCCGCCCAGGCTGCCCGGCCCGACGCTGATCCCTCGTCCCCCGAGGTTGATCGTTCCCGGCGGGTTCCTCCGCCAGAGGATGTACGCCGCCAGAGGATGTACGGCGCACTCCTGTCCGCGGCCGACGCGGTAGCGCCAGCACTCCTTGATAATGATCTGATGTCCGCTCTTCGCACCGGTACGAAATGACCCTCGAACTGCTGCTCTCGCTGGCCGGGTTGGCGTTGGTGGACAGCACCAGCATCGGCACCCTCTTCATCCCGGTCTGGCTGCTGCTTGCACCCGGGCCGGTGAACGCCCGGCGGATCCTTGGCTACCTCGCCACCATCGCGGCGTTCTATCTCGCGGTGGGGCTGCTGCTGGTGTGGGGCGGCGGCAGGTTGGCCGACGTGTTTGGCGGTGCTCTGGACAACCCGGCCGTGCTCTGGGCGCAACTCGTGCTGGG
The DNA here is from genome assembly GCF_040649215.1 of Micromonospora sp. NPDC049044. Lineage (NCBI taxonomy): Bacteria > Bacillati > Actinomycetota > Actinomycetes > Micromonosporales > Micromonosporaceae > Micromonospora > Micromonospora sp. NPDC049044. Next base: position 5,994 of record NZ_JBEZFA010000034.1, on the reverse strand, counting down.
TGTGGCGATGCTGGCGCTCAGCTTCCGCTACGACGGCAAACGACGTCCCCGTAGCGGTGGCGTGCTGCGATGGCGGGACCGAGCCACCGCTGGAGACTCCTCCGCCCGCTGGTTGGTCGGGCTCGCGCTGCTGGCCGCGCTCGCCGAGGTAGCGACCATGCTGCCGTACCTCGGGGCGGTGGGGTTGTTGGCCACCTCGGGGGTCGGCCCGGCGACAGTTGTGGGGTTGCTGGCCGGATACTGCCTGGTCATGGTGCTGCCCGCGGTGGTGCTGCTGGCTGCCAGAGTGGCCCGCCCGGCAGTTGTCGAGCCGGTGCTCGCCCGACTCAACAACTGGATCGTCAACAAGGCGGGCAGCGCGTTGGGGTGGATCCTCGGCATCGCCGGCTTCCTTGTCGCTCGCGACGCCGCCGCGCGGCTGGCCCTGTTCGACCTGATCGGTCGCTGAGCGTCAGGCGGGCTGTTCCAGCGTGATCCGGTGTGGCCCGGTGTAGACGTTCATGGTCCGACCGCGCAGGAATCCGACAAGGGTCATCCCCGCCTCGTCGGCCAGTTCGGCGGCGAGCGTGCTCGGTGCGGACACCGCGGCCAGCAGCGGCAACCCGGCCATCCACGCCTTCTGGGTCAGCTCGAAACTTGCCCGGCCGGACACCAGCAGCAGGTGCCCAGCCAGTGGCAGCCGACGTTCGCGCACCGCCCAGCCGATCACCTTGTCCACCGCGTTGTGCCGGCCCACGTCCTCCCGCAGCACCACCAGTTCTCCCCCGGCCGTGAACAGACCGGCCGCGTGCAGTCCACCGGTCCGGTCGAAGCCACGCTGGGCGGCACGAAGTCGGTCGGGCAGTTCGACGAGGAGCGTGGCCGGCACGCTGAGCGGATCGGCGGCGACCGGGAACAGGGACCGGGTACGGACCGCGTCGATGCTGGCCTTGCCGCAGACGCCACAGGAACTGGTCGTGTAGAAGTTCCGGGACGGGTCGGTGGTCGGTTCCGGCACGCCAGGGGCGAGCGTCACGTCCACCACGTTGTACGTGTTCGGTGTCTCCGCGCCGGCGCAGAGCTGCGCGGTCAACACGTCGTCGGTCGACCGGATCAGCCCCTCGGTAAGCAGGAACCCGATGGCCAGATCGAGGTCGTCACCGGGGGTACGCATGGTCACGGCGAGGGGCTTGCGTCGGCCCGGCCCGGCCGCGCCGACCCGGATCTCCAGCGGCTCCTCCACCGCAAGCGTGTCCGGTCGGCGGATGGACCCGCGCCCGACAGTCGCCGCGTCCAGGTCGATCCGAAGTACGCCCCGCCGATCAGTTGCCCGTCCCATCCCGCCATCCTCCACCTCCCGCCGGCACGCCCGCACGGCCACCGGGCTGCGGGCACCCGGCAGCGACCGGCGGCGAGCGTCCACCCGGGTACCGTGACCGGGTGGGGACGTATGCCGCCGTGGTGCTCGCCGGTGGGTCCGCTCGACGGATGGGCGGGGTGGACAAGCCCGCAGTCCCGGTCGGTGGCCAGCCGATGCGCGCCCGGGTGCTGGCCGCCGTCAGCGACGCCAGCCCACTGGTGCTCGTGGGTCCGGCCGACACGGTTCCGGCGGGCGTGCGGGTCACCAGGGAGGACCCGCCGGGCGGGGGACCGGTCGCCGCCGCGGCTGCCGGGCTGGCGCTGCTCGAGCCGGACACCGCACTTGTCGCGCTGCTCGCCGCCGACCTGCCGCTGCTCACCCGCGCCGCGATCGGCGACCTGCTCACCCACCTCGCCGGAGCCGAGCCCGACGGCGCGTGCTTCGTCGACGTGGACGGGCGGCGGCAGTCGCTCTGCGGGGTCTGGCGGGTCGCGGCGCTGCGGGCCGGCCTGGACCGACTGACCGTCGAGCGGGGCGGCACCCTGGCCGGAGCCCCGGTCCGGGCGCTGCTGGCCGGGCTCGTGGTGCGGGAGGTGCCCTGGTCCGGCGACGGCCCGCCGCCGTGGTTCGACTGCGACACTGAAGAGGACGTACGCCGGGCGGAGGAGTGGGCGCGATGACGGTGATGGACGACTGGGTGACGGCGGTCTGCACCGAGCTGGAGTTGGACCCGATCGGGGTGCCCGTGCAGGCGGTGCTGGACGTGGCCCGCGACGTCGCCCACCAGGTGCTGCGACCGGGTGCGCCGGTCACCGCGTACCTGCTGGGGCTGGCGGTCGGCCGGGGTGCCGACCCGGCGGACGTGGCGGCCCGGCTCAGCGCCCTGGCCGGGACGTGGCCTGTCGAACTGGGCGCGGACCCGGCGGACCCGACCGCCCCCTGACGGCCGTTGTCCGATCCCGGTCCGGGCTGATCGGGTCCGTGGGCGGCGTGGGTAGGGTGATCGTGACGGACGGAGGCGATCATGACGGCTGACCACCCCTCGGCGCCGCTCGGTGACCTGCCCGGCGCGACGACTGAGCCGGCGGAATCGATCCTGCTCGACGAACCCAGCACTACCGATCTGCGGGCGAAGGTGACCGAGGCCTGGCAGGAGTTCGCCAGTGCGCTCGCCCTTCGGCTGCGGGAACTTCCCGTCGGCGCGCACCTTGAGGTGACCCTCGACCCGACCGCCTCCGGCACCGGGGACGCCGTCTACTCGGTGAGCGTGGACGTGCGCGACGGTGGCGGGTTGTCCGCGCGGGGGGTCGGGAACGCGACGCTGCCGGAGGGCTACCGGCTGGACCGCGATGCGGTGGCGGACATGGTCGCACTTGGCTGGTCGCCGCCCGGGGTGCTCGCCGGCTCCGGCGGCTTCTTCGGACTGGACGGCCAGACGAGCGAGTCGACCCGGATCGCCGCGCTGCTCTCCCGGACGCTGCGGGACGTCTACGGTGCCCCGCATCCGGCGTTCCTCGTCTACCTGGTGCATGACGCCGAGGGTGAGCCGCTGGCCGTGGACCCGTTGGGCACGGCGCGCAGCGAGTTCGGCCCGGACGCCGATGTCGAGGCCGACCTGGAGGAGGCGTTGGCCGAGGCGGCCTCCGCGCAGGCCGAGCGGGACGACGTGCTCGACCTGGCCGATCGGGTCCGGACGGTGGTCTCCACGATGCTGAAGTCGGACACTGACCGGTTGCAGATCGACTCGGACGGTGACATCAACATCCGGGCCGGCTCGGCGATGGTCTTCGTGCGGGTGCGGGACAATCCGCCGCTCGTGGACGTGTTCTCTCCGGTGCTCACCGAGGTGGAGCCGACCGAGCGGCTCTACGTCAAGCTCTCCGAGTTGACCAACCGGATGCCGATCGGCCGCCTCTACTGCGCCGACGACACGGTCTGGGCGTCCATCCCGGTCTTCGGCCGCAACTTCCAGGCCACCCATCTGATGCTTGCGGTGCAGGTGATGACAGGTCTCGCCGACGAGTTGGACGACCGGCTGCACGGTGAGTTCGGCGGCAAGCGGTTCTTCGGCGAGGGCGACAAGCCGGTTCGGCGCGACGAGTCGGAGCACCGCACCGGCATGTACCTCTAGGGTTTCCTTCATAAGAGCTGGCCGGCCTGCGGCGGACCCGAACGCCGCCGGATCGCCGCCCGGACTCCGCCTCGGCGCGACCGCCCTTATGAAACAGACCTGATACTCCAACGTCATTTGATCGGCCGACTGCTTGCGCGGCACTAGCTCATGAAGAAGATCATGGCCGCGAGGCTTGCCCCCATGGCCAGGTGCTCCCAACGGAGCAGGTCCGTGATCGGTCGATTGCGCAGCCGGACGAGTGCGGTCGCCATCCAGCAGAGGTAAGCCGTTGTGGCGGCGCGTACCAACACGAGCGCCGCGTCATGGCCGGTGACGGTGTCGTGGTCCGTCCGGGGCCCGGCGTGCATGTGGTGGGTAGCCACCGACTCACCGTGTTGATGCATCAACACGGCGAGCGCCATGAGCACGGCCCCGGCCGTACGGTGCCACTCCACCTCCGGGCCGCGCTCGGTCGGACCGCCGGCGACGATTGCCACCGCCAGGACCAGGAGCAGCAGCGTGCCCGCGTACTGCACAACCGGTGCGGCATCGAGGGTCACCGCGGCCATGACGGCCACCATCGCACCCGCAAGCATTCGGGCTCTGCGGGAAGCGCCCGCCCGCGGCACGACGCAGCAGCAGGCTGACACCGCGGTCGACCCGATCATGATCACCTCGATCATCAGAACGTCATTGCGGCGCGACGCCGGGGCGTGACCATTGCGCGGTGGGGCGGCCGTTGAGACGCCACGGGTGTCCGGTGACCCGCGGCCAGCCTTCAGGCGAATTTTCCCAGTTCTCCTGCCGGCCGTACACCGTGAGGTCCAGGGCGTGGTAGGTGGTCATCAACGCCTCCACGCCCCGCCCGGTGGTCCAGTAGGTCTCGTAGACCTCGTCGCCGTCGCGCAGGTAGCACGCGATGAACCCGAAGTCACGACCGTCGGCCAGAGCCGGGTCGGAGTCTCTCGCCGAATACCAGGGGAACCGGTAGCCCATGAACTCCGCGAACGGGGCACTTTCGTCGTAGGGACCCTGGCAGAACACGGCGTAGGTGACGTCCCGAGCGTGCAGGTAGTCCAGCGTCTGCACGTGACAGGTCGAGAAGGTGCACCCCTCACACTGATGCTCGTACGGCTTGCCGTCGTGCCACATGTGGAAGTAGGCGATGAGCATCCGGCGGCCCTCGAACACCTCCACCAGCGGGGTGTCCCCGCCTGGGCCCCGCACCGTCACCGTCGGCATCAAGGTCATCGGCAGCTGACGACGAGCGGCTGCGATCGCGTCTCCTTCGCGGGTATGGGCCTTCTCCCGGACCAGCAGTTCGTCGCGCTCACGCAGCCAGGTCTCCCGGTCGACGACCGGGGGCGCGGCGGCGCTGGACGCCGGGGTTGCCGTCATGGCTATCTCCTTCGTGGAGTGGGGATCGGTCACAGGTACAGACGACCGAGTCGGCGATCGTCATCGGTGACCGATGACGGATGGGGTCCGCGGTCGTCAGTACGGTGGTGAAGACCACTCAGCCCCGGGGAGATCACATGTCCGACTCGCCTGATGAGCAGGCGGTCTGGCTGCAGCGCGCCTTCGACGAACACCGGCGTGAGCTACACGTCCACTGCTACCGCCTCGCCGGGAACGTCACCGACGCGGACGACCTGGTGCAGGAGACCTTCCTGCGTGCCTGGCGGGCTCGCGACCGCTTCGAGGGTCGCGCGTCGGCGCGCACCTGGTTCTACCGGATCGCCACGAACGTCTTCCTCGACAGCCGCAAGGCGGCCGGTCACCGGACGCTGCCGTACGGTGATCCTCTGGAGTGGTCCACCGAGCTCGGTCCCTATCCCGACGCCCTGCTGGTCGACGATCCGCAGACCGGTGTCGCCGCCCGGGAAACCGTCGAGCTGGCCGTGATCGCAGCGCTCATGTACCTGCCGCCGCGGCAGCGGGCGGCCTTCGTGCTGCGCGACGTGTACGGCTGGACGCCGCAGGAGATCGCCGCCGCGCTCGACACCGCCGTACCGGCCGTCAACAGCCTCCTCCAACGGGCCCGCCACACCCTCCGACGGCAAGCGCCGTCGGACCCGAAGGACTGGCGCCGCCCGCAGCTCACCAGTGAGGACGAAGAGATCCTGCGCCGCTATGCCAACGCGAAGGACCCGGAGACGCTCCGGGCACTGCTCGCCGAGGACGTACGGATCACGATGCCGCCCGAGCCGCCGGTAGTCGGGATCGACGCGGCCGCGGAGTTCCTCGGCCGACCGCTCGACTGGCGTACGTTCCCTGCCTCGGCCAACGGGCGCCCGGCACTGATCAACTATCTCCGCCGGCCCGGCAGCCCGCACTACGAGGCGTTGGTCGTCGACGTACTCCGGATCGAGAACGGGAAGATCGTAGAGAGCAACGCTTTCATCGGTGCCCGTCACGTCGCCGCCTTCGGCATGCCCGCCACCCTCGAGCCCTAGGCCGTGTCTTCAAAGGATCTTGATGTCGGATGATGTAGCGCGTGGGTCGTCGCTACGAGTTGTCTGATGTCGAGTGGGATGCGCTG
>NZ_JBEZFA010000033.1:0-89726 GCF_040649215.1 Micromonospora sp. NPDC049044 | reverse complement strand
CGCGCGGGCCCGCCCCCCCCCCTCGCGCCCGGCCCGCCCGGCCGGAACGCCAGCCCCGCCCGCCCCCACGCCCACGCCGACAGTCCCGGCGGCCCCGACACCCGCCGACCCACCGTCGACCCAGGACCCGCCGCCCTCGCCCGAGGAGACGCTCGTCGAGCCCGATGACCTACCCGCCGATGGCTGAGCCGACGACCACGGCAGTCCGCCGACGCCGCGCCGTACCACCACCACGCTGGATCCTGTTCGGCATGGTGCTGGCGGTGCTGGCCAGCGTGCTGCTCGTCAACGCGTACACCAACGCGTCCTTCACCCCCGACCACCAGCGCAGCAACCGCGGGCAACGCGAGGTCCCCACCTCGGTGGTGACCGGGGGACCGATCATCAGTGCCAACAGCGAGCAGGTCCGCTCCTACCGGCTGCCGGAGCGGACGATCGCGCTCACCTTCGACGACGGACCGAACCCGGTCTGGACCCCCGAGGTGCTGCGCGTGCTCGACGCCCACCAGGTCAAGGGCACCTTCTTCGTGCTGGGTTCGCAGGTCTCCCGGCATCCGGACCTGGCCCGCAGGCTGGTGGGCGGTGGCCACGAACTCGGCGTGCACACGTTCACCCACCCCGACCTCACCGAGCTGCCCGACTGGCGGCGGGACCTGGAGTACGCCCAGACGCAGCTCGCCCTGGCCGCCGTCACAGGTGTGCGGACCTCGCTGGTCCGGTTTCCCTACTCCTCGCACGCCGACGCGATCGACAACGAGGACTGGCCGGTGCTGACCGCTGCCGGCGACCGGGGCTACCTGACGGTGCTCAACGACACCGACAGTCAGGACTGGGCGCTGCCCGGCGTTGACAGGATCATCGAGAACGCGACCCCGGCCGGTGCCTCGGGCGCGATCACCCTCTGGCACGACGCCGGCGGGGACCGCGCACAGACTGTCGCCGCGCTCGACCGGTTCATCCCGATGATGAAGCAACGGGGATACCGCTTCGTCACCGCGACCGAGGGACTGAACCTGGCCTTCTCCGCCGCAGGGGTCGAGCACCGGGTGGAATCCGGCGTGGCCGCCACCTCAGGGGACCGCTGGCGCGGCCGAATGCTGGTCTGGGCGGTCCGGGGCGCCGACCACGTGCTGAGCGTGTTCGGGATCCTCTTCGTACTCGTCGGCGTGCTCACGGTGGGGCGTACCGCAGTGCTGTTCCTGCTCGCCGGGCGGCACGCCCGCCGCCGTCGGGCCAAGGGCTGGACGTGGGGGCCGCCCGTCACCGCGCCGGTGTCGGTGATCGTCCCCGCGTACAACGAGAAGGAGGGCATCGCCGCCGCGGTCCGTTCCCTGGCCGGCGGCGACCATCCCGGCGGGATCGAGGTGGTGGTCGTCGACGACGGCTCCACCGACGGGACGGCGGACATCGTCGACGCGCTCGGCCTCCCCAACGTCCGGGTGGTCCGCAAGCCCAACGGCGGCAAGCCCAGCGCGTTGAACACGGGCGTCGCGCTGGCCCGCCACGACCTGATCGTCATGGTCGACGGGGACACCGTCCTGGAACCCGACGCCGTCCGCAGGCTCGTGCAACCCTTCGCCGACCCGCAGGTGGGCGCTGTCGCCGGCAACGTGAAGGTCGGCAATCGGCGCAGTCTGATCGCCAAGTGGCAGCACATCGAGTACGTCATCGGCTTCAACCTGGACCGCCGTCTCTACGAGACGCTCCGCTGCATGTCGACGGTGCCCGGGGCGATCGGCGGCTTCCGGCGGCAGGCTCTGCGCTACGCCGGTGGGATGACCGACGACACACTCGCCGAGGACACCGACATCACCATGGCCCTCGGCCGGGCCGGCTGGAAGGTGGTCTACGAGGAGACGGCCCGCGCCTGGACCGAGGCGCCGACGAGCCTCGGGCAGCTCTGGAAACAGCGCTACCGGTGGAGCTACGGCACCATGCAGGCGATGTGGAAGCACCGCCGGTCGGTGTTCGACAGGGGTGCGTCGGGCCGTTTCACCAGACGTTGCCTGTTCTTCCTCAGCCTCTTCGGGGTGCTGCTGCCGCTGCTCGCGCCGGTGATCGACCTGCTGGCCGTGTACGGCCTCTTCTTCCTCGACCGGACCGCCACGGCGGTGGCCTGGCTGGTCATGCTCGGCGTGCAGATGGTCACCGCGATCGTGGCGTTCCGGTTGGACCGGGAGAAGCTGGGCGTGCTGTGGGTGTTGCCGCTCCAGCAGTTCGTCTACCGGCAGTTGATGTACCTGGTGATGATCCAGGCGGTGGTCACCGCGCTGACCGGTGGCCGGCTGGGCTGGCAGAAACTGCGCCGCACCGGCCTGGAACCGGCAGTCTCCCGCACCGGCTGAGCCAGACTGCGACCCACCGGCGGTGTTGTTCAGTCCTCGTCGGGGTCGTCCAGGCGGGCCAGCCAGGTGGCGAAACGCTCGATCGGCGTCTCGAACTCGGGGTTCAGGTCGACGAAGTCGCGCAGGCGCTCGCCCAGCCACTCCAGGGTCACCTGCTCGTCGCCCCGGCGCTCGACCAGCTCCTCGATGCCACGGTCGGTGAAGTACATCGCGTACGTCCTCGTGCTCGGCCCGGCGTGTGGCCGGGCGGATGGACCGACGCGAGCCGGGGCAGGACCGTGGTGAACGGCCCCGCCCCGGCTCGCCTGGCGCGGTCAGGTCACGGGCGGGGGAGAGCCGCCTCGATCAGCGCGTTCTGCTCGACCTCGTGGGTCTTCGCCGAGCCGACCGCCGGGGCGGCCGCGGCCGGGCGGGAGATCCGCCGCAGCCGGACGTCGGTCAGGTGCTCCAGCAGGTTGAGCGCGACGAACGACCAGGCGCCCTGGTTGGCCGGCTCCTCCTGCACCCAGGCGAAGTCCTCCGCGTTCGGGAACTGCGCGAGGGCGGCCCGGATCTCCTCGACCGGCAGCGGGTACAGCTGCTCGATCCGGAGGATCGCGGTGTCGGTGACGCCGCGCTCCTGCCGGGCCTGGAACAGGTCGTAGTAGACCTTGCCGGAGCAGAGCAGCACCCGCTTCACCGCCTCCGGGGCCGGGGCCGCCGTGTCGCGCAGCACCGGCTGGAAGGTGCCGGTGGTGAAGTCCTCCACCGAGGAGACGCAGAGCTTGTGCCGCAGCAGCGACTTCGGCGTGAACACCACGAGTGGCTTGCGCTTGGGCGACAGGGCCTGGCGGCGCAGCAGGTGGAAGTAGTTCGCCGGGGTGGTCGGGATGGACACCCGCATGTTGTCCTCGGCGCACATCTGCAGGAACCGCTCCGGCCGACCGGAGGTGTGGTCCGGCCCCTGGCCCTCGTGGCCGTGCGGCAGCAGCAGGGTGACCGCGGAGCGCTGACCCCACTTCACCTCGCCGGACGAGATGAACTCGTCGATCACCGACTGGGCGCCGTTGACGAAGTCGCCGAACTGGGCCTCCCAGGCGACCAGGGCGTTGATGTTCTCCACCGAGTAGCCGTACTCGAAGCCCATCGCCGCGTACTCGCTGAGCAGCGAGTCGTGCACGAAGAACCGGGAGCGCTCGCCGTCACCGGTGAGTGACTTCAGCGGCAGGTAGTCGTCGCCGGTGCGGGAGTCGACCACCGAGGCGTGCCGCTGGACGAACGTGCCGCGCCGCGAGTCCTGCCCGGCCAGCCGGACGGTGACCCCGTCGTGCAGCAGCGCCCCGAGCGCGATGATCTCGCCGAAGCCCCAGTCGATGTTGCCCTCGACGGACATCTTGGCCCGCCGGTCCAGCAGTTGCTGGATCCGCTTGTGCGGGGTGAAGCCCTCCGGGAGGTTGATGTGCGCCTCGCCGATCGCCTTCACCACTGACGCGTCGGTGGCGGTGTCGACCTGCGGCTCCGGCTCCTCCTCGCGGCGCGGCCGGTTGAGCTGGCGGGGTGCCGAGGCGGCGTCCCGGGTGGCCTTGAAGACCTTCTCCAGCTGCGCCTGGTAGTCGCGCAGCAGCTCTTCGGCGTCCTCCACGGTGATGTCACCGCGACCGATCAGCTCCTCGGTGTACAGCTTGCGCACCGAGCGCTTCGAATCAATGATCTTGTACATCTGCGGGTTGGACATCGAGGGGTCGTCGCCCTCGTTGTGCCCGCGCCGCCGGTAGCAGACCATGTCGATCACGACGTCCTTGTTGAACGTCTGCCGGTACTCGAAGGCCAGCCGGGCCACCCGGACCACGGCCTCCGGGTCGTCGCCGTTGACGTGGAAGATCGGCGCCTGGATCATCCGGGCCACGTCGGTGCTGTAGAGGCTGGACCGGCTGTACTCCGGGGCGGTGGTGAAGCCGACCTGGTTGTTGACCACCACGTGCACGGTGCCGCCGGTGCGGTAGCCGCGCAGCTGCGACAGGTTGAGCGTCTCGGCGACCACACCCTGCCCGGCGAACGCGGCGTCACCGTGCACCGCCAGCGGCAGCACGGTGTAACCCTCCAGCTTGAGGTCGATCCGGTCCTGCTTGGCCCGGACGATGCCTTCCAGCACCGGGTCGACGGCCTCCAGGTGCGACGGGTTGGCCACCACCGACACCTTCACCGAGTGCGCGCCGTCGGGGGTGGTGAACTTGCCGTTCTGCCCCAGGTGGTACTTCACGTCGCCGGAGCCCTGGGTCGAGCGCGGGTCCAGGTGACCCTCGAACTCCGAGAAGATCTTCTCGTACGGCTTGCCGACGATGTTGGCCAGCACGTTGAGCCGACCCCGGTGCGCCATGCCGATGACGACCTCGTCCAGCCCGTTCTCGGCGGAGGACTCCAGGATCTCGCCGAGCAACGGGATCAGCGACTCGCCGCCCTCGAGCGAGAAGCGCTTCTGGCCGACGTACTTGGTCTGCAGGAAGGTCTCGAACGCCTCGGCGGCGTTGAGTCGGTTGAGCACGTGCTTCTGCTCGTCGGCCGCCGGCTTCTCGTACTTGCGCTCGATCCGCTCCTGCACCCAGCGCCGCTCCTCCGGGTCCTGGATGTGCATGTACTCGATGCCGACGCGGCGGCAGTACGAGTCGCGCAGCACGCCGAGGATCGAGCGCAGCTTCATCCGCTGCCGGCCGGCGAAGCCGTTGACCGGGAACTCGCGGTCCAGGTCCCACAGGGTGAGCCCGTGCTGGAGGACGTCCAGGTCAGGGTGCTTGCGGATCTTGAATTCCAGCGGGTCGGTGTCGGCCATCAGGTGCCCGCGCACCCGGTACGCGTGGATCAGCTCGTGCACCCGGGCGGTCTTGTTGATCTGACCCTCGGAGTTGACCGCCACGTCGCGCATCCAGCGCACCGGCTCGTACGGAATGCGCAGCGAGGTGAAGATCTCGTCGTAGAACGCGTGCTCGCCGAGGATCAGCTCGTGCATCACCTTGAGGAACTCGCCGGACTGCGCGCCCTGGATGATCCGGTGGTCGTACGTGCTGGTCAGCGTGATGATCTTGCTGACCGCCAGTTCGGCCAGGGTGGTCTCGGACATCCCCTGGTAGGGCGCCGGGTATTCCATCGCGCCCACGCCGATGATCGCGCTCTGCCCCTGCATCAGCCGCGGCATCGAGTGCACGGTGCCGATGCCGCCCGGGTTGGTGAGCGAGATCGTGGTGCCGGAGTAGTCCTCCATGGTCAGCTCGTTGCGCCGCGCCCGCCGGACCACGTCCTCGTACGCCTGCCAGAACTGCCGGAAGTCCATCTGCTCGCAGCCCTTGATGGACGGGACCACCAGGTTGCGGCTGCCGTCCGGCTTGGCCAGGTCGATGGCGATGCCGAGGTTGACGTGTGCCGGGCGGACCACCGCCGGCTTGCCGTTGGCCTCGGCGAAGGAGTTGTTCATCTCGGGGTGCTGGACCAGCGCCCGGACCAGCGCGTAGCCGACCAGGTGGGTGAAGCTGACCTTGCCACCACGCCCCCGGGCGAGGTGGTTGTTGATCACGATGCGGTTGTCGACGAGCAGCTTGGCCGGGACGGCGCGCACGCTCGTCGCGGTGGGCACGCTCAGCGAGGCGTCCATGTTCTGGACGATCTTCGCCGCGACGCCGCGCAACGGCGTGGTCTGCGGACCGTCGGCGGCGGGGGCGGCGGCCTTCGCGGCCGGCTTGGCCGGTGCCGCCTTCTCCGGTGCCGCCTTCGCCGGGGTGGCCTTCGGCGGCGCGGCCTTGGCCGGTGCCGAGGACGCGGCGGCCGGCTGCGCGGTGGCGGCCGGCTGGCTGACCGCGGCGGCCGCCTCCGGCTGCCCGTCCGGCTCCGGCGCGGCGGCCGGCTGCTCCGACGACTCGGCCTTGCGGGGGGTGGCCGCCCCTGGCGCCGGCCGGTAGTCGGCGAAGAAGTCGTGCCAGGCCGAATCGACGCTCGTTGGGTCGGCGAGGTAGCGCTGGTACATCTCCTCGACGATCCACTCATTCGGGCCGAAACCCGCCAGTGGGTTCTCCTGCGAAGTCTGCTGGGTCGACACGGCCGGTAATCGCCTCTTTCACGCGGGTTGTGTGGCACGCCCTGTGTCCCTCCGTGCCCGATTCGGGGGCGCGGACGGGACGGCTCCAAGGCTACGCCGTACCGATCCCGCAGGCATTTCAGCCTCGGTCCCGTGGCCGGTTTCACAGAAGATGCCAGAAGTTCAGCAACCGCTGCGCGGCGGGTGCGGGACTGGTAACGCAGGGTCACCCGCCGAGGTCGGCGCCGACCCCGGAGCGGCCGGCTGCTCGCCGCCGTCCCCGGGGTCGGGACCGCCGTCAGGCGATGTCGCGCCGCCGGGTGATCAGGACGCCGACGACCCCGCTGACCAGCGCGTAGCCGATCAGCACCAGGGCGCCGACCCACCAGGCCGGGGTGAACTCCGTCTGGCCTTCGGTGATCATGACCTGGGACGCCACCGCCGGCCAGATCACCTGCCACTTGAGCACCGCCTGGCTGTCGAGGACGTTCGACAGCAGCAGGAACAGCAGGCCCACCACCTGGGTGCCGACCAGGTAGAGCACCGCCGCCGTGATCACCGCACCGAGCTGGTTGGTGATCAACGTGCCGATGCCGACCCCGAGGATCGTCCAGATGGCGTACGCGAGCAGGTTGAACAGCAGTGCCCGCTGCACCGGCCACTCGCCGAGCTGGCTGCCGTAGTCGTTGAGCGACAGGAAGATCGTGCCGGCTGCCACGTCGATGAGCGTGGTCACCAGCCAGAACATGAAGCCGAGCAGGCTGGCGGCGATGAGCTTGCCGACGATGACCGAGGTGCGCCGCGGCGTGGTCAGGAACGTCGTGGTCGCGGTCTGGTGGAAGAACTCGTTGGTGACCATCAGGATGCCGATGAGCATCACGAACATCAGCCCGAGGTACTGGCCCGAGGTGTAGATGTTGGCCGCCTGCGCGGCCGGTGTGGCCTGCTCCGGGCTGGCGCCGAAATCTCCGCCATCGCCGCCCAGGACGGTGACGGCGTACCAGGCGTTGAACGCGAAGGCCAGGGCGATCGACAGGAACGCGCCGAGGGCCAGCCACCACCAGGTGCTGGTGGTACGGATCTTGAGCAGTTCGGCTCGGACCAGGTTCATCGGATGCCCGCCTTTCCGGCCGTCAGCTCCAGGAAGACCCGTTCCAGATCGGGTCGTTCGGTGGTCAGTTCGTGCAGCTCGACGCCGGCGGCCAGGGCGGCGCGGCCGACCGTCGGGGCGTCCACCCCGCCGACCAGCAGCACGCCGTGCTCGTCGGTGTCGACTGTCGCCGACTGCGCCTTCAGCGCCCCGATCAGCGCCTCGGCCTGCGGGGTGCGGACCCGGATCCGGGAGCTCTGCGCCATCGAGCCGAGAACCTGGTCGACAGGACCCTGCCGGACCAGCTGCCCGGCCGCGATGATCACCACGTCGTCGGCGAGCAGCTGCATCTCCGACAGCAGGTGGCTGGAGACCAGCACGGTGCGGCCCTGGTGGGCGAGGTTCTTGAGGAACCCACGCATCCACCTGATGCCCTCCGGGTCGAGCCCGTTGGCGGGCTCGTCGAGGATCAGCACCCGGGGGTCGCCGAGCATCGCGGCGGCGATGCCCAGCCGCTGCTTCATGCCCAGGGAGTAGCCCTTGAACTTGCGCGTCGCCGCCGGGGTCAACCCGACCATGGCCAGTGCCTCGTCCGCCCGCTCCCGGGGCAACCCGGCCGCCGCGCAGATGACCCGCAGGTGGTTGATGCCGGTGCGGCCCTTGTGCGCGCTCGACGCTTCCAACACCGCGCCGACGTGCCGCAGCGGGTCCGTGAGGTCGGTGTACCGGTGGCCGCTGATGGTGGTCGTACCCGCGGTCGGAGTGACCAGGTTCAGCAGCATGCGCAGCGTGGTGGTCTTGCCAGCACCGTTCGGGCCGAGGAAGCCGGTCACCCGCCCCGGCGCCACGGTGAAGGACAGGTTGTTCACCGCCCGCACGTTCTTGTACTGCTTCGTCAGACCGGACACCACGATCTGACCGTCGCTGGTGGGGCTTCGCTGCCCGTCAGTCATCGTTCTCCTCCCGTGTGCGGCGTCGAGGTACGCCGTGGCACAGCGTGACGGCCCGGAGCAACAAGGTCAATCAGGCGCGGTCCGTATGTTCGCCTCCGCCGCAGGGTGGAGACGCCTCCGCCCTGCGGACGACGGACCGGGGCTCAGCGGGCGATCCAGGTGGCCCGGGCCGCGCCGAGCAGGGTGCCGTCCGGGCCGTACAGGCTGGTGTGCACGAGCGCCTTGCGCCCATCGACACCGAGCAACGCCCCGGTCACCACGCAGTCGTCGCCCGGAGCCGGCAGCGCGGTGACCACTGCGGCGATCCGACCCAACAGGTACGGGCGGCCCGGCGCGAGCACCGTCCACCCGCCGGGGCAGTCCAACGCCGCCCAGATCGTGGCCGAGCTGACCTGCTCGGGCACCCGGAACGGCGCGGCGGTCCGGCCATCCGGCAGCTGGCCGGGAAAGATCCGCAGCCCGTCGGCCCGCTGCGGTCCGCAGACGTAACAACCGGGGAACGGATGCTCGACCAGGCCGGGGTAACGGGCCGCGGCGGCGACCGCGGTGGCCAGGTCGACAGGGGGTACGACGGCCTCGACCGCGCTGCTCGGGCGCACCTCGGCCACCAGTTCGCCGGCGGGGTCCCGGACCTCGCCGTCGGTGAGGCTCAGTTCGGTGTCAAGTGGTGGCGGCCGGCGCAGCGTCACCTCGACCGCACCCGGGCCACCGGCCTCGGCGGCGAACACGCCCGCGCTCCAGCCGCCGTTGCCGGAGCCGGGCGGCCCGTTGTAGCGGGACTCGATCCGCATCGTCGACCTCCGGTGGGCTTGCCGGCGTCGTCGCCGGTTCGCCGCGCAGCCTCGCACGACCACCGCTGGGACGCATCTGCCGGCCGGCGTTCATCCTGCCGACACCGGTGGTCCCCGTGAATGGCAACCCGAGCCCTTACACAGATCCCATGGCCGTTCTGCATGCCGCTGGCGCACCCCTGACGACCAGCGGATACACCCTGCTGATCGCCGACGACCCCATCCAGGTCGCGGCCGCGCAACGCCTGCGCCACGAGGTGTTCGCCACCGAGCTAGGCGCCACCCTCCTCCCCGGTGCGGCCGGGCTGGATGTGGATCCCTTCGACGCGCACTGCGACCACCTGATCGTCCGCGAGGACAGCACCGGCCAGGTGGTCGGCACGTACCGGCTGCTGCCGCCGGGTCGCACCACCAGGCGGTACGCCGAGAACGAGTTCGACCTCGGGGCGCTCGATCCGCTCCGCGACGACCTGGTCGAGGCGGGCCGGTCCTGTGTGCACCCCGACCACCGCTCCGGCGCGGTGATCAACCTGATGTGGGCGGGCATCGTCAGATACCTGCACCTGCGGGGCTCCCGTTGGCTCGGCGGCTGCGCGTCGGTGCCGGTGGCCGACGGTGGGCGGACTGTCGCCGAGGTGTGGACCCAGGCCCGGGACCGGCACCTGGCGCCGCCGCCGCTGCGGGTCCGCCCGCTGCGGCCCTGGTTCACCGAGTCGGCCGCCGGATCGGTGACCGCCGAGCCGGCCGGTCGCGTCGCGGTACCGCCGCTGCTGCGTGGCTACCTGCGGCTGGGCGCGTGGATCTGCGGCGAGCCGTCGTACGACAGCGACTTCGGCTGCGCGGACTTCTACGTGCTCTTCAGCCTGGACCGGATGAACCCGCGTTACCTGCGGCACTTCCTGGGCGAGGCGCACCGGTGACCGCCGGGTCGCACGACCTGTGGCGGCCGTCGTCGGGTTGCGACGACGACTGTCTGCCGCCGTACGGAGCGGTGCCCACCGTGTCGGTGCCTCGTCGGGTGCTGCGGTTGGCTGCCGTGGCCGGCATGCTGCTGGCCGGCGTCGGCCTGGTGCTGCTGCTGCCCGTGCTGCCGGTGCGGGAACGGCAGGCGGCGGTGCGCGGTTGGGCCCGGTTCACCGCACGGGCCTTCGGGGTCCGGCTGGTGATCCGGGGTCGGCTGCCCCGGCGGCGGGCGCTGCTTGTCGCCAACCATGTTTCGTGGCTGGACATCCTCGCGGTGCTTGCCGTCGCGCCCACCCGGATGGTGGCGAAGCGGGAGATCCGCTCCTGGCCGGTGTTCGGCCTGCTCGCCGCCGCGGCGGGGACCGTCTTCGTGGACCGGGCGCGGCCGCGGGCGCTGCCGGCCATGGTCGGCCGGGTCGCCGACACGCTGCGCGCCGGCCGGTCGGTGGCGGTCTTTCCGGAGGGGACGACCTGGTGCGCCGGTGCCGGTGCCGCCGACTGCCGTCCGGGCGGCGGTTTCCGGCCGGCGACCTTCCAGGCGGCCATCGACACGGGCAGCCCGGTGGTGCCGCTGCGGCTCGGCTACGCCTGCGCGGCCACCGGTACGACCACCACGGCCGCCGCCTTCCTCGGCGCTGACACGTTGCTGCGATCGGTGCTCCGGGTGGTAACGGCACGGGAGCTGGTGGTGTCGGTGACGGTCGCCGCCGCCCTGCATCCGGCCCGTACCGCCGATCGGCGGTTGCTGGCCCGGGCCGCCGAGTCGGCAGTACACCTGGTGCCGGCGGCGGGTGCGGCGACGCGGCCCCGGCTACATCCGGTGCCCACGGCGACCCCAGCGATCCCCGGGGTGCCCACGGCGACCCCGGCGGCGCCGCCGCCGGCCGACGGCGGCGAGTTGGATCTGGCGGCCTGAGGACGGCGCCCCCACGCCCGCACCCGCCACGATCGTGCTCGATCGCCCGCACCCGCCACGATCGTGCTCGATCGCCCGCACCCGCCACGATCGTGCACGATCGTGCACGACGCCACGATCGTGCTCGATCCAGGAAGTAGTGGCCTCGCCGACGTGGGATGCCACTGGTGCCACGATCGAGCACGATCTTGGCGGGTGGCGGGTGGCGGGTGGCGGGTGGCGGGTGGCGGGTGGCGGGTGGCGGGCGGCGGGCGGCGAGCGAGCGGGCGGGCGGGATCGCAACGCGGGTCGTGGCGAGGTGGGCACGGTCAACTCGCGACCTGTCTTGTCGTGTCGCGATGTATCGCGTTACTGTGCTCCCTGTCAGGCGCGGATCCGCGCGCTGTCGAGAGGGGGACGCCATGGCCGGATGGACTGTCGAGAGCCCGCAGCGACTCACCGTGGACGGGCCGGTCACCCGACTGGACGTCCGCCTGGTCAGTGGGCGGCTCAACGTGGTCGCCGCCGCCGACGGCCCGGCCCGGATCGACGTCGCCCAGGTGGGTCGCCGGCCGGTCCTGATCGACCATGCCGACGGCCGGCTCACCATCCGTCAGGAGCGCGGCCGGAGCTGGTCGGACGTCCTGCGGTGGTTCCGGATGTTCCACAGGTATCCACGGGTTGACGTCTCCGTCGCCGTGCCCGCCGACGTCCTCGCCGACCTGGGCCTGGTCGCCGGCTCGGTGGTCGCCTCCGGCCTGCGCCGGCAGACCCGGGTCAACGTCACCGCCGGCCAGATCACCCTGATGGGGCTGCGCGGCAACACCGACGCGCACATCACCTCCGGCCCGCTGGAGGCGCTCGGCGTCCGCGGGGACCTCACCCTGCAGACGGTCTCCGGGGAGGTGATCCTCGCCGACAGTGCCGCCGACCGGGTACGGGCGCAGACCGTCTCCGGCGCCATCACCTGCGACCTGGACAACCCCCGGCACAGCGAGATCCAGCTGACCACGATCTCGGGCCGCATCACCGTCCGGGTCCGCGAGGACAGCGACCTCGCCGTCCAGCTGCAGACCGCCGCCGGGCGGATCACCAGTGGCTTCCCGCAGGTGCGTGCCTCGACGTTCCCGCAGTCCAACTGTGCGGGAGTGATCGGCGCCGGCAACGGTAAGCTCTGGGCTTCCGCGACCTCGGGGAGCATCGCCCTGCTCGCCCGAGCTGTCGACAATGAGGGGGAGGAGCTGCCGTGACCTCCGTGTTCAGCCACGGGCGGCTCCGGCTCTACCTGCTCAAGCTGCTCGACGACGGCCCCAAGCACGGCTACGAGCTGATCCGTCTGCTGGAGGACCGGTTCCTCGGGCTCTACGCGCCCAGCGCCGGCACCATCTACCCCCGCCTGCAACGGCTGGAGGTCGAGGGTCTGGTCGGCCACACCGCCGCCGGGGGCCGCAAGACGTACGAGATCACCGACGCCGGCCGGGCGGAGCTGCACCAGCGGGCCGGTGAACTGGTGGCACTGGAGGCGGACATCGCGGCCTCGGTGGCGGATCTCTCCACCCTGGCCGGCGACATCCGCAACGAGGTACGAGGCTCGGTGCGCGACCTCAAGCGGGAGCTGAGCGAGGCCACCCGACAGACCCGGCGCACCCGGTGGGACGCGGCGCCACCCCGGCCGGCGTCGACCGGCGGGCCGCAGGCTGAGCTGCTCGACGAACTCGACAGACGCCTGCACGCGTTCAGCGCCGAGGTGAGCCGGTTGACGCGCGCCCGGCAGTTCAGCGACAGCCAGTTGCGCACCGCGATCCGGCTGCTCGACGGCGCCCTGGACGGGTTGCGCCGCCTGCTGCGCTGAGCGGCGTCGTCGAACTGCGACGACTCACAGGGTTTTTCCAGGAAGCGTCCAGCGCCGGTGCAGTGTGGTCACCGATGATGGGCCCATGCCCGCTACCCAGACCGAGGCGCGACTTCTCGTCGTCGAGGACGACCCCAACATCCTCGAACTGCTCTCCGCGAGCCTGCGCTTCGCGGGCTTCGACGTGGCCACCGCGACAAGCGGCAGCGCGGCCCTCAACGCCGCCAAGGACCACCGGCCCGACCTCGTCGTGCTCGACGTGATGCTGCCGGACCTGGACGGCTTCGAGGTCATCCGGATGCTGCGCGAGGGTGGCACCCGCACCCCGGTGGTCTTCCTGACCGCTCGGGACGCCACCGACGACAAGATCCGTGGGCTGACCCTGGGTGGTGACGACTACGTCACCAAGCCGTTCAGCCTGGAGGAGTTGACCGCCCGGATCCGGGCCGTGCTGCGCCGCACCACGACCGGCGGGCAGGCGCCCTCCCGGCTCACCTTCGCCGACCTGGAGTTGGACGAGGAGACCCACGAGGTGCACCGGGCCGGGCAGCGGGTGCAGCTCTCGCCCACCGAGTTCAAGCTGCTGCGCTACCTGATGCTCAACGCCAACCGGGTGCTGTCCAAGGCGCAGATCCTCGACCACGTCTGGAACTACGACTTCCGTGGTGACGACAACATCGTCGAGTCGTACATCTCGTACCTGCGGCGCAAGGTCGACACCACCCAACCCCGGTTGATCCACACGCTGCGTGGCGTCGGGTACGTGCTGCGCAAGCCGGCGGCGTGAACACGGTCCAGCAGGCGAAGGGACGGCTGCGGGGCGTACCGCTGCGGGTCAAGCTGGTGACCGCGGTGCTGCTGCTCGTCGCCGCCGCGCTGCTGGTGATCAGTTCGCTCACCACCGTTTTTCTGCGCAGCTACCTGGTCACCCAGGTCGACAGCGAGCTGACTGGTTACGCGCGCACCATCGAGAACGCTGTCGTCACCCCCCAGCAGGGCACTCTGGGGGTGCCGACCGACTATCTGGTGGTCATCATCAGCCCGAACCAGCCCCGGATCGTGATCTACGA
Organism: Micromonospora sp. NPDC049044; assembly: GCF_040649215.1. NCBI lineage: Bacteria > Bacillati > Actinomycetota > Actinomycetes > Micromonosporales > Micromonosporaceae > Micromonospora > Micromonospora sp. NPDC049044. The sequence goes on along the minus strand of NZ_JBEZFA010000033.1, from coordinate 75,725 downwards.
CGACAAGCGATTCGTCCCGGACGACCTACCACCGTGGCCGCCGGACGCCGCCGGTTTCGAGAAGTTGGAGGGTAAACCCTTCAACGTCCCGGCCCGGGACGGCAAGGTGCGCTGGCGAATGCGCTACATCGAGCTGCCAAACGGTCAGCTCGCGGCCATCGGTCAGCACCTCACCGACGTCGACCAGGCGGTGAAGCGCCTGGTCTGGATCGACCTGCTGGTCGGTGGCTCGGTGTTGATCATGCTGGCCTCGGTGGGCGCGGCGATCGTCCGGACCAGCCTCAAACCGCTCGTGGAGATCGAACGGACCGCCGCCGCCATCGCCGGCGGCGACCTGACCCGGCGCGTGCCCGACCCGGAGGAGGGTCAGGCCGAGCCCACCTCGGAGCTGGGCCGGCTCTCGCGTGCGCTGAACGCGATGCTCACCCAGATCGAGGCGGCGTTCACCGCCAGAGCCGCCTCGGAGATGTCGGCGCGTTCGGCGGAGAGCTCCGCCCGGGACGCCGCCTACGCCGCTCAGGCGTCCGAGGCGCGGGCCATCCGCTCCGAGGAACGGATGCGGCGGTTCGTCGCGGACGCCTCGCACGAACTACGGACCCCGCTGACCACCATCCGCGGTTTCGCCGAGCTGTACCGGCAGGGCGCGGCCCGGGAGCCGGAGCAGACCGCCGGCCTGCTGCGTCGCATCGAGGACGAGGCGGCCCGGATGGGGCTGCTGGTGGAGGATCTGCTGCTGCTCGCCCGGTTGGACCGGGAACGGCCACTCGCACTGACCCCGGTGGAGTTGCCGGTGCTCGCGTCCGACGCGGTGCAGGCCGCTCGGGTGATCGCCCCGGACCGCCGGATCGAGTTGGAGATCGTTCCCGGATCGGGCCCGCTCGTCGTCTCCGCCGACGACGCGCGGCTGCGTCAGGTGATCGGCAACCTGGTCACCAACGCGCTCACCCACACCCCGCCGGACGCCGAGATCCGGGTGCGGTTGCGGGCCGAGCCGGGCGGCCACGCCGTCATCGAGGTGGCCGACACCGGCCCGGGCCTCTCCCCGGAGCAGGCCGAACGGGTCTTCGAGCGGTTCTACCGGGCGGACGCGGCGCGCACCCGGCGGGCCGACGGCAACACCGGCACCGGCCTCGGCCTGGCGATCGTGGCGGCCCTTGTCGCCGCGCACGACGGCACTGTCGAGGTGGCCGAGACACCCGGCGGAGGGGCCACCTTCCGGGTCCGGCTGCCGCTTGTCGCACCGGTCGACGACGTCGCAGAGTGACTTTCAGCTAACTTCCAGGACGGTTCCAGGTTGATTGCAGTGCCGAGGGAGAAGGTAGTGCCATGACCGAGTACGAGTCCGACCCGCAGCGCCGGCCGGCCCCCACCGACGCCGAGCCGTCGCACCCCACCGCCGAGCTGCCACGCGACGAGCGCGCGCAGTCCGACTCCCCGACCACTCCCGTCCAGGTCGTGCCGGCGACCGGTGACGCGCAGCCCACAAGTGACCTGCGGGCCACCGGCGACGCGCAGCCGACCAGTGCCGCGCAGGCCAGTGGTGACACGCAGGCCACCGAGGCCGCACCCGCCGCCTTCGGTACGCAGCCGACCGGGTACGAGCCGCCGGCCGCCACCCCCTCCGCGCCGCCGTACCCGGTCTCCGGCTACCCGGCCCCCGGCCAGTCCGGTTACCCCGCGCCCGGCCAGCCCGGCTACCCGCAGCCGCACGCCGGCGGGCACCCCTGGTACGCGGGTCAGCAGTCCGGCTGGGCCGGCGGGGGCCAGCCGGGCATGGCGTACCCGCAGCAGCAGCACGCCCAGCACCCCGGGCAGCACGCCCAGCACCCGCAGCACCCGCAGCACCCCGGCCAGCACACCCAGCACCCCGGGCAGCACCCGGGCCAGCCGGTCCCGCCGTGGGGTCCGCAGGTCGCGCCGCCCGGTAGCGGTCCCCGGCCCAGCCGGATCGCCAAGTTCGCCGGTGCCGGCGTCGCGGTGTTCGCGCTGATGCTCGGCTCCGGCGTGGCCGGCGGGGCGCTCGCCCTCGCCCTGGACGGCGACAGCGGCGGCGTCACCCGCACCTACACCGCAGCCCCGGTGCTCAACAGCGCCGACCTGCCGAAGATCGCCGCTTCCGTGCAGGACAGCGTCGTCTCCATCACCACCGGCAGCGGCGAGGGCTCCGGGGTGGTGCTCACCGCCGACGGCTACGTCCTGAGCAACAACCACGTGGTCGCCTCGGCAAACGGTGACAGCGTCGAGGTGGTCTTCGCCGACGGCACGAAGGCACCGGCGAAGATCATTGGCACCGACCCGAAGACCGACCTGGCCGTGGTCAAGGCCGACGGGGTCGCCAACCTCAAGCCGGCCAAGTTCGGCGACAGCGACGCCATGCAGGTCGGCGACCAGGTGCTCGCTCTGGGCAGCCCGCTCGGCCTCCAGGGGTCGGTGACCGCCGGCATCCTCAGCGCCCGGGACCGCACCATCCGGGCCGGCGACGGCCAACAGCAGGACCCGACCCAGCAGAGCCAGCCCATCAGCTCGATCTCCGGCCTGCTCCAGACCGACGCGCCGATCAACCCGGGCAACTCCGGCGGCGCGCTTGTCAACACCCGGGGTGAGGTGATCGGCGTCAACACCGCCATCGCGACCTCCGGGCAGAGCACCGGCAACATCGGTGTCGGCTTCGCCATCCCCAGCAACAAGGCAAAGGACGTCGCGGGCAAGCTCCAGCGCGGCGAGAAGGTCAGCCACCCGTCGCTCGGCGTGGGCGTCAACCAGGCCGAGGGCGGCGGCGCGCTTGTCGCGTCGATCACCCCGGGCAGCCCGGCCGAGAAGGCCGGCCTCCAGCGCGGCGACGTCGTCACCCGGTTCGGCGACAAGCTGGTGAACGACTCGGACGACCTGGTCGGCGCGGTGCAGGCCGGCAAGGTCGGCGACCGGGTCGAGGTGCACTTCAAGCGCAACGGCGCCGAGAAGTCGGTGACCGTGACGCTCGCCGAGACGTCCTGACCGACAACTGAACCTGCTTCCCTCCTCCGGCGGCGGGTGGCGGGGCCGAGGGGGTCGGCTCCGTCACCCGCCGCGCTTTTCGCCTAGGACGGCGGTTCACCCGGATCGGGTGAACCGCCGTCACCCGTGTGCCAGGCAGCTTTCGGTGAGTGGGTCTCGGCGACCGGAACCGGGGGTGGGGTGCCATGACCGAGGTGATGGACGTCCGCGACGACGAGCGGATCCAACGCGACGTCCTGGCCGAGTTGGCCTGGGACGCCCGACTGCAACCGAACGAGATCGGCGTGACAGTCGACAGAGGCGTGGTCACCCTGACCGGGTACGTGGACGGTGCCGCCCGCGGTTGGGCGGCGACCAGGTGCGCCCAGCGGGTGCGTGGCGTACGGGCGGTGGCCGACGAGATCGAGGTCCGGCTGCCCGGCACGCCGGGGCGTACCGACGCGGAGCTTGCCGTCGCCGCCTCCCGTGCCCTGGAGTGGGACAGCTTCGTGCCCGCCGAACGGCTCGACGTGACGGTGGCGAACGGCTGGCTGGTGCTGCGCGGTGAGGTCGAGTCCGGGTGGCAGCGGCGGGCCGCCGAGGGGGAGCTGCGCCGGCTCGACGGCGTACGGGGGATAACCAACCTGGTCGAGGTACGACCGCTGGCCCCGCCGGCCGCAGCCCGACTGCGCCAGGACGTCCAGCGGGCGCTGGCCCGCACTATCGGCGCCGATCGGGTGACCGTCGAGGTGGACGGCGACACGCTGGTCCTCGCCGGGGTGGTCCGGTCCTGGTGGGAACGCGACCAGGTCGAGCGGGTCGCCTGGTGCGCGCCGGGAGTGCGGGTGGTGCACGACCAACTTCTGGTAGGCGGGTGAGCCGTCCGCCTTGTCCGGTTTACCCGGGACGCCACCGGGAATCCGCCGCCGACCACGCCCGGTCGGCGGTCACGCCGTACCGGAGATCAACGGGGAGGACTCGTGGCCGTGAACCACCCGCCCGCGGGCCGTCCTCCGGAGCGGTCGCTTCGCGTCGCGATGGTGGTTCCGCCGTGGCTGTCCGTGCCGCCGCCCGGCTACGGCGGCCTTGAGCAGGTCGTCGCCGCCCTGGTGGACGCGTTGAGCAGCCACGGACACGCGGTGACCCTGTTCGGTGCCGGCAGCCACCACGGCACCGACGCCGACGGCTTCGTCTCGACCGTGCCGGAGATCCAGTACGAGCGGCTCGGCGAGTCACTGCCCGAACTGGCCCACCTGGCTCGGGTGAACCGGCTGATCACGGCGGCCGACTTCGACGTGATCCACGACCACACCACGATCGGCCCGCTGATCGCCGGGCGCCGGGCCGTGCCGACTGTCGCGACAGTGCACGGCAACCCGGTGGGGGAGTACGGCGATGTGCTCAGCGAGATCGACGCGGGGGTGGCCCTGGTGGCGATCTCGCACGCCCAGCGCCAGCTGAACCCGAACCTGCCCTGGGCCGGCACCGTGCACAACGCACTCGACATCCGCGGCTTTCCGCGTAAGACCGCCCCCGGCCGGGGGCCGGTGCTGTGGCTTGCCCGGTTCAGCCCGGACAAGGGCCCCGACCTCGCCATTCAGGCCTGCCGGGAGGCCGGGCTGCCCCTGCTGCTCGCCGGGAAGTGCAACGAACCGGCCGAGCGCCGCTACTACGAGCAGGTCGTCGCCCCGCTCGTCGACGAGAACGTGACTGTCGTCCTCAACGCCGACCGCGCGGAGACGCTGCGGATGCTCGTCGACGCCCGTTGCCTGATCATGCCGATCCAGTGGGATGAGCCATTCGGCATGGTCATGTTGGAGGCGATGGCGACCGGGACTCCGGTGGTCGCGCTCAACCGTGGTGCGGTGCCGGAACTGGTTCGGCCCGGGGTGACCGGGCTGGCCTGCGCGCACCCGGCGGAGCTGCCTGCGGCCCTGCGCGCGGCGGAGCAACTCGACCCGGAGGACTGCGTGGCGCACGTCGCGCGGAACTTCTCGGTCGAGCGGATGGCGTACGGCTATGCGGAGATCTACCGGCGTTTCGCCACCGCCGGCCCCGAGGTGCGCGAATCGGCCCGGGTGTCGGCCCGCTGACCCGGCCCGTCGCGGCGTCGCCGGGCGGTCAGACCCGGGCCGTGCCCAGCTCGGCGATGGCGGCGTCGAGTTGCCGCGCGTACGCCGCACTGATGCCACCCTCGCCGAGGCGGACCGCGACCTTCGCGCGCAGTCGGGCCACCGGTGGTGCCAGCGCGTCGTGGCCGGAGCTGACCGCGGCGGTCAGGTTGCGGAGCTCGTTGCGCAGGTCGAGGCCGACGTCGTCACGGATCTCGCCGGCGCTCAGCCCGGCCGCGATCAGCTCGTCGACCCGGTTGGCCGCCTCCATCAGGGTGCCCGGGTCGGAGCGGGACGACGGGGTCTCCGGCCCGGCTGACGGCGTCGTCGTCGGCTCGGACGGGGCGGTGCTCGGTGGGGCGGTGGCGGGAGTTGTCACCGGACTTGCCGAGGGCTGCGCCTGCCGGGTGGGCTGCCGCTCGGGGAGCAGGGCCACGCCGATCAGCACCACCGCGACCGCCAGGACCACGGGCACCAGCAGCAGCGCCAGTCGCCGCCGCGACCAGCGCGACCCGGTGGCCGTCTCTGCGCCGGTGGGCTCACCGTTGGCCGCCGGCACGGGCACCGGCTGCGGCGGCAGGGGTTCGGCGGGCAGCCGAACCGTGGCGGGTGGCGGGTCGTCCGGCACCAACTGGTCGCGAAGCGTGTTGGCGACCTGTCGGGCGGTCGGCCGGTCCGCCGGGTTGCGGGCCAGGCTGCGCAGGCAGATCTCGGCCACCCCCGGGGGCAGCTCCGGCAGCTCGGCGAGCGTCGGCGCCGGGCCGCTGGCCAGCGCGGCGCTGAGCTGCTCCCAGGTCTCCGCCGGGTACGGAACCCGACCGGTGAGCGCCTCGTGCAGCAGGACGCCGAGCGAGTACACGTCGGTGGACGGCTGGGCCGGTGCGCCGTCGAGCCGTTCCGGGGCGACGTACGCCGGAGTGCCGAAGGTCCCGCCGTCCTCGTCCTCGTCGGGGGCGCCGATCCGGGTGGCGATGCCGAAGTCGAGGACCTTGACCCCCGAACCGGTCATCATCACGTTCGCCGGAGTGATGTCCCGGTGCACGATGCCGAGCCGGTGCGCGGCGGCGAGCGCGTCCGCTACCTGCGCGCCCACCTGGACCGCCTCGGCCCACGGCAACGGCCCCTCGGTCAGTCGCAGCTCCAACTCCTCGCCGCTGAGCAGCTCCATCACCACGAACGAGGTGATCGAACCGTCCGGGGCGACAGTCTCGCCGTAGTCGTGCACCGAGGTCACGTGCGGGTGCACCAACTGGGCGGCGGCCCGCGCCTCGTCCCGCACCATGCCCCGGAAGCGCGCGTCCGCGGCCAGCGAGGGAGCGAGCACCTTGAGCGCGACGACCCGGTCCAGCACCTCGTCGTGGGCACGCCAGATCACTGACATGCCGCCGGCGCCGATCTGGTCGAGAAGTCGGTATCTGTGGGCCAGCAACCGGCCCGGATGCAGTGCTGCCTTCACCGATCGCACCTGCCTCAGGGGTGGGAGCGGTATCAGGTTGCGCGAATGCGTTCGGCCTGTCAACGCCGGTGCCGGCTCCGGTCGCCGGGCGGTGTCTGGCGTGCGCCAACCGCCAGCCGCCGACGGCTGGCTGGTCGGCTGCGGGCCCGTGCCAGGATGAAGGGCATGGCGGCGGGACCTGTGGCATTCGTGCTCGGTGGCGGGGGAGTGCTCGGCGCGGTCGAGGTGGGCATGTTGCGCGCGTTGTTCCGCGCCGGCATCCAGCCCGACGTGGTGCTCGGCACCTCGATCGGCGCGGTGAACGGCGCGCTCGTCGCCGCCGACCCGTCGGAGGCGGTGACCGACCGGCTGGTCCGGCTCTGGGCCTCACCGGAGGCGAGCGAGGTGTACGGCGACTCGGTCGCCCGACAGTTGCGTCGCTTCGCCGCCCGTACCCACCTGCACTCGCCCCGGCCGCTGCGTCGCCTGCTCGAAACCGAGCTGGGGGTGGACACCACCTTCGCCGATCTGCGGGTGCCGTTCCGCTGCTGCGCCGCGCACATCGAGCGGGCCGCCGAGCACTGGTTCGACAGCGGTCCGGTGGTGCCGGCGGTGCTGGCGTCGGCCTCGGTGCCGGGGCTGCTCCCACCCATGGAGATCAACGGCGCGCACTACGTGGACGGCGGCATCGTCAACTCCATCCCGATCGGCGAGGCGGTGGCCGTCGGTGCCCGCCGGATCTACGTCCTCCAGGTGGGCCGGATCGAACGCGAGCTGACCCCGCCCCGCCGGCCGTGGGAGATCGCGCAGGTCGCCTTCGAGATATCCCGCCGGCACCGCTTCTTCCGGGAGATGGCCGCGCTGCCCGAGGGGGTGGAGGTGCACGTGCTGCCGACCGGGGGGCTCAACCCGCGAGACGACACCCCGTGGGCGTACCGGGACATGGCGGCGGTGGGACGGCGGATCAGTCGGGCGTACACCGCGTCCCGGCGCTACCTCGCCACCCACCTGGAGCCGTGATGCCGCTGCCCCCCAGGTGGCTTCGCCGGTTGCTGTTCGCGCCCGCAGTGGTGGCACTCGCCGTCGTCGTGGTCACCACACTGCCCGTCTGGGCGCTGCTCGCCGCGGCCGCGTCGCCGCTGGTCCCGGGGCGGTTGCGCCCGTTGCGGCTGCTCTGGATCGGCTGCGTCTACCTGGTCTGGGACGCCGCCGCGCTTGTCGCGCTCTTCCTGCTCTGGGTCGTGTCCGGTTTCGGCTGGCGGACCCGGTCGCCGACCTTCCAACGCGCGCACTACGTGCTGGCCGGCTGGTTCCTGCGGGTGCTGTTCTGGCAGGCCCGCTGGACCCTGCGGTTGCGCATCGACGTGGTGGGCACCGACCCGGACACCGCGCTGCCCGGCCGGCCCGAGCTGGTGCTGTGCCGGCACGCCGGGCCGGGCGACTCGTTCATCCTGATCCACGGCCTGGTCAACTGGTTCCACCGGGAGCCGCGGATCGTCCTCAAGGACAGCCTCCAGTGGGACCCCGCGATCGACGTGCTGCTCAACAGGCTGCCCAACCGCTTCATCGCGCCGACGCCGGAGCGCGGCGAGGAGACGGTACGCCAGGTGGGTCACCTCGCCGCCGGCCTGGACGACAACGACGCGTTCGTGATCTTCCCGGAGGGCGGCAACTTCACCCCCAAGCGCCGACTGCGCGCCATCGCCCGGCTGCGTTCCCTCGGCCTGGAACGGATGGCGCTGCGCGCCGAACGGATGCGGCACGTGCTCGCCCCGCAACCCGGCGGAATGCTCGCCGCGCTTGACGCCGCCCCGGACGCCGGGATCATCTTCGTCGCCCACACCGGACTGGACCGGATGCTCACCGTCGCCGATGTGTGGCGGGAACTGCCGATGGACAAGCAGATCGTGATGCGGTTCTGGTCGGTGCCGCCGGAGGAGGTGCCGACCGGGCGGCAGCAACGCATCGACTGGCTGTTCGACTGGTGGGCGCGGATCGACGAGTGGATCGCGGCAAATCGATGAGCGTGCGCAGCGCGGCCTCGCGGTCGGGAGTGAAAAGCCGGCTCACGGGGGTGGTGCCGCGTAGGGTGCGGGCGTGGACCAGATCTGCGTGGTGACGACTGTGGTTGATGCGCGCTCGGTCGCCGACGTGCTGGCGGCCGCGGCCGTTGCCGGCCGGCTCGCCGCCTGCGCCCAGGTGGGCGGTCAGGTGGACAGCACCTACTGGTGGCGGTCCGGAGTGGAGACCAGCTCCGAGTGGTCGGTGCAGTTCAAGACCGCGCCGGACCGGTTGACGGCGTTGGTGGATCAGATCCGGGTCAGTCACCCGTACGAGGTGCCGGAGATCCTGGTGTCCCGAGTGGACAGTGGTGATCCCGCCTATGCGACCTGGGTGTACGAGCACACCCGACCCTGAGTACGCGGACTCTGGGCCGGGTTCCGGTGGGCTGCCGATGATGGCCGGGTGGATGACACCCGCTATCCCTGCCCGGCCTGTCGCACCCCGGCCGACCTGAGCACCGGCTGCACCGGCTGCGGGCGGGCACCCGATCCGATCGCCGCCGAGGTGGTCCGGCTGGGCCGGGAGGTCGCCCAGCTCGAACCGGAGGTGGAGCAGGCCCGCCGCACGTACACCGAACTGGCTGACCGCCTGTCGGCCACCTCGCGGCGGCGGGCCGAGCTGGCAGCGGTCGTCCGGGCGGGGCTGGCGGTGCCGGCGGTGGCGGGCTCCGCGCCGGTCGGCGGTCCGGTGCCGGTGGTGGCGGGCTCCGCGCCGGTCGGCGGGCCGGTGCCGGTCGGTGGCACCGGTGCTCCGGTGGGTGCGGCACCGGGTGCGGCGGAGACCTCCACCCGGACCGTCCAGGGTCTGCTCTTCGTCCTCGGTGGACTGCTGCTGGCCACTGCGGCTGTGGTGTTCACCGCGGTGGCCTGGGCGTCGGTGGGGGTCGGTGGGCGGGCGTTGATCCTGGCCGCGTTCACCGCGCTGATGCTGACCGTGCCGCTGCTGGCGGTCCGGCGGGGGCTGCGCGGCACTGCGGAGACGTTCGCCGCGGTCGGGCTGCTGTTGGTGGTGCTGGACGGCTACGCGGCCTGGTCGGTGGACCTGGCCGGGGTGGCCGACTGGCCGGGCAGCCGGTACGCCGCGCTGGTCGGGGTGGCCAGCGCGGCGGTCGCCGTGGCGTACGGGCGGGGGAGCAGGTTGACCGGGCCCTGGTTCGCCGCGCTGCTCGCCGCCCAGCCGGTGCTGCCGCTGCTCGCCGTCGCGGCCGAACCGGACGCGGCCGGATGGGTGCTGGTGCTGCTCGCCGTGGCGCTGCTGGACCTGGCCGTGCTCGTCGCACTGCGCGGCCGGCGCGGCGTGGCGTCGCTTGTCGGCCGGGCGTCGGCGGCGGTCGGCCACGTGGGTGCGCTCGTCGGTGCCGCGGGTTGCGCCCTGGTGCCGCTGGTTGTCGGGCGGGCGGCGGGCTCGCCGCTGCTGGCCGGATTGCCGCTGGTGCTCGTCGCGCTGACCGGGCTCGGCGCGGCCTGGTTGGTCGGCGGACCGGCGCTGCGGGCGGTGGGCGGTGGGCTGCTGGTGCCGGTGCTCGCCGCCGCGCTGCTCCGTCCGGTGGCCGAGCTGCGGCCGGCACTGCTGCTGATCGCGGCGGCGGCGGTGGCCCTCGGGTTGGCCGGTGCGGTGCGGCTACTGCCGGCGGCGGTGCGCCCAGAGCTGCCGGTGCGGGAGTCGCCGGGCGTCATCGGGCGGCAGGAGTCCGGGCGGCCCGCCGCAGTGGTCGGGGGTTGGCAGGCCGGCCCGCGCGCCGGTGCGCTGCTGGTCGGGGGTTGGCAGGCCGGCCCGCGCGCCGGTGCGCTGCTGGTCGCGGCCGGGATGGCCCAGCTGACCGCGCTGATCACCGCGGTGCTCGCGGTCGCGGCCGTGAGCCGCTCGCTGCCGCCGTGGCGCGGGGCCGCAATGGGGCCGGACCTGGACTGGGGGTGGCAGCTGGCACCCGCCGTGGCGTTGGCGCTCGGCGCGGCGGTGCTGCTGCTGCCCCGGCGGGTGCGAGCGGTGTTCGCAGTGACCGGCGCGGTGGCGGTGCTGCTCGCCGTGCCCGCCGGATGGGCGGCCCCCTGGCCGGCGGTGGTGGCCGTCGACCTGGTCGGCGGGGTCGCGCTGCTCGTCGCCGTACCGGCCCGCCCGGCGGCCCGCCCCGCCGTGCTGCGTACCGGTGCGCTCGGCGGTGCCGTCCTGCTCGCGCACGGTTCGCTTGTCGCAGTGGCCAGTGCCACAGGTGCCCTGGTGGCGCTCGGCAGCATCGCCGCTGTCGGTCTGGCGCTCGCCGCCCGACGGGGCGCCGGGCCGTACCAACCGGTGGCCGGCGTGGGGCTGCTCGCCGCCCAGCTCGCGCTGCCCGGGATCGCCGCGGTGGCGCTGTTCGCCGCCGGTGCGCCCCCCTGGTGGCAGGCCCGGCTGGCCCTTGTCGCCGCCGGGCTATCGCTTGTCGCGGTGCTCGCTGTGGGTCGCCACCGGATGGAGCTGACCGGGTACGCCGTGACCGGTGCCGTGCTCGCGGTGACCGGACCCGCCCTCACGCCGCCGGTCCTGGCGGGCGACGAGCCACTTCCGTTGTACGCCGCCCTGGCGGCGCTCGGCGTGGTGCTCGTCGTCCGCTGGGACCGGCCGGCGGCGCTCGCCCACCGGCCGGCCCGGTCGAGCGAGTCACCGGTCGGGGGGCCGCCGGTGCTCGTCCGGTCCGGCCCGGTGCGGGCGGTGGGTGGCGCGCTCGCGCTCGTCGCTGTCCTGGCGGCGCTGCCGAGACTGGTGACCGCGCTCGTGTCGCCGTTCGGCGGTCCGGCAGAAATCTGGTCGGGGGTGCCCACGGCCGCCGCCGAACCGGCGGCGTGGCCCGTCGGGTTGGCGTTTGTCGTGCTGGCGGCGGCCGTGGTGCTCGCCGGTTACCGGCCGGCCCACCCGCCAACGCCGCCGGCCGCCGCTGCGGCGTTGCCGGCTGCCGGTGCGCCGCTGCCGGCCGCCGCAGCGCCGCTGCCAACGTTGCGGGTCGCTGCTGCGGCGTTGCCGGCTGCCGATGCGCCGGTGCCGCCGCTGCCGGCTGCCGCTGCGGCGTTGCGGGTCGCTGCTGCGGCGTTGCCCGCGCTGCCGTTCGTCGCGGCCGCGCTGCCGGTGCTGCTCGTCGCGGCCGGCACGCCGTGGCCGGTGCTGCCGGCGGTCGTCCTGCTCGCCGGGGTGGCCGCGCTGCTGCTCGCCGCGCTGGCCGTGCCCCGTCCGACGCTCGCACCGGTCGCCGTGCCGGTGGGGGTGGTGCTCACCGCCTCCGGTGTGGCGGGGCTGCTGGCCACCCGCGCCGGCACGCTCGCCGCGCAGGGAGTGCTGCTGGTGGTGGCAGTTGTCGTCGCCGTCGGGGCGCGCGCGGTCGAGGTGCGGGTCACCGGTTGGTTGGCCGCGGTGGGGGCGGCTGCCGCGCTGGCGGTGACCGCCCCGCTCGCCGGTGGGCTGCCGCTGCGGGTCGCGGCGTACCCGCTGCTGGGGGTGGCCGCGCTGGTGCTGGCCGTCGCCGCGGTGGTCCCGGCGCGGGAGCGGGTCGGGCGGGTGCTCGACGCTGCCGCGCAGGCGGTGGCGCTGGTGGCGGCCGTGCTCGCCGTCGAGGAGGCGCGGCACCTCGCCACCGTCTGCGTGCTCTGGGGAGCGGCCGTCGCGCTGCGGCTGCTGCGCCGGGGCGAGCCGGCCGGCCGGCGGTGGGCGTACGCCGGCATCGCCGCCGGCAGCGAGCTGCTCGGCGCGTGGGTGCTGCTGGTGGCGGGCGGGGTGACAGTGCTTGAGGCGTACACCCTGCCGGCCTCGGCGCTCGCCCTCGGCGCGGGTCTGCTGGCGCTGCGCACCCGGCCGGGGCTGACCAGTTGGCCGGCCCTCGGCCCGGGGCTTGTCGCGGCGCTGCTACCGAGTCTCGTGTCGGTGCTGGCCGGGGCGGACCCGCAGCCGTGGCGGCGACTGTTCCTCGGCGCGGCGGCCCTCGGCGCGGTACTGCTCGGCGCCACCCGCCGGTGGCAGGCGCCGGTGCTGCTCGGCGGGGGTGTGCTGGCGCTGTTGGCGTTGCACGAGGTGGCCCGGGGTTGGGACCTGCTGCCCCGGTGGATCTACCTCGGGGTGGGTGGGCTGGCGCTCGTCGGGCTGGCCGCCACCTACGAGCGGCGGCGGCGTGACCTGGCTCGACTGCGGGCCACGGTGGCCCGGCTGGGCTGAGTCGGACCAGGGGGTAGGGCCTGCCCTACCCCCCTTTCGGGGGCTGTCGGGGTTACTCAGCGCTACCGCGATCCGGAGACTTGGCAGTGAGCCCGAACCGCCCCGGTTCAGGCACGAGCGGATCGGGAGCAGCAATGGTGCTCGGAGCGGTGGCGGAACCGCCAGTACGGCGGCGAGGCAGTGACTACGCACAGTTGTCGCGGCGGATCAGCCAGGCGGGCCTGCTGGAGCGCCGTCCCGGCTGGTACGTGACCCGCATCGCGCTCACCCTCGGCGCCTTCGTGGCCGGCTGGGTCGCGGTGTTCCTGCTCGGCGACTCCTGGTGGCAGCTGCCGCTCGCGGCCCTGATGGCGGTGGCCACCACCCAGGTCGCGTTCCTCGGTCACGACGCCGGGCACCGGCAGATGTTCCGCCGTCGTGGGCCCAGCGAGCTGGTCGGGTTGCTCGCCGGCAACCTGGCGGTGGGGCTCAGCTACGGCTGGTGGGTGGACAAGCACAACCGGCACCACGCCAACCCGAACCACGAGGACGAGGACCCGGACGTCGGCGCGGGCGCCCTGGTCTGGACCCACGAGCAGGCGCTGGAAACCAGGGGATTCGGCCGCTGGATGGCGAAGCGGCAGGCGTACTTCTTCTTCCCGATGCTGCTCCTTGAGGGTCTGAACCTGCACGTGGCGAGCATCCGGGCGATCGTGGGCCGGGCGGACGGCGGGTACGCCGTCCCGATGCGACACCGGGCGGCCGAGGCGGCGCTGCTCGTCGTGCACACAGTCGGTTACGTGGCGCTGCTGTTGGCGGTCATGTCCCCGGTCAAGGCGCTGCTCTTCGCGGTCGTGCACCAGGCGCTGTGGGGCCTCTACATGGGGTGCGCGTTCGCGCCGAACCACAAGGGCATGCCCATGCCGACCGCCGAGGACGAGCTGGACTTCCTGCGTAAGCAGGTGCTGACCTCCCGCAACGTGCGGGGCAGCCGGGTTGTCGACACCGCACTTGGTGGGCTCAACTACCAGATCGAGCACCACCTGTTCCCGAACATGCCCCGTGCCAACCTGCGGCGGGCCCAGCCGATCGTTCGGGCCTACTGCGTCGAGCAGGGCATCCCGTACGCCGAGACCGGGCTGATCGAGTCGTACCGGCAGGCGCTCGGTCACCTGCACGAGGTGGGTCGGCCGCTGCGCGGCTGAACGGGAACGGCCGTTGGGCGGCTGCGGTGAGGACTTTGCGGTGGGGCGGGCATCAGCAGATGCCCGCCCCACAGTCGTATGCCCGGACCGCGGTTAGCGGTGGATCGGGGCCGGGCAACTGCTCGGCGATCTCATCATCGCGGGCAGCGTCGGTCGCGCTGTTGGACCGCCCTGGGAGAAGCTGGTCGCCACGTTTCCTGAATCGCCGTGGGGTCCACGTTCCACCCCCTCACCATTACGGCACCTTCTATCACATCGGAGATATCCGTGACATCGTTCGACCTCGCGTCGCCGATCGGGCCCTGGGTGGTCGTCGCGCTGAACGACGACCGCGTGGCCCACGAGAGGGTGGCGGCACTTGCACCCGGCGGCGTCGTCCGGAGATTGAACTCTCGGAGCATGGTCGATGCCGCTGGCCTCTTCGCTGAGTTCGCGGACAAGCTGGAATTCCCCTCGTACTTCGGCCACAACTGGTATGCGCTCGTGGATTGTCTCGATGACCTCCACGGCAGTTGGCACGGCAAGCGCCCTGTCGTCGTTCTTGTGGAGGAGGCTGACGTACTGGTGGGAAAGGATTTCTTTCCGCTATTCATCGCCCTGCTGTGCGAGGCTGCGGAACGAGCCAACCTTTCTCTCGATGCCGATGGAATTCCCCGGGATCGCCCACCGTTTCCACTCCACTTCATGTTCTTCCTGGTGCATCGTGACGTTCGGGAGGTGGCTACGGTTCTGAGCACGCGAGACGACATGCTGATTCGCCAATCCGATGGCCGTCTGCTGGTGTGGTCCCAATCCGAGTGATTTGACGCGGCAGGGGCTACGCCCGTACGAGCTGCTGCTCCCTACCGCTACTGGGCGATCGACGGAAGGTGGCGCGTCCGGCTCGCTGACCGCGCCACCGGTAGGGTCTGCTCATGGCAGACCTGCTCACCGCGGACGCGGTGCGAGAAGAGCTGGGCCGGTTGGCCGACTGGTCGGGTGACCCGACCGGCATCGGTCGCACCGCCCAGCTCGGCAGTTTCCCGGCGGCCATCGCGGTGGTGGACCGGGTGGCGGCGGTGGCCGAGGAACTCGACCACCATCCCGACATCGACATCCGATGGCGGACCCTGACCTTTCGCTGTGTCACGCACTCGGCCGGTGGCGTCACCCACCTGGACATCGAGTTGGCCCGGCGGATCGACGACATCGTCCGGAGCGCGGCATGAGATTCGAGATCAGCAAAGTTCTGGACGCCATCGAGGGACGGGTCTGCACCGATCCGTCGCTGGCCCGAGCCGTGATCGACCTGGCCGAGGTGATCCGCTACCAGGACATCGACGGTGGTCGGCCGGCCAGCCTGCTGCGCCTCGGCATGGTCATCGACGCGCTCTCCCGCGAGTTGGAGGAGGACAGCGTCCAGGTCTACGCGGTGGTGCACCGGGCGTTGCTCTCCGACGCCGACCTGACCTCCAACGAGCGGATGGTGGTGCGCCGCTGGGCCGACGACGGGCTCGTCGAGGTGCTCGACAACCCGGGTGACCGGATGTTGGAGGTGGCCGACCTGCTCGGGTTGCCGGTGCTCAGCCGGGTGCGCTTCGACGGGCTGCGCGGGCGGTTCCCGTGGCTTGTCGAGCAGCCCGGCCGGGTGGTCGCGCCGGTGCCCGGCGCTGGCGGGCCGGTGTTCATCGCGCACGTCGGTGGTGGGCACGCGCCGGTCGCCGGCAAGCGCTCGCCGACCGGGGTGAAGCTGCTGGCCCGCCAGTGGCGCTGCCCGGAGTCGGGTTGCGCGCTGTTCGGCGGCGGTGGCGGGGGTGGCGCGTTCGCCGACCTGGCCGGTGGTGCCGACCGCAGCCCGGCCGCCCAGCCGCCGCCGTCACTGCGCAACGGGGTGCCGACCTGCCCCCGGCACGGCGCGCGGCTCGGCGACGCCGGCCCGCGTCCGCGTACCGAGGTGCTCGCGGTGCGCGTCGGTGGTCTGGTCCGGCGGCGGTTCGTGCTCAGCGAGGAGAAGCCGGTGGTGGCTGGCCGGGCGCCCGAGCAGGACGGCGGGATCATGCTCGGGCAGTGGCTCAACGACGAGGCCCGGCGGTGGATCAGCCGTGGTCACGTCCAGTTCGAGCTGCGGGTCGGCGAGGTGATCGTGACCGACATCAGCACCAACGGCTCCGGCATCCGTCCGGCCGGCTCGATGACCGAGTCGGACCGGATTCCGCTGGCCCCACAGCAGTCCCGGGTGCTGGGCGAGAACGACATGATCGAGCTGTACCCGGGCGTGCAGATCGGCCGCGCCGAGGAACTGCCGACGGGCGCCCCCTTCACTCCCACCTCGGTAATGGCCGAAGCCCCCACGATGGCCATGCGCCTACCCCGCCCGTAACCCCACCCCGCGCCTCCAGCGCGCTCCCGCGCCCCCGGTGCTCCCGCGCCCTCCGGTGCTCCCGCGCCCTCCGGTGCTCCCGCGCCCCCCCGGTTGATCATGAAGTTATTGCCACGACACGCCGCGGTGGCGGGCAATAACTTCATGATCAACGCGCGGGGATTCAGGCGGCCGGCGCCGGGGGTTCAGGCGGCCAGCACCTCGGTTAGCGTGGTTACCGCCTGGTCGATCTCCTTTTCGGTGATCACCAGGGGTGGGGCTAGCCGGATCGTCGAGCCGTGGGTGTCCTTCGCGAGGATGCCGCGCTCCATCAGGCGCTCGCACGCCTCCCGGCCGCTCATCAGCGCCGGGTCGATGTCCAGGCCGGCCCAGAGACCACGGACGCGTACGCCGACCAGGCCCTTGCCGAGCAGCCCTTCCAGGCCGGCGCGCAGCCGTTCACCAAGTTCGGCCGAGCGGCGCTGGAACTCGCCGGTGGCCAGCAGCCGGACCACCTCGATCGCCACCGCGCAGGCGAGCGGGTTGCCGCCGAAGGTGGAGCCGTGCTGGCCGGGCTTGAGCACGCCGAGCACGTCGGCGTTCGCGGCCACCGCGGAGACCGGCACGATGCCGCCGCCGAGCGCCTTGCCGAGCAGGTACATGTCGGGCACGACGCCCTCGTGGTCACAGGCGAAGGTCTCGCCGGTACGCCCCAGACCCGACTGGATCTCGTCGGCGATGAACAGCACGTTGCGGTCGGTGCAGACCTGGCGCACCCCGGGCAGGTAGCCCTCCGGCGGCACCACCACGCCCTGTTCGCCCTGGATCGGCTCCAGCAGCACCGCCACGGTGTTCTCGTCGATCGCGGCGGTCAGCGCGGCCAGGTCGCCGTACGGCACGACAGTGAACCCCGGGGTGTACGGCCCGAAGTCGGCGCGGGCGTCCTCGTCGGTGGAGAAGCTCACGATGGTGGTGGTGCGGCCGTGGAAGTTGCCCTCGGCGACCACGATGTTGGCCTGCCCGGCGGGCACCCCCTTGACCTGGTAGCCCCACTTGCGGGCCACCTTGATCCCGGTCTCCACCGCCTCGGCGCCGGTGTTCATCGGCAGCACCAGGTCCTTGCCGCACAGCTCGGCCAGCTCGCGGCAGAAGTCGGCGAACTGGTCGTGGATGAACGCCCGGCTGGTAAGCGTGAGCCGGTCCAGTTGGGCGTGCGCGGCGGCGATCAGCTGCGGGTGCCGGTGGCCGAAGTTCAGCGCCGAGTAGCCGGCCAGGCAGTCCAGGTAGCGCTTGCCGTCCACGTCGGTGAGCCAGGCGCCCTCCGCCGACGAGATCACCACCGGCAGCGGGTGGTAGTTGTGCGCTGTGTACTTCTCCGCGTCGCGCACGGCGGACGGGGTCCGCAGCATGTCCTCAATCACTTGCTTGCCTTTCCCTGACGGAGTCGCAGCGTGCAGCACTTCGGTCCGCCGCCGGCCTTACGCAGCTCGGACAGGTCGACACCGATGGTTTCGTAGCCCCGGTCGCGCAGTTTGGCGGCCAGGTCGGTGGCCTGTGCGGGCAGCACCACGTGCCGGCCGTCGCTCACCGCGTTGAGGCCCAGTACCTCGGCGTCGGCCATTGTGGCGTGCACGGCGTCGGGGAAGAGCCGACGCAGCACGGCCTGGCTGCCGGGGGAGAACGCTTCCGGCAGGTACGCCACGGTCCGCTCGTCGAGCACGGTAAGCGCGGTGTCCAGGTGGTAGAAGCGTGGGTCGACGAGCTGCATGGTGATCACCGGGTAGCCGAAGACCTCCTGCAACTGGGCGTGCGAGGCGTGCGCGGTGCGGAACCCGGTGCCGGCCAGCAGGTGGTCGCCGGCCAGCAGGACGTCGCCCTCGCCCTCGTTGACGTGCTTCGGGTCGTACATCTCGAAGCCCGCGTCCTCGAACCAGGCCCGGTAGGCCGGTGCCTCGTCGGCGCGCTGCGGGTCGCGGAACTGCACGGCCATCGCCTTGCCGTCGATCACGGTGCCGCCGTTTGCGGCGAAGACCATGTCGGGAAGGCCGGGCACCGCGGTGATCTCCTCGACGGTGTGGCCCAGATCAAGGTACGTCTGGCGCAGCTGCTCCCACTGCCGGATGGCCAGCGCGGTGTCCACCGGCGCGCTCGGGTCCATCCAAGGGTTGATCGCGTAGTCGACGGCGAAGTACGTCGGCCGGCACATCAACAGGCGCTGGCTGGTGGCGTCCATCGTCATTGTCCTGCTCCCAGGGTCGGGCGCGCCCGGCCACCGTGGCCCACGGGCTGGCGCCGTTGCTCAACGCTATGCGGCCTCAGCGGCAGGATCCACCACCGAGAGTTGCGCAGACCGAACATTCGTTGCGTCTGCGCGGCCGGGGGGAGCGATTCGTTGTGTCAGCGCGTTGCGGTGATCGACTCGTGTTTCCGGAAAGCGCGGTATCGGGGCGACCGGGACAGCCCGACTTCCGGGAAGCCGAGTGGATCAGGTCAGGCCGAGTCGATCAGGTCAAGCCGGGTGGGTCAGGTTCAGAAAACACTTCAGGGGCGGCGAACCGCCGCCCCTGAAAGGGTGTCTGCCCGGCCGGTGAACCACCGGTTGGTCGGGCTACCGGCGAACCGCCGGTGTTTGCCGGTGCATCACCGGCGAGCGGAACAGTGCCCGCTAGAAACGATCGACAAACTGTGAGTCAAGCCACTCCCGGAAGCGCTGCACCCAGTCGCCGTCGGTGGTCGGCCAGTCGAACTGCCCGGTCATCGCGAGCACTCCGATCACCACTGCGGCCAGCCCGATCAGCACGCCGAAGAGCGCGTCGGTCTTGCCGGCGACGTGCCGCCGGCGGGTGGCCATCAGGCCGAGCACCGCGAGCACCGCGCCGAAGGCGCCGAGCCCGATGCCGTACCCGGCCAGGGTGCCGGTCAGCACGAACATCGCGCCGGCGACGGAGACGATCAGCCCGAGGGTGGCGAGCAGGCTGGCCCGTGGCTTCGGGCCGCGGGTCACCGACGGCTCGGGCGTGGTCACGCCCGGGGTCGGGTCGACCGGGCGGTCGGTGGTGACCCGGTTTGTCGGGTCGACCGGGCGGTCGGTGGTGACCCGGTCTGTCGGGTCGGGCCGCGTGGTGGTGTTGTCGAGGTCGGCGTCCCGCTCGGTGGTGCGCGCCAGGGTGGGGGCGGTGCCGGCGCGGGACTCGGTCGCCACCGGGGTGGCGGTCCGGGAGTCCGTCTCGACCGGGCCGGCGGTGTCGGTCCGGGTCTCGCTCGTCACCGGGCGGGCGGTGCCGGTCCGGGTCTCGCTCTCGACCGGGCGGGCGGTGGCGGCTCGGGCCACCGCGGCGCGATCGGCGGCCCGCCGCTCGGCCTCGCCGGTCTGCCCGCCGGGCGTGGCGGCGCTGCGGTACGTCGTCTGGTCGGCGTCCCGGTCGGTGACCGTCGGTCGGCCGGCGACATCGTCGGACCGGCCCGGGTCGCTGGCCGCCGTGCTGTCCCGGTCGGCGATCTGGGTGTCGCGGCCGTCAACGCGGCCGTCGAGGTTCTCGTCCCGCGTCGGTGCCGGCTCGGACCGGCGGGACAGCGAAGGAATCCTGACCACTACACACCTCCTGATAAATGCGTGGTGGCCGATGAAGGGGGTGGCACCCACGCGGTTCTGCCCTGAAATACCCACCTGGGCGTTTCCTGACACCAATCCCGGGTACGGGGTCGGGCTCCGATCAACGGCGGGCCGGACCGACCTGCCTGGTGGGCTTTCTCGACCTGCCCGTCGTGGGCGCGGACCTGGGCGTGGGTGTGGGCGCGGCGGGGAGCAACAGCACCCCGGCCTGCTGCACGAACACCTCCCGCTTGTCGACGGCCCGGCCCTTGCCATCGAGTACGTAGCCCGTCAGCCAGACCCATCCCTGGTACGTCGGGCGCGGGTCCACGCTCACCAGCCGGAGGTGGAGCGCCCGCTCACCGGCGAACTGCACCGAGCACGCCGCGCCGATCAGCAGTAGGTCACCGGGTTTCCACTCGGTCATGTCGGCCAGTGGTCGCGTTGATCGGGATGCGGTGGCGGGCCCGGCAGGGCAGGTCGCCGCCGCAGCGGCACACGGTGCGCCAGCGCACCCAACTCCACACCGGTCGGTGCCGGCGGGCGAGGGTCAGCGCGGTGACCAAGAGATATTCGTTGTACGACACGCGCATGGCGGTGTCCTTCCGAGCAATGGTGTTCCGCCGGCCTTGTGCTGACGCTATTCCCGAAATTGTTTTCTGGGAGGGGCCAGCGCGTGACAGCATGTTCCATCCTGGCCCCCTTGTGCAATCCGCACCACCGCCCTAATGTCAGGCCACATTGACGCACGATGAATGGAATGGAATTGCGTGCGGGGCGAAACATTCGGTGTTGCAGGAGGGACGCGGTGATGTTGCATGACGGATGAAACAAGCGGTTCCACGGTCCCTCGGCGGCAGCTCGGACGGCTGCTCACGCAGCTCCGCGTGGATGCCTCGGTCTCGCTGGACGCCGCGGCCGAAGCGCTCGACTGCTCCCGGCAGAAGGTGTGGCGCATCGAGAAGGGCTTGGTCCCGGTGCGGGTGGTGGACGCCCGAGCGATGTGTGCCCTCTATCGGGTGCCCGACGCCATGGGCGAGATCGTGGCCGGGTTGGCGAAGGAGACCCGCGCCAGAGGTTGGTGGCACTCGTACGGCGATGTCGTCCCGTCGTGGTTCTCGCTGTATGTCGGCCTGGAATCCGCCGCAACGCTGATTCGCCGATATGACTCGGAACTGATCCCCGGGCTCCTGCAAACCCGGGAGTACGCAAGCGAGCTGTTCCGTCGGAAGAACCCGACGATGCGCGCGGAGGATCGGGAGAAGCTGGTCGAGGTCCGCCTGCAACGGCAGGGCATCCTCGTGCGCCGGCTGCCCACCGCACCCACCCTGCGGGTCGTCCTGAGCGAGGCGGTGCTGCGACGCACCATCCCCGATCGCCGGGCGATGGCTCAGCAGCTACGGCACCTGCTCGACGTTGCCGCACTGCCGACGGTGAGTTTGCGGGTCCTGCCGCTCGCCGCCGGTCCGCCGTTGGCGAGCGAGACCGGCACCTTCGTCCTCCTGGACTTCCCGCAGGCCTTCGGGAGGGCGTCCACCGAGCCGACCACCGTCTACGTGGAGAACATCACCGGGGCGCTCTATCTGGACAAGCCGGCCGAGGTGGCCGCCTACGAACATGTCTGGTCGGACCTGGAAGCCCTTGCCCCGGGTGAGGCAGAATCAGAGAAATTGATCACTACGATCATCGAGGAGCATCATGACTGACCTTGCCGGTGCGACCTGGCGCAAGAGCACCCGCAGCGGCGGGAGCGGCGGTGACTGCGTCGAGGTGGCCGACAAGCTGCCCGGCGTGGTGGGCGTACGGGACAGCAAGGACCCGGCCGGTCCGGCGCTGACCTTCGCGCCCGCCGCCTGGGCCGCGTTCCTGGTAGACGTCCCGCGCCACCGCCAGGGCTGACCGTCGCGCGGCTCACTCGGCCCGGGCTGGGCGGCTGACTATCCTTGGCACCCGTGCCAGAGGGACACACGATCCACCGCCTGGCGGCCCGGCACGCCGAGTTGTTCGCCGGGGACAAGGTGCACGCCACCAGCCCGCAGGGTCGCTTTGCCGACGGTGCCGCCCGGCTCTCCGGCACCCTGTTGGAGGGCACCGAGGCGTACGGGAAGCACCTGCTGCACCACTACGCCGGTGAACTGACCCTGCACGTGCACCTCGGCTTGTACGGCAAGGTCACCGACGGGCCGGGGGAGCCGCCCGAGCCGGTCGGTCAGGTGCGGCTGCGCCTGGCCAGCGACCGACACTGGCTGGACCTGCGCGGACCCACCGCCTGCGAGCTGCTCACCCCACCCGAGGTGGCCGCACTGCGGGACCGCCTCGGGCCGGATCCGCTGCGGGCCGACGCCGACCCGGAGCGGGCGTACCGGCGGATCTCCCGCAGCCCGACGCCCCTCGCGGCGCTGCTGCTGGACCAGTCGGTGGTGGCCGGCACCGGGCTGATCTTCGTGACCGAGGCGTTGTTCCGGGCCGGGCTGCCGCCGACGATGCCCGGCCGGCGGCTCGGCCGTGCCGGCTGGGACGCGCTCTGGGCCGACCTTGTCGCGCTGATGCGGCTCGCGGTCGAGCACGGCCGGATCGACACCGTGCGGGACGCGCACCTGCCGGAGGCGATGGGCCGGGCGGCGCGGGTGGACCGGCACGGTGGCGAGGTGTACGTCTACCGCCGCCCCGGAGCGCCCTGCCACGTCTGCGGCACCGAGGTCAGCCGCGGTGAGCTGGCCGGGCGCAACCTCTACTGGTGTGGTAGTTGCCAGGCCGGCTGATCCACCGCGGCGGGTGTCCACGCCGTGCCTGATCCCACCGAGGTGGGCGTCCACGCCGTGCCTGATCCCACCGAGGTGGGCGTCCACGCCGGGCTTGATCGTGCTCGATCGTGGTTGTTGTGGTGTTGGGGTGGGTTGGAGGGGACTCGAACCTGGATCGGGCGTGATCATGGGAGGGGCGGCCAGGTCGGTGAGCAGGTCGAGCGCCGCGTCCAGTGCCAGGTCCATCGGCAGTTCGTGCAGGGGCTGCCGGGTCGGCAGCGCTCCACCAGCAGGGCGCGGCGTTCCGGGTCGTGGGCGAGCAGCCGGATCGCGCCGTCGCCGTCCCAGTGGGCCAGCGCGTCTGCTTCGCGTCGGCTGTCGTCGTCCGGGTACTGGAGCTTCAGCACCGCCGCCGTGCCGTCCGGCAGGCCTGCCGGCAGCGCCAGCGAGGCGTAGGCCTGCGGGAAGGGCGGGCCGAGCCGCAGCGACCGCTGCTCGGCGCACTCCGCCAGCCACCCCGGGAGAGTGGCCAGCCAGGCTCGGCCGGTAGATCATGGTGTTCACATGTCGATCCACAGTGGTTAGCGTGGGGACGTGCAGATCGGCGTGAACGTCCCGAACTTCGGCCCGGGCACCGACCCCGACGTGCTGCGACGGTGGGCGCTGACGATCGAGGGTCTCGGGTTCGACCTGCTGATGGTCTCCGACCACATCGCGATCACCCCGGACGTGGCCGAGCAGTATCCTGCGCCGTTCTACGAGCCGTTCACCACGTTGTCCTGGCTGGCCGGGGCGACCCACCGGGTCAAGCTGGGCACCACCGTGCTCATCGTCCCGTACCGGCACCCGCTGCTCACCGCCCGGATGGCGGCGAACCTCAACCGGCTCAGCGGCGGCCGGCTCGTCCTCGGGGTCGGGGTCGGCTGGGCCCGGCAGGAGTTCGAGGCGCTTGGCGTGCCGTTCCAGCGGCGCGGCGCGCTGACCGACGAGTACCTGCGCGTGATGCGCGACGCCTGGCACCACACCGACGACTACGACAGCCCGGCGATCCCGCTCTGGGTCGGCGGCAACAGTGACGCCGGCATGCGGCGCGCGGTCCGACTCGGCGACGCCTGGCACCCGCTGCGGTTCACGCCCGGGAAGCTCACGGAGGCGGTCGGCCGGCTCGGCGCCGTCGCCGACGAACTGGGCCGCCCCAAACCGGCGGTGACGCCGCGCATCGCGCTCCAGGAAACCCGCGAACCGGTCACCGACCCGGACCGGCCAGCCGGTGTCGGCACCATCGACCAGATCATCGCCGACCTTGAGCAGATCCGGCTGCTCGGCGCGGAGGCGGTGGTGCTCGACCCGTTCAACGACGACCTGACCGAGATCCGCCAACCTGAGCGCGCCTGGCGGACCCTCGCGGCCGTTGCCGCCTACGCCAAGACCCAGGAGGTCCGATGACACCAGACGACGAGAGGTTTCTCCGCCGCGCCGTGGAGATCGCCAGCCGGGCCGGTGCGTCAGGCGAACGGCCGTTCGGGTCGCTGCTTGTCGGGGCGGACGGCACCGTGCTGATCGAGGACCACAACACTGTGGTCTCCGACTCGGACATCACCGCGCATCCGGAGCTCAAGCTGGCCCGCTGGGCCGCCCGGGAACTCGCCCCGGAGGTGGCCGCGGGCACCACCATGTTCACAAGCTGCCAGCCCTGCCCGATGTGCGCGACAGCGATCGACCGCTCCGGTCTCGGCCGGGTGGTGTACGCCCTGTCCAGCGAGCAGTTCGAGGAGGTCAAGCCGGCCACCCCGGCGCTGCCTCCGGTCCGCTACGAGGGGCCGGCGTTGTTCGACGAGGCGCGTCAGCCGATCGACAACTACTACTGACCGGGGCGGTGGGGACGGCCGTCGGCCTCTGTCGGCGGCTCAGTCGGGCTTCAATCGGGAACGCAGCCGGGCCGGCCGGACGTGGCTGAGGTCGCGTCAGCGGGGGGATCACCTCAGGCTCGCCTCCTGAGATTGCGGTGTGACGCAAGCGAAATTGACAGTCGACCGCAGCCGGAGCAGGGTTGAGAGGTGACAACGATGTCAACGGGCAAACAGGAGGAAACGCACCGCGTTCCTCCGGTGTGGCTGCGGCCCCACGCCGTACCGTTGACGGTTTTGCGGCGCAGACCCGGTCCGTCCGCCGATCCTGGCCGTATGTCCCTTTCCCCATCCGACGGTGACCAGCTGAAATGAGCGACGTGCCCCGATCCGACGCCACCACCACCCCCGCGCCCGCAGGGTCGCCCGACCTGCCCGACCTGGACGACTTCCTCGCCGGCCAGGCCCGCACACTGCTCGACACGGCTCGTCGCGCGGTCCGGGCCGAGGGCGGCTTCTGGTGGTTGACCGACGACCGCACTCCGGACCGTGGCGAACCGGTGTACACCTGGATCACCTGCCGGATGACCCACGTCGCCGCCCTCGCCCACCGCAACGGCGACCCGGACGCCGCCGCCCTGGTCGACCACGGAATCGCCGCGCTCAGCACCCTGCTGCGGGACAGCCGGTTCGGCGGTTGGTTCAGCGCGGTGGACCAGCAGGGCACGCCCGTCGACGACCACAAGGCCGGCTACGACCACGCGTTCGTGCTGCTCGCCGCGTCCAGCGCCGCCCGCGCCGGGCGGCCCGGCGCGCAGGAGTTGCTCGCCGACGTGCTGAGCGTGGTGCGGGACCGGTTCTGGGACGACGAGGCGGGCGCGGTCCGCGAATCGTGGAACCGGGACTGGACGGTCACCGAGGACTACCGGGGCGCGAACAGCAGCATGCACATGGTCGAGGCGTTCCTCGCCGCTGCCGCCGCCACCGGCGACACCAACTGGACCGACCGCGCCCTGCGGATCGCCCACCACCTGGTGCACACCGAGGCCGCCCGGCACGACTGGCGGCTGCCCGAGCACTTCACCGCCGACTGGGCGCCGCTGCTCGACTACAACCGGGACCAGCCCGCCGACCAGTTCCGGCCGTACGGCTCGACAATGGGCCACTGGCTGGAGTGGGCCCGGCTGCTGCTGGAGTTGGAGGCGGTCCTCCCGCAGCCGCCACGCTGGCTGCTCGCCGACGCCCGTCAGCTGTTCGCCGCCGCCGTACGCCGGGGTTGGGCGGTGGACGGCGCGGACGGCTTCGTCTACACGATCGACTGGGACGACCGGCCGGTGGTGCGCTCCCGGATGCACTGGGTGCTCGCCGAAGCCGTCGGTGCGGCGGTGACCCTGCACCGGCGCACCGGCGACGACGCCTACGCCGACTGGTACCGGGTCTTCTGGGCGTACGCGCGTCGCTACCTGGTCGACGCCACCGGCTGGCGGCACGAGTTGGACCCACAGAACCTGCCCGCCGACACGGTCTGGCACGGTCGGCCGGACGTCTACCACGCATACCAGGCGGTGCTGCTGTCCCGCTCGGCCAACGGGCTCGGTGGCCCCGGCCCGCTCGCGCCGGGCGAGGTGGCCGCATGATCGTGGTCGCGGGTGAGGCGCTCATCGACCTGGTGGTCAGCGCCGACGGGCAGCGCGCCGTGCCGGGTGGGTCCCCGGCCAACGTGGCGGTCACCCTGGCCCGGCTGGACCAGCGGGTACGGCTGCTGGCCCGCTTCGGCGACGACGAGTACGGCCGGCAGCTCGCCGAGCACCTGAGCGCCAACCAGGTGGAGCTGGACTGGGCGGTCCACGCCCCGGAGCCCACCTCGGTGGCGGTGGCCACGTTGGACGCCGCCGGTCAGGCCAGCTACGAGTTCCGGCTGACTGGCACGGCGGACTGGCAGTGGACGCCGGGGGAGTTGCCCGACCTGGCCGGTACGCCGGCGACCGCGCTGCACACCGGGTCCCTCGCGCTCGCGCTGGCGCCCGGGGCGCGGGTGCTGACGGACCTGCTCGCCCGGGAACGCCGCCGCGACGGGCTCACCGTCTCGATCGACCTCAACCTTCGGCCGAGCATCGTCACCGACCGGGCGGCCGAGCAGGCCAGGGTACGACGCCAGGTGCCCCTCGCGAACCTGGTGAAGGCCAGCGACGAGGACCTGGCATGGCTCTACCCGGGCCGCCCGGTGGGTGACGTGCTGGCCGAGTGGCACGACGCCGGGGTGTCCTGCGCTGTGGTGACCCGGGGTGGTGAGGGCGCCTGGCTGCTCGCTCCGAACGGATCGCTGCACGAGCAGCCGGCGGTACGCACCACTGTTGTCGACACCGTCGGGGCCGGTGACTCGTTCACCGGAGGCCTGCTGGCGGCGCTCGCCGACCTCGACGCGCTCGGCGACCGGCCGGCCGACCGGCTCGCCGAGGTCACCGAGCAGCAGTGGGACGCGGTGCTCCGGCAAGCCGCCACGGTTGCCGCGCTCACCTGCGCCCGCCGGGGCGCCGACCCACCCCGCCGTGCCGAGGTCGACGCCCTGCTCTGACACGCGTCGATCATGGAGTTGTGGCGCCTGACTTGACGTGATTCAGGCGCTTTGTCACCCACCACAACTCCATGATCAACGCAGGGGTCGGGGCAGGGGTCGGGGCAAGGGTGGGGCAGGGGTCGGGGCGGGGCGGGGTGGGGATCAGCGCGGGGGGGTTAGGCCTCGGGGGCGCAGGCTGGTGGGGAGCACGATTGTTGACGGCGGGGTGTCGTCGTCGCCGGCGATCCGTTGGAACAACCGCTCGGTGGCGACCCGCGCCAGCTCCCGGGTGTCGTAGGCGACGACGGTCAGCGGCCGGGGCATCAGGTGGGACAGCTCGAAGTCGTCGAAGCCGACAAGCGCGGCGGTGCTGCCCCGGCGGTGCAGCTCCTGAAGCGCGCCGACGGTGAGCCGGTTGTTGGCGCAGAAGAACGCCGTCGGCGGGTCCGCCCGGTCCAGCAGCGCGGCGACCGCCCGCCCGGCCTCCTCGGGCGCGATGAGCCGCTCGCAGACAAGCGACTCGTCAGGTGCGACCCCGGCCGCGGCCAGTGCCGCCCGCGCCCCCGCCAACCGCTCGCGCATCGTGGACACGCTCGGCGCACCGAGCAGCATGCCCACCCGGCGGTGCCCCTCGTCGAGCAACGCGCCGACAGCGGCGTGGCTGCCGCCCCGGTTGTCCAACAGCACGGCGTCGGCGTGCAGCCCCTGCGGCGGCCGGTCCAGGAACACCACAGGCATCCCCAGCTCGACCTCACGCCGCAGGAACGAGTGGTCCAGGCCCGCCGGCACCACAAGCAGCCCGTCGACCCGGCGCTGGGTGAAGTCCTGGAGCAGGGCGCGTTCCCGCTCCGGGTCCTCCTCCGACGAGGCGGTGATCAGCATCGTGCCGTGGGCGGCGGCGATCTCGGCGGCGACGCTGGCGATCGTCGCGTAGAACGGGTTCGCGATCTCCTCGATGAGCAGCCCGACTGTCGCGTTGAGCTGCCGGGAGCGCAGGTTGCGGGCGATGTCGTTGCGCCGGAAGCCCAGCTCGGCGATGGCGGCCAGCACCCGGCCGACCAGCTCCTGACCCACCGGCTCGTCGTTCACCACCCGGGAAACCGTCTTCAGGCTCACCCCGGCGTGCCGGGCCACGTCGACCATTGTCGGGCGCCGACGCGTCGTCGGCCGGGCCGGAGTCTGGGTCACGGATGGTCCTCCACGGCGGGCACCGGTCAGCGGTCGAGGGCAGCGAGCGCGTCGACCGCCTTCCGGGCGGCGACGAGCACCGGATCCCACACCGGCGCGTACGGCGGAGCGTAGCCCAGGTCCAGTGACGTCATATCGTCCACCGTCATGCCGTTCCAGAGTGCCACGGCCAGTGTGTCGATCCGTTTGGCCGCCTCGGACCAACCGACGATCTGCGCGCCGAGCAGCCGGCCGCTGGGCCGCTCCGCGATCAACTTGACGGTCATCGGCCGGGCACCGGGGTAGTAGCCGGCCCGGCTCGTCGACTCGGCGATCACCGACACGAAGTCGAAGCCGGCCAGGGTGGCCTCCCGCTCCCGCAGGCCGGTACGCCCCACCTCCAGGTCGCAGACCTTGGTCACGGCAGTGCCGATCACGCCGGCGAAGGTGGCGTACCCGCCGCCGATGTTGATCCCCGCCGCGCGGCCCTGCTTGTTGGCGTGCGTGCCCAGCGGCACGTGCACCGGCATCCCGCTGACCCGGTGCAACGTCTCCACGCAGTCGCCCGCCGCCCAGACGCCGGACAGCCCGGCCACCCGCATCCGACGATCCACCCGGATCCCGCCGGTCGGCCCGATCGGGAAACCGGCAGCCTCGGCGAGCGCGGTGTTCGGGCGTACTCCCAGGCCCAGGACCACGACGTCGGTCGGGATCGGCCCCTCGGCCGTGACCACCGCGGACACCCGGCCGTCCCGCTGCTCCAGGCCGGTCACCGACAGGCCGGTGCGGATCGTCACCCCCAGGCCACGCATCGCCTCGGCGACCAGCTCGGCCATGTCGCCGTCGACTGTCGCCATGGGCTGGGCGCCCGCCTCGACAAGGGTCACCGACAGGCCCCGCTGGATCAACGCCTCGGCCATCTCGACGCCGATGTAGCCGCCACCGACCACCACGGCCCGGCGCGGCCGGGGCTCACCT
This sequence comes from Micromonospora sp. NPDC049044, assembly GCF_040649215.1. Taxonomy (NCBI): domain Bacteria; kingdom Bacillati; phylum Actinomycetota; class Actinomycetes; order Micromonosporales; family Micromonosporaceae; genus Micromonospora; species Micromonospora sp. NPDC049044. The sequence goes on along the minus strand of NZ_JBEZFA010000033.1, from coordinate 46,559 downwards.
TCCAGCCAGTCGCGCAGCGCCGCACCGTCGTCGAGAGTCTGCATGCCGAACACGCCGCCCGCGTCGGTGGCCGCCCAGGGCGGCTGCTTCGGCACCGCGCCGGTGGCGTACATCAGGTCGTCGAAGTGCTCGCGGACCTCGCCGCCGCCCTCCAGGTCCCGGGCGACCACCTCGCGGCGGTCCAGGTCGATGGAGGTGACCTCGTGGCGCAGCCGGACGTCCATCGCGTATTTCGTCCGGAACGTCTCCGGGTCGCGGGCGATCAACACCTCCGGGTCGGGCACCAGACCACTGATCCAGTACGGGATGCCGCACGCCGAGTAGGAGGTGAAGTGACCCCGATCGAAGACCAGGATCTCCAGGTCGTCGCTGTCGCGGCGGCGTCGGGCCTGCGACGCCGCCGACATGCCGGCGGCGTCCCCACCGATGACGATCAACCGTTGCGCCACAGGCTCATCCTGCCACGGTGATCAGCCACGGGTCTGTCGTGCGACGTCCCGCACCACGTCGGTGAGGCGGCCGGTGCGCTCGAACACCGCGCGCTGCCGGGCCGCTCCGCTGCCGTGTCGGCGCAACCCGCCCAGCAGATCGGTCACCTCGGCCCAGTCGCCGTGCTGCTCAAGCGCCGGCCGTAGCCGCTCGACGAACCGGTCCAGCAGCTCCCAGGCCGGGCGCAGCTCGCCGGTGGTGACATCGACGGCGTCGCCCTCCAAGCCGTCGTGTGCGGCCCGCCAGTGCGCGCCGACCAGCAGGTGGTGGTCGGTCCGCAACGCCGGCCGGTCGGCCTCGACATCCGCCATCGCGGTGGCCACCAGGGCCCGGACCAGGGCGGCGACAAGCACCGCGTCGTCCACCGACGGGCAGACGTCACCGATCCGCAGCTCCACCGTCGGGTACTTCGCCGACAGCCGGGCGTACCAGTAGAGCATCCCCTCGTCGAGCATCACCCCACTGGAGATCAACTGTCGGATCAGCCGCTGGTAGTGCTCGTGCGACTCCAGAAACGGCGTCGGCGCCACCGAGGGCCAGCGCTCCCACTCCACCGAGCGCCAACTCGCGTAGCCGGTGTCCTCACCCCCGGCGAACGGGGAGTTGGTGGTCACCGCGTGCAGCATCGGCAGCCAGGGGCGGACGTGGTTGAGGACCTGCACACCGGTGTCCGGATCGGGGACACCGACGTGCACGTGCATGCCGTTGTTACCGGGACCGGGGACGAGCAGCCGGAACCGCTCGATCATCCGGTCGAAGCGGGGCTTGTCCACCACCGGTGGCACCGGACCGTCCACCGGACCCGTGCCGATGGCGAGCAGTCGTACGCCGGCCCGCTCGGCGGCGTCGGACAGAGCCCGACGCAGCACGCCGAGGGAGTGCCGGATCGACGACAACTCCAGCCCAGGTGGGCTGCCGATCTCGATCTGACTGGTCTGGAACTCCCGCTCCACCTGCCCGCGAAGTTCGGCCGGCACCTGCTCCATCACCAGGTCGACGGCCGGGACCGCGGCCCCGGTGTGCGGGTCGACGAGCAGGAACTCCTCCTCGACACCCACGGTGAGCAATCCGGTCGCCGCAGCCATCTCGCCGGGCGCCTCCGCCACCTGACCGGTCATCGACCCCACCGTCCGTTCCTGCCGCCGCGGTCCATCCGCATCGGTCCGTCGTCTGGTTACCCAACGTGGTGGCACCGGGAAACGTGGCGTGCTCGGGCACCCTGGCGGTTTCGCCGGGGCGACGTGACAACGGGTCCTATGCTGGGCCCGTGCCGGTGCCACTGGGGTTTGTCGGGGTCGCGTGGGTTACCGCGTTCGCCCAGCTCACCCTGCTCGCTGCCCGGCCGACCGACCTGCTCGCGAATGCCGCGCTGACCGCCCTGGTGCTGCTCGCCGTGGGGCTCGCGGCGCGGGTGCTCGGCAGGTCCGGCACGCCCGGCCCCGGGCCGCGGTGGGCTGGGCTGCGGGCCCGGTCCCGTGGACGGCGAGTGCCCCGGCAGCTCGACCCGGACGCCCCCGGTCGCCCTCGTCCCCGTGCCCCGGGACACCCCTCGGCCGCGTAGCGCCACGCCGCCGCGCGGCCGATCCCGCCGTCACCGGTTCCCCCGTCGAGCGGACGCCGCCCGGGGAGGACCTCACCGGAATCGGACCGAGGGGTTGTCCATGCTTGCCTTCGCACCACTGCACGACGTTGTCGGCGTTGCCGGCACGGCCCTGTCCTGGCTCACCGACCTGCTCGAACCGCTGGCCGGCGGAACGGCGACCGCCGCCGCCATCGTGCTGTTCACCATCGCCGTCCGGCTGCTGATCTCGCCGCTCACCGTCGCGCAGGTCCGCGGCGAGCGGCGCCGCGCGGCGCTCGCCCCGCAGGTGCGGGACCTCCAGCAGCGGTACGCCGACGACCCGGCGAAGCTCCAGCGCGAGGTGTTCGGGTTGTACCGGGAGGCCGGCGCGAACCCGATCGCCGGCTGCCTGCCGCTGCTGCTCCAGGCGCCGTTCCTGCTGGTGCTGTACCGACTGTTCACCACGAACGAGGGCGGCACCAGGCTGCTCGACGAGCGGCTCGTCGGGGTGCCGCTGGGCCACCATCTCAGCGACGGGGTGGCCGGGGCGGCCGGCCCGCTCTTCGCCGTGCTGCTGGCCGTGCTGCTCGCGGTGGCCTGGTGGTCGTCGCGACGGGCACGGCGGGCGTCGGCGGCCGTCGGCACGGTGGCCGGTACGCCCACCGAGGGGCCGGGGGCGGCCGTGCTCGCCCGGCTGCTGCCCCTGCTGCCGTTCGCGACGGTGCTGGTGGCGCTGGTGCTGCCGCTCGCCGCGGTCATCTACCTGACGACCACGAGCCTGTGGTCGGCGGCCGAGCAGGCGGTGCTGCGCCGGCCACAGGCGACGCCTGCGCCAGCCGACAGGTAGCGGTTCAACGACCGGCGGTCACCGACCGCCGGTCGTCGTGCTCCCGGCGTCGACGGACCTTACGGACCACCCAGGTGACCACCATGACGACGAAGACCGCGACGATCGCGTAGTTGAACCAGTCGCTGTAGCGCGCCACGTCCTGCCAACGGCTTCCCAGCGCGTACCCGGCACCGACGATGAGACCGTTCCAGAGGCCGCTACCGATGGTGGTGAGCAGGATGAACTCGCCGAGCGGCATCCGGTTGGCCCCGGCCGGTACGGAGACCAGGCTGCGGACCACCGGCACCACCCGGCCGAACAGCACCGCCCACCGGCCGTGCCGCTCGAACCACCTGTCGGCCTTCTCCAGGTCGTCCCTGTCGACAAGCGGGATGTGGTCCAGCCACCGCTTCAGTCGCTCCTCGCCGAGTGCCGCGCCGAGCCAGTACAGCACCAACGCGCCGACAAGCGAACCGACAGTCGCGGCCAGGCCCACGAGCAGGACGTTGAACTGACCCTCGTGGGCCAGGAAACCGGCGAGCGCCAACACGATCTCGCTGGGGATCGGCGGGACGATGCTCTCCAACGCCACAAGCAGCGCCACGCCCACCGGGCCCATCGCCTCGATCACGGCGGCCACCCACCCGGTCAGACCGGTGAACTGGGACGGGTCGCCGCTCTGGGCGTACGCCATTGTCGTCCTTCCGCGTCGGTGCTCGGGATCGTACGGTCATACCCCCCGGAGCAGTCGTTACACCTCCGGGTGCAGCGCGGTGTCCGCCGGCCCCTGCCGCCAGCCGGTGAACACCACTGTCAGGCCGGCGCGCGACGGCGCGCAGCAGAACGGGCCGGCCACCGCCTCGGCCGCCGGGTCCAGTGGGGCGAGCCGGACCAGCCGCCACGGTTCGTCGTCGGCGCGGGCGCGGACGGTAAGCGCGTCACCGGCCCGGCTGACCCGGACGGTCACCTCCCGGCCCGACCACTGCGGCACCGGCGCCACCGACCAGTCGGAGAACTCGCGGGTCACCACCGCGCCGAGCTGCGGCTCGCCGTCGCTGAGCTCGACGCCGGCCTTGGTCCAGGTTCGTTCGTCGACCCGGACTAGCGCGCCGGCCTGGTCGAACTGCGCAGCGAAGTCGAGCCGGAAACTCACCTCCATGGCGGTGCCGACCGGCAGCGGTGCCAGCAGCGCCGGGCCGTCGTCGTGGACGAAGCCGTAGCTGGTCTGCCGCCAGAGGTCGCTCTCCGCCGCCGGTTCGACGACGAGGTGGTTGGCCGGGCCCTGCTCGACGCGTACCGGTGGGTGCAGCCAGCTGCCCGCGGACCAGTCCAGCGGCTCGCTCGGCGGTACGAGGTCGTTTTCCATGACCGGCACGATAACCAAGGGTTTGCCGCGGTGATCGATCGGAGATGTTCCTCCGGCATGGGTGACCGTTGGTATTCCGAAGCCGTCGTCTACTGCCTCGACATCGACACGTACGCCGACTCCGACGGCGACGGGGTCGGTGACATCCGGGGGCTGATCGGGAGACTCGACTATCTGGCCCGGCTCGGGGTGACCTGCCTGTGGCTGCACCCGATCCACCCGTCGCCCAACCGCGACGACGGCTACGACGTCACCGACTTCTACAACGTCGACCCGCGCTTCGGCACCCTCGGCGACTTCGCCGAGCTGCTGCACCAGGCCCAGAACCGGGGCATCCGGGTGATCATCGACCTGGTGGTCAACCACACCTCCGACGAGCACCCGTGGTTCCAGTCCGCCCGCTCGTCGCCGGACTCGCCGTACCGGGACTGGTTCGTCTGGTCCGACACCGAGCCGGACGACCGGCACCAGGGCATGGTCTTCCCCGGCGAGCAGAAGGAGACCTGGAGCTACGACCGGACCGCCAAGGCGTGGTTCTACCACCGGTTCTACAAGTTCCAGCCGGACCTCAACTTCGCCAACCCGCAGGTCCGGGCCGAGGTCAAGAAGATCATGTCGTTCTGGCTCCAGCTCGGGGTCTCCGGCTTCCGGATGGACGCGGTGCCGTTCATCATCGAGCTGACCGAGCCGGGCAACCCGAACTCGCCGAAGGACTTCGAGTTCCTCTCCGACCTGCGCCAGCACGTGCAGTGGCGGCGCGGCGACGCCGTCCTGCTGGCCGAGGCCAACGTCGAGCCCGATGCGCTCCCGACGTTCTTCGGCGACGGCAGCGGTTCCGGCAACCGGATCCACATGCTCTTCGACTTCATGCTCAACGGCCGGCTCATTCTCGCCCTGGCCCGCCAGGACCCGGAGTCGCTCATCGAGGCGTTGCGCGACACCCCGAAGCTGCCCGTCGGCGGGCAGTGGGCCACCTTCCTGCGCAACCACGACGAGATCGACCTGTCCCGGTTGACGACCGAACAACGCAACCAGGTGTACGAGCAGTTCGGCCCGGACGAGAACATGCGCATCTACGACCGGGGCATCCGTCGCCGGCTCGCCCCGATGCTCGGCAACGACCGGCGGCGCATCGAGCTGGCGTACGCGCTGCAGTTCTCCATGCGCGGCACGCCGGTGCTGCGCTACGGCGAGGAGATCGGGATGGGCGAGGACCTGTCGCTGCACGGCCGGGATGCGATCCGTACCCCGATGCAGTGGTCGTACCAGCCGAACGCCGGCTTCTCCACCGCCGACCCGGAGAAGCTGGTCCGCCCGGTGATCGACAAGGGTGAGTTCGGCTACCAGAACGTCAACGTCACCGCCCAGCGCGGCGACCCGAAGTCGCTGCTGGCCTGGTTCGAGCGCATGATCCGTACCCTGCGGGAGGCCCCCGAGATCGGCTCCGGCTCGACCACCCACATCGACGTGGCGATGCCGGCCGGGGTGCTGGCGCACCGGGCCGACGGGCCGACCGGGACGATGGTCTTCGTGCACAACCTGGGCACCGACGACGTCGAGGTGGACCTGAGCAGTCTCGAACCGGAGGCCGACATGCCTATCGACGTGCTCACCGACCGCGGCTACGGCGAGTTGGGCAAGCTCGGCGCGGTGAAGGTTTCCGGGCACGGATACCGGTGGATTCGCCTATGCCGGGGTCGGGGGTTCTGACGTTAAGCTCCTCCGATCGACCCCACGTTACCGGGAGGTAATCATGTCGGAGGAGCCCCGCGTCGCCATCGTCACCGGAGCCGCGCGCGGCATCGGCGCGGCCACCGCCCGGCGGTTGGCCGCCGACGGAATGGCCGTCGCCGTGGTCGACATCGAGGAGGCCGCCACCAAGGAGACGGTGGACGCCATCGCCGGTGCGGGCGGCCGGGCGCTCGGGGTGGGCGCCGACGTGTCCGACCGGGACCAGGTCGAGGCCGCCGTCGAGCGGGTCGCCGCCGAACTGGGCGCGCCCACGGTGCTTGTCAACAACGCCGGTGTGCTCCGCGACAACCTGCTGTTCAAGATGACGAACGCCGACTGGGACACGGTGATGGGGGTGCACCTGCGCGGCGCGTTCCTGTTCAGCCAGGCCGCCCAGAAGCACATGGTGGACCGCAAGTGGGGGCGGATCGTCAACCTGTCCAGCACCTCCGCGCTGGGCAACCGGGGGCAGGCGAACTACGCCGCCGCCAAGGCCGGCCTCCAGGGCTTCACCAAGACGCTCGCCATCGAGCTGGGGCCGTTCGGGGTGACAGTCAACGCGGTCGCGCCCGGGTTCATCGTCACCGACATGACAGCGGCCACCGCCGCCCGGATGAAGGTCGACTTCGAGGACTTCAAGAAGCACGCGGCGGCCGAGATCCCGGTGCGTCGCCCCGGGTTCCCGGAGGACGTCGCGCACACCATCTCGTTCCTGACCAGCGAGGGTGCCGGGTTCGTCTCCGGTCAGGTCATCTACGTCGCCGGCGGCCCACGGGACTGACGCGCGCCCTCGTCACGCGGCCCGGCCGGTCAGGCCGGGTCGCGGCGGGTGCGCCAGAGCCAGATCAGGCCGAGCACCGGCAACACCAGCGGGATGTAGCCGTACCCGCTGCCGAACTGCGACCAGACCGTCTCGTCCGGGAAGAGTTCCTTGTCGACAAGGCTCAGGACGCCGACCGCGACCACCCCGACCAGCTCCACCGAGCAGCACGCCAGCGCGACCCGTCGGCCGGTGTGCCCGGCGCGGGCCAACCCCACCGCCGCCACGATGTAGATGAGCGCGGCCACCCCGGAGAGCAGGTACGCCACCGGCGCCTCGTCGAACTTGGTGGCGATCTGCAGCCCCGCCCGACTCGTGGCCGCGATGGCGAAGAGCAGGTAGACCGCGATCAGCAGCCGACCGGGGCCGGAGTTCGTACGCCGGGGGGCCGGCTCTGTCTCAACCACCGAGCATCTCCCAGGTCTGCTGCAACCGGACCACCACCACCGGGGTCACCAGGCAGACCGCGCAGACGATCGCCGAGCCCCAGCGGGTCGGTTCCATCCGGGCCAGCACCCAGGCCAACGGTGGCAGGCACACAAGCGTGACCAGGTAGCCGAAGAAGGCGCCGGGCTCGCCGGGCCGGTCCCCGCCGCCGACCGCGACCAGGGCCAGCACGCTCAACACCAGCAACGCCAGTTCGAGTACGGCCAGACCGACGAACTGCACCCGGTCCGGTGGCCGGTGGCGTACCGCCGCCACCAGCGCCCACACCGCCACGAGCAGGGACAGCACGATCGGCACTGTCGCGACGATCCCATCCACCGGCGAGTTGGCGCCCACGCTGGTCACCGGCACCACCCGGTCGTTGCCTCGGTCACCGGCACAGCCTACTAACCGTCGTAGTAAACGGGTGCTCTGCCTCTCCGCGTGTGACGCGCGCCGGCTGCCGCTGTCCGCGGAGGCGTCAGTCGCCTGCTCGCATCCAGTAGACGGAGACGGCACTCAACGGATCCGGCCCGTCGTTGCGAATCCGGTGCGGCACCCTGCTGTCGAACGCCACGACGTCGCCGGCCCGCAACACGGCCGTCTGGTCGCCGAACGTCACGGTGCCGGTTCCGGACACGATGATCCACACCTCGCGGGACCGGTGGACATCGAGGTCGTTGGAGGTGTGCGGGGCGACCGACCAACGAGCGAGCTCGAACGGCGCGGGGTCCGTCGCCGGAAACGGCAGCAGCGCACTGTGCACGGGGCCGCCCTCGGTGAAGTCGTACCAGTGTTCAAACGTCGCGACACCGCTGGTCATCGCCGGATTCGTGGTTGGCATGCGTCGAGACTCCCTCGCCGCACCGGGGGTGTCTGGCGGCATTCGGACCTGACGTTGCGGCGGGCCCGGAACGGCGGTGAGCTGCTTCGATTGGTCCAACCCGCCGCCGTCGTGACCACCGGGGCGACTAGCGTGGATCAGGCCCGTGGCGTTGCCGCGGTGCGGGAAAAAACGGCGGAGGTACACGTGCTGCGATTCGGCTTGTTCGGCACCGGTCACTGGGCGATCGAGACGCACGGGAAGGCGTTGCACGCCCATCCGGACGCGGAGTTGGTCGGGGTGTGGGGCCGCAACCCGGAGCGGGCCTCCGCGCTGGCCGAGCGGTACGGCGTGCCGGCGTACGCCGACGTCGACGCGCTGATCGAGCAGTGCGAGGCGGTCGCTGTCGCGCTGCCGCCGGACGTCCAGGCCGACATCGCGGTCCGGGCCGCCTCGGCCGGGCGGCACCTGCTGCTGGACAAGCCGCTGGCGCTCAGCGTGGAGGACGCCGACCGGGTGGTGGCCGCCGCCGACGAGTCCGGGGTCGCCTCGGTCGTCTTCTTCACCCAACGGTTCCAGCCGAACGTGACAGCGTTCCTCGCCGCCACCGCTGCCGCCGGCGGTTGGCAGCACGGTCGGACCACCGCGTTCGCCTCGATCTTCCAGGACGGCAGCCCGTACGGCGGCTCGTTGTGGCGTCGGGAGCACGGTGCGCTCTGGGACATCGCCCCGCACGCGCTGTCCATTCTCCTGCCGGTGCTGGGCCGGGTGACCCAGGTGGCGGCGATGGACGGGCCGAACGGCATGGTGCACCTGCTGCTCACCCACGAGGGCGGCGCCACGAGCAGCGCCTCGCTCGCCCTGGACGCCCCGCCGGAGTCGATGGCCAGGGAGTTCGTGTTCTACGGCGAGAACGGCATCGAGACCGTCCCGTTCGGCGAGAACGACGCCGCCACGGCGTTCGGCGTCGCGATCGACCAGCTCGTCGAGCAGGTCCGGGCCGGCACCCGCGACCACCGCTGTGACGTGCACTTCGGCCGTGAGATCGTCGGCATCCTCGCCGCCGCCGAAACCGCCCGAACCGAATCCCGCACAATTCCCCTCCCCTGACCCCCGGCCCCCTTAGACCCTGGTGATCATGAAGTTAGCGCCGTCCGGCCCGGCGTGTCGCGCCGCTAACTTCATGATCACCGAGGTCAGGTGGGGGTGGTCAGGGCGGCGTTCAACTCGTCGGGGGAGTTGAACTGCTCCGGCGGTAGGGCCTGCAACATCTGCAACAGGGCGGTGCTGGCCCCGTTCTCCTGGCCCCAGCGGACCAGGTCCTCTCGGGAGACCGGGTAGTCGAGCCCGGCCAGGTACTCCTGCAACTGAACGCCGGTGACGGTCATGTCGGCCGGCTACCCGCTCGCGGTGGACGTACACCGTCCTGGCCGGTGCCTGAGACGGTCCGGCGGTCGGCGTGTCGGCCCGCGACGCGCCCACGGTTTGTGCCAGCGGCGGTCGGGTAGCCGCTTGCATGCTGGTTCAGCGGCTCGGCGCGCCGAGCGACTTCGACCCGTTGCTGGAACGCGTCCGGGACGCCCGGGTGGTGATGATCGGCGAGTCCACCCACGGCAGCTACGACTACTACCGGCTGCGGGAGCAGCTCACCCGCCGCTTGATCGCGGAGTGCGGCTTCTCCTTCGTCGCCGTGGAGGGCGACTGGCCCGACTGTGACCGGGTGCACCGGTCGGTGACCGCCGCACCCGACGGCGCGCTCCAGCCACAGCTCGCCCTCGACCAGTTCGAGCGGTGGCCGACCTGGATGTGGGCCAACGCCGAGGTGGCCCGGTTCGCCAACTGGTTGCGGGCCTGGAATCTGGAGCGGCCGGAGGAACGACGCGCCGGGTTCCACGGGCTCGACGTGTACAGCCTCTGGGAGTCGATGCAGGCGATCTTCGACTACCTGGGGGAGGAGGACCCGAAGTCGCTTGAGGCGGCGCAGGACGCGTACCGCTGCTTCGAGCCGTACGGCAAGCGGGTCGAGGAGTACGGCGCGGCGTCCAGGTTCGTCTCCGCCCGGTGCGAGGAGGAGGTGGTCCGGCTGCTCGCCCGGACCCGCGAGCATGCCCTCTCCGACGGGCCGGATCGCTTCTCGGCCTGGCAGAACGCCGAGGTGGTGGCCGGCGCGGAACGGTACTACCGGGCGATGGTCGCCGGCGGGCCCGACTCGTGGAACATCCGGGACACCCACATGCAGGACACCCTGGACCGGCTGCTCGACCGGTACGGCCCGGACGCCCGGGGCATCGTCTGGGCCCACAACACGCACGTCGGGGATGCGCGGGCCACCGACATGGCCGCGGACGGGATGGTCAACATTGGTCAGTTGGCCCGGGAACGGCACGGCGACGACGCGGTGGCGCTGATCGGCTTCGGCAGCTACCGGGGCACGGTGATCGCCGCCCCCCGGTGGGGCTCACCGCCGGAGCCGATGGTCGTACCACCGGCTCGGGAGGGCTCCGTTGAGCGGCGGCTGCACGAGCTGATGCCGGACCGGGCTGTGCTGATCTTCGGCGGTGACGACCAGCCGGGCTGGGTGACCGACACGGTGGACCACCGGGCGATCGGGGTCGTCTACGACCCGTCCTTCGAGTCCTGGGGCAACTACGTGCCGACGCGGCTGGGCGACAGGTACGACGCCTTCATCTGGTGCGACGAGACGAGCGCGCTGCACCCGCTGCCGGTGCCGGCCACCCCGGGCGAGATGGAAACGTACCCGGCCGGGGTCTGACCGCATCGGCCCGCGCCGATCATGGAGTTGTGGTGCCGGACCAACGCCCCGGGCCGGGGCAATCCGGACACCACAACTCCATGATCGACCGGGTGGGCCTCAGACCCGCGTGGGGCTCCGGTCCTCCAGGTGCTCGCGCAGGCCCTCGCCCTCGATGTCCACGTTGGGCAGGGCGCGGTTGAGCCAGCGGGGGAGCCACCAGGCACGGTCGCCGAGCAGGGACATCACCGCCGGCACGATGGTCATCCGGACCACGAACGCGTCGATGGCCACGCCGATGGCGAGCGCGAAGCCCATCGACTTGATGATCGGGTCGTCGAGGAACACGAAGCCGCCGAAGACGGACATCATGATCAGCGCGGCGGCGGTGACCACCCGGGCACCGTGGCCCATGCCGCTGATCGTGGCTTCACGCGCGGTGTCGCCGTGGACGAAGTCCTCCCGCATCCGGGAGACCAGGAACACCTCGTAGTCCATGGCCAGCCCGAACAGGATGCCGATCAGCAGGATGGGCAGGAAGCTGACCAGCGGGGCCGGCGTGTCCAGGCCGACCAGGTCGGCGAGGTGACCCTGCTGGAAGATCGCCACCGTGATGCCGAACGTGGCGGCCACGGTGAGCAGGAAGCCCAGCGCCGCCTTGAGCGGCACCAGCAGCGAGCGGAACACCAGCATCAGCAGCAGCACCGACAGCCCGACGACCAGCAGCAGGTAGATCGGCAGCGCGTCCGAGAGCTTCTCCGAGACGTCGATACCGACCGCTGTGGCACCGGTGAGCAGCACCTCGACGCCCTTGACCCCGCCGACCGCGTCGCGCACGTCGTGCACCAGGGTCTCGGTGGCCTCGTCGGTCGGGCCGGTCTTCGGAATCACGCCGAGCAGGGCGGTCTTACCGTCCGGGCTCAGCTGCGGCGGCGCCACGGCCAGGACGTTCTCGGTGCGCTGGATCATCGCGGTCACCTGCGGCACGGCAGCCGCTGTCGCCTGCGCGTCGTCGCCCGCGACGACCACCGCGAGTCGGCCGGTGAAGCCCGGACCGAAGCCCTCGGTGGTGAGGTCGCTCGCCACCCGGGCCGGTGAGCCCTCCGTCGCCGTGCTGGCGTCCGGCAGGGCCAGCCGCATGTCCGGCGTGGGCAGCGCGAGCAGCCCCAGGCCGAGCAACGAGACCAGGATGACCGGCACCCGGAAGCGGGTGACGAACCGCGCCCAGCGGAAGCCGAACCCGGAGCGGTCCTCGGCCGGCAGCGTCTCTTCGCCCACGGGCTCGCCCGGGGCGGCGGCGGCAACCGTGGAACGCAGCCGGCGCGGCAGTACCCGGTTGCCGGCGAAGCCGAGCAGTGCCGGCTGGAGGGTGATCGCGACGAGCACGGCGATCGTGACGGTGCCGGCGGCGGCGAGACCCATCACGGTGAGGAACGGAATGTTCACCACGGCCAGCCCGGCGAGGGCGATGACCACTGTGGCGCCCGCGAAGACCACTGCGGAACCGGCGGTGCCCACCGCGCGGCCGACCGCCTCCTCCGGGGACAGGCCTTCGAGCAGGTTCTGTCGGTGCCGGGAGGTGATGAACAACGAGTAGTCGATGCCGACGGCGAGGCCGAGCATCAGCGCCAGGATCGGCGCGGTGCTGGTCAACTCGATGACGCCGCTCAGCGCGAACAGACCGGCCATGCCGACGCCCACGCCGATCAGCGCGTTGAGCATTGTCATTCCGGCGGCGACCAGTGAACCGAACGTGATGATCAGGACGATCGCGGCAACCAGTACGCCGATCGCCTCGGTCGAACCGATCTCCGGCTCACCACCGAGCACCTCGCCGCCCGGGGCAACCTGCCAGCCCTTCGCCTCGACGGAAGCGCCGACCTCCTCGTACGCGGTGCGCTGCTCGTCGGTCACCTCGTCGCCGCCGGTCGCGAACTGGACCTGGACCAGCGCGTACCGGCCGTTGGGCGAGACCGCGCCGACCTGGAACGGGTTGACCGCGCCGACCACGCCGGGCAGTGTCGAGGCCTCCTGGACCAGCTCCTGCACCACGGCCTGCCCCTCGGGGGTGGCCAATTGACCGTCGGCCGGTGCCTTGACCGCGATGGTGCCGGTGGCGCCGCTGGCCGCGGGGAACTGCTCGCTGAGCAGGTCGAGCGCGCGCTGGCTCTCGGTACCGGGCATTGTGAAGTTGCTCGCCGTCGGGCCGCGCAGGGTCGCCGCGGCCAGGCCGGCGACGACGAGTACGACGAGCCAGAGCGCGACGACGAGCCGTCGCCGGCGCAACGCGCCCCGGCCGAGCCGGTAGAGCAGGGTGGCCATCAGGAGTCCTTGTCCTCGGTCGTGGGTTGTTGGGGCAGGGCTGCGTCGACGGGTTCGACGGCCCGCCGGACCAGGGTGAGCAGGGCGGATCGCAGGTCGTCGTCGGCGATGTCGGCGAACTCGCCGCACGCCTCGGAGATCCCGGCGAGCAGCACCAGTGCGGCGATCCGCGCGCCGGGCCGTTCGGAGTGCCCGGCCAACGCGTCCCGCAGCCGGTCGGAGATCTGCTGGATGTGCGCGAAGGCCGGCTGGCACAGCAGTTCCGGGAACTCGCCGCGCAGCACGGCGATCTCCCGCCGGAACCGGACCGCGAGGTCGACGAAGCCCTGTGCGGCGACCTCCTGGGCGGCTGAGCCGGTCAGGCCGGTGAGTCGGTCGTCGAGGTCCCGCAGTACGCCGATCGCCGGAGCCATCAGCTCGGCGAGCAGGGCTTCCTTGTTGGCGAAGTGGTAGAGCACCGTGGCCTTGGAGCAACCGACCTCACGGGCGATGTCCTGCAGGGAGGTGCCCCGGTAGCCGGTCACCGTGAACTGCCGAGCCGCCGCGGCGAGAATCTCACCGTGCGTGTCGGACACCGCTCTGACCATGGCCGGTCCACCTCCCGCAACCAGCATGCCTGACCGATCGGTCAGACCCTGACCGATCGGTCAGAGGGAAGCGGTGGCGTTCACCACACCACTGTCGGGTTTATCCGGCGTGCTCGGCGTCGTACCTGGTCCGCGCCTCGGCGATGGCGCGTCGGTGCCGCTCGGCCCAAGCGGTCAGCGCCACCAGCGACTCGTAGAGCTCCAGCGCCATCGGGGTCGCGGTGTACTCGACCTTGGGCGGAACTGTCGGATAGACGGTGCGGTGCAGCAGGCCGTCGCGCTCCAGGTTGCGCAGCGTCAGGGTGAGCATCCGGCGACTGATCCCCTCGATGTGCCGCTCCAGCTCGGTGAAGCGCACCGGACCGTGCGAGGCGGCCACCAGGATGCTGATGCTCCACTTGCCGCCGACCCGGTCGAGCACCTCCCGGACGGTGCAGGCCCGAGCCTGCCCGGGGGTGAACGGGATGTTCTCGGCCGCGCAGGCCACCTCGGCCGCTACCAGCGCGGACACATCGCTGTTCCCCTGGGACATCAGAGTGCCTCCTTCCGCTCCGGTTCATGGTCACAGACCATGGCCTCGGTAACAAACCGTGCACCAAGGAGGAGTTTCATGGAACGGGTCGTCCCCTCCCGCTGGCCCGCGCTGCTCGTGCTCTGCGCCGGCAGCCTGATGATCATTCTGGACGGCACCGTCGTGGCGGTGGCACTGCCGGCCGTCCAACGCGATCTGGGCTTCACCGCCGCCGGCCTGGCCTGGGTGGTCAACGCGTACCTTGTCGCGTTCGGCGGGCTGCTGCTGCTCGCCGGCCGACTCGGCGACCTGCTCGGCCGGCGGACGGTCTTCCTGGCCGGCGTCGCGCTGTTCACGGTGGCCTCGCTTGCCTGCGCGCTCGCCACCGGCCCGACGTTGCTCGTCGCCGCCCGCTTCGGTCAGGGTGTCGGTGGAGCGCTGGCCATGGCGGTAAGCCTTGGCATGATCGTCCGGCTGTACCCCGAACCCGCCGAACGGGCCCGGGCGATCGCCGTGTTCAGCTTCACCGGCGCGGCCGGCGCGTCGGTCGGCACCGTCGCCGGCGGAGTGCTCACCGAGGCGGCCGGATGGCGGGCGATCTTCCTGGTCAACCTGCCGATCGGGGCGGCCATCCTGCTCGCGGCCATCCGCCGGCTCCCGGCCGAACGGGGCAGCGGCCTGCGGGCCGGCCTGGACCTGCCCGGCGCGCTGCTCGTCACCGCCGGCCTGATGGCCGCCGTGCTGGGCATCGTGGGCACCGGCGAACACGGCTGGACCAGTCCGCGTACCCTCGGCGCCCTCGCCCTCGCGGCGCTGCTGCTCGGCGCGTTCGTGCTGCGCCAACGGACGGCGGCGACCCCGCTGGTGCCGGCCCGGGTGCTGCGCGTCCCGGGTCTGGTGGCGGCGAACGCCGTGCAGTTCCTCATGGTCTGCGCGTACTTCGGCTTCCAGTTCCTGCTCGCCGTGGAGCTGCAACTGGTGCACGGCCTGGACGCCGCCGCTACCGGCTGGGCCTTCCTGCCCACCCCGGTGGTGATCGCGGTGGTGTCGCTCGGCCTGGCCGGTCGGCTGATCGCCGGCTGGGGCGCCCGGACCGTGCTGCTGACCGGGCTCGGCTTCGCCGTCGTCGGCTTCCTGCTGCTCGCCCGGTTGCCCGCCGACGGGGCCTACCTCACCGCAGTGCTCCCGGCGATGCTGATCTTCGGTATGGCCGGCGGCCTGACCCTGCCGGCCGTCACCACACTGGCCATGGTCGGTGCTACCGACACGGACGCCGGGCTCGCCTCCGGTCTGGCCAACACCACCCAGCAGGTGGGTGGGGCGGTCGGCCTGGCCGCGCTGGCCACCCTGGCCGCCGCCCGCAGCGACGGGCTGCGGGCCGCCGGCTGGGCTGAGAGCGCCGCGCTCGCCGGTGGCTACCGGACCGCGTTCGCCGTGGCCGCCGGTCTGGTGGTCGCCGCCTGGCTGGTGGCGCTCACCACCCTGCCCGGACGGCCAACCACCCTGCCCGGACGCCCGACCGGACCGTTGTCGACGGCCGATCCGTCGGGTCCGGCCGCGGTGGGCGCCGAAGTCGATCCGTACCGAAGCGCCGCGTCCGGTTGACCGACGGCACCGGGGCCGGGAGGGTGGTCGGGTGAGTGAGGCCGACGAAACCCGGGACGGCGTGGCCCTGACCAACCTGGACCAGCCGCTGTCCGACCGCGACGACGCGACGAAGCGAGACCTGGTCGACTACCTCGACGCCGTCAGCGGGCGGATCCTTCCCCAGTTGCGGGACCGCCCGCTGTCGGTGATCCGGGTCCGCCCCGGCCAGCCGCCCTTCATGCAGAAGAACCTGCCTCGCTACACCCCGGACTGGGTGCGCCGGGTGCCGGTGTGGGCGGAGGCGTCGCACCGGGAGATCTCGTACGCCCTCTGCGACGACCGGCGCACCCTGCTCTGGTTCGCCAACCAGCGGGCTGTGGAGTACCACCCGACGCTGGCCACCACCGCCGACCTGCACCGTCCGACGCACCTGGTGATCGACCTGGACCCGCCGGAGGGTGACGGCTTCCGGGCGGCTGTCGAGGCGGCCCTGCTGGTCCGCCAGGCACTCGCCGACGCCGGCCTGGCCGGTGCGGTCAAGACCAGCGGCGCCAAGGGGGTGCACGTCTTCGTCCCGGTCGCCGACGGACCCGGCGCGGAGGAGTTGGCCGCCGCCACCCGGGCGCTCGCGGTTCGCGCCGAGCGGCTCGACCCGGCGCTGGCCACCACCGCGTACATCAAGGAGGACCGGGGTGGCCGGGTCTTCGTGGACGCCACCCGCGCGGGTGGCGCGACGGTGGTGGCGACGTACAGCCCTCGGCTGCGCCCCGGGATGCCGGTCTCCTTCCCGGTCGACTGGGCCGACCTGACCGAGGTGACCCCTGCCGACTTCACCATCCGGACCGCGCCGTCGCTGCTCGGCGACGGTGATCCGTGGGCCGCGCTGATGCCGGCGCCGCAGCCGCTCCCGGCCGACCTGGTCGCCGAGGGCCGGACCATCCCGGTGGCCCGGGTGCAGGCCATGCACGAAGGGAGGCGCCGGGCCCGCGCCCGCCGCGAGGCCGGCTGACCAGGCTCCCCGGCCCCCGCCCGGGCCCGGCGACCGGCTGGTTGTCGGTGGGTTGTGGCACGATTTCCCAGGTGAGCACCAAAGCCGATGCGACCCAGCGCCTCGCCGACCTGGCGCGGCTGCGCCGGGTCCGCGACCGGATCGACAGGGAATACGCGCAGCCGCTCGACGTCGAGGCGCTCGCCCGGGGCGCGCACATGTCGGCCGGGCACCTCAGCCGGGAGTTCCGCCTCGCCTACGGCGAATCTCCCTACAGCTACCTGATGACCCGGCGCATCGAGCGGGCGATGGCTCTGCTGCGTCGTGGCGACCTCAGCGTCACCGCTGTCTGTTTCGCGGTCGGCTGTTCGTCGTTGGGCACCTTCAGCACCCGCTTCACCGAGCTGGTCGGCGTGCCACCGAGCGTCTACCGACGGCAGGTGGGGCAGGCGACGGCGGGAATGCCGTCGTGCGTGGAGAAGCAGGTGACCAGACCGATCAGGAATCGAGAAGCGCAGGTCACCGAAGCGCAACTAGCGTGACGGCCATGGACATCACCATTCACTCAAGCTTCCTTCCGCACACCGACCCGGAGGCCTCGCTGGCCTTCTACCGCGACATCCTCGGCTTCGAGGTCCGCCTCGACGTCGGGTACGAGGGGATGCGGTGGATCACGGTCGGGCCGGTGGGCCAGCCCAGCACCGCCATCGTCCTGCACCCGCCGGCCGCCAATCCCGGCATCACCGACGACGAGCGGCAGACCATCCTCGAGCTGATGGCCAAGGGCAGCTACTTCGGCGTCAACCTGGCCACCACCGACCTGGACGCCACCTTCGACAAGCTGGCGGCCAGCGACGCCGAGGTCGTCCAGGAGCCGACCGAGCAGCCGTACGGCGTACGCGACTGTGCCTTCCGGGACCCGGCGGGCAATATGATCCGCATCCAGCAAGTGCGCTGAGCCGTCCGGCCCGACAGATGGAGACACGATGAGCACGGCCCCCCAGCCGTCCGCGCCGCACGTTGCCGACAGCCACGACCTGATCCGCGTGCAGGGCGCACGCGTCAACAACCTCAGGGATGTCAGCGTCGAGATCCCGAAGCGGCGGCTGACGGTGTTCACCGGTGTCTCCGGCTCCGGCAAGAGCTCGCTGGTGTTCGGCACCATCGCCGCCGAGTCGCAGCGGATGATCAACGAGACGTACAGCGCGTTCGTGCAGGGCTTCATGCCGACGCTGGCACGGCCCGACGTCGACCTGCTGGACGGCCTGACCACGGCGATCATCGTGGACCAGGAGCGGATGGGGGCCAACGCCCGGTCCACAGTGGGCACCGCCACCGACGCCAACGCGATGCTGCGCATCCTGTTCAGCCGCCTCGCGCAGCCGCAGATCGGCTCGCCCAACGCGTACTCCTTCAACGTCCCGTCGGTGAAGGCCACCGGTGCGATCACGGTCGAGCGGGGTGCCGGCAGGACGAAGACCGAGAAGGCGACGTTCACCCGGCTCGGCGGGATGTGCCCGCGCTGCGAGGGCATGGGGTCGGTCACCGACATCGACCTGTCGGCGCTCTACGACGACAGCCGCTCGCTGAACGAGGGCGCGATCACGATCCCGGGTTACAGCATGGAGGGTTGGTACGGCCGGATCTTCCGCGGCTGCGGCTACTTCGACCCGGACAAGCCGATCGCCAAGTACACCAAGCGGGAGCAGCACGACCTGCTGTACCGGGAGCCCACCAAGATCAAGGTCGACGGGATCAACCTGACGTACTCCGGGCTGATCCCGTCGATCCAGAAGTCCTTCCTCGCCAAGGACATCGACGCGTTGCAGCCGCACATCCGCGCCTTCGTGGAGCGGGCGGTGACCTTCACGACCTGCCCCGACTGCGCCGGCACCCGGCTCGGCCCGGAGGCCCGGTCGTCGAAGATCAAGGGAAAGAACATCGCCGACGCCTGTGCGATGCAGATAAGTGATCTCGCCGCCTGGGTCCGGGAGATCGAGGACCCGTCGGTGGCCCCGCTGCTGGCGGGGCTGCAACACCTCCTCGACTCGTTCGAGGCGATCGGGCTGGGTTACCTCTCGCTCGACCGGCCGTCGGGCACCCTCTCCGGTGGCGAGGCGCAGCGCACCAAGATGATCCGCCACCTCGGCTCCTCACTCACCGACGTCACCTACGTCTTCGACGAGCCGACGATCGGGCTGCACCCGCACGACATCCAGCGGATGAACAAGCTTCTGCTCCAACTGCGCGACAAGGGCAACACGGTCCTGGTCGTGGAGCACAAGCCGGAGGCCATCGCCATCGCCGACCACGTCGTCGACCTCGGGCCCGGCGCCGGCACGGACGGCGGCACCGTCTGCTACGAGGGCGACCTGGAGGGTCTGCGGGCCAGCGGCACCAGCACCGGTCGCCACCTGGACGACCGGGCCGCTCTCAAGCAGACGGTACGCACACCCACCGGCAAACTGGAGATCCGCGGCGCGACCGCCAACAACCTCCAGGACGTGAATGTCGACGTACCGCTCGGGGTGCTCGTCGTCGTCACAGGTGTCGCCGGGTCCGGCAAGAGTTCACTCGTACGCGGGTCGATCCCCGCCGGTGCCGGCGTGGTGTCGATCGACCAGGGCGCGATCCGTGGCTCGCGGCGCAGCAACCCGGCCACGTACACCGGGTTGCTCGACCCGATCCGCAAGGCGTTCGCGAAGGCCAACGGGGTGAAGCCGGCGCTGTTCAGCGCCAACTCCGAGGGCGCCTGCCCGAGCTGCAACGGCGCCGGTGTCATCTACACCGACCTGGGGATGATGGCCGGTGTCGCCGCCCCCTGCGAGGACTGCGAGGGCAGGCGGTTCCAGGCGTCGGTGCTGGAATACCGCTTCGGCGGTCGCGACATCAGCGAGGTGCTCGCCATGTCGGTGACCGAGGCCGAGAAGTTCTTCGGTGCCGGCGAGGCGCGTACGCCAGCCGCGCACGCCATCCTCGACCGGCTCGCCGACGTCGGGCTCGGCTACCTCAGCCTGGGCCAACCGCTCACCACCCTGTCCGGCGGCGAGCGGCAGCGCCTCAAGCTGGCCACCCACATGGCCGAGAAGGGCGGCGTCTACGTCCTCGACGAGCCGACCACCGGCCTGCACCTGGCCGACGTCGAGCAACTGCTCGGGCTGCTCGACCGCCTCGTCGACGCCGGCAAGTCGGTGATCGTCATCGAGCACCACCAGGCGGTCATGGCCCACGCCGACTGGATCATCGACCTCGGTCCCGGGGCCGGCCACGACGGAGGCCGGATCGTCTTCGAAGGCACCCCCGCCGACCTCGTCGCCGGTCGCTCCACCCTCACCGGCGAACACCTGGCGGCGTACGTCAGCAACTGAGAGCGTTCTTCCCTGGACAGGAGGAATGATCGATCAAGGGCTGTCCTCATGATCAGCCGGCTCGGTGCCACCGCCTCGCAGGTTGAAGCTAGTCGGGGTCGGCGCAGAGTTGGGAGGTCAAGGTGGTGCGGGCCCACTCTTCCCACCTGTCCGGCGACCAGTCGCGGTCGCGGACGAAGATCAGGTACAGCTCCGGGCTGAGCAGGCCGAACAGCAGGTCCGCCGCCACCTCGACGGAGAGGCCGGGGCGGGTGTCGGGCTTTTCGGTCAGGGCCTTGGCCGCCGCGTACTGCACCGTGTAACGCGGGTCGGGGCCGTCCGGCCACTGTGCGGCGATCTCCGGGTCGGTGGCTGCGGCGGCCGCGATCAGCGGCATGATCGGGGCGACTCGGCCCAGGACCTCGCCGGTGCCGTGGACGTGCGCGCGTAGTTGCCCAGCCGCGGTGGGTTCGGCGCACGCGGCGCGAAACCACTCACGATCCATTGTGGCGACCGGCTCGCTGTCCCCGGCGATGGACGTGTCGACGACGGCCTTGAAGAGGCTGCGCTTGTTGTGGAAGACGAAGTAGACCGTCTGGACGGCCACGCCCGCCCGGTCCGCGACCTCCTGCAGGCTCGTCGCCCCGTAACCCTGCGCGACGAACAGCTCGCGAGCCGCGTCGACGACCTTGTCCCGGGTGCGGCGTGAGCGTTCGGCTCGCTTGTCCGGCCGCTTGACCTTGTCCATGTTGCGAGTCTACATCTAGAGTATGTAACTAGAGTTCCACTCTAAACTCTTGGAGGAGACGATGGACCAGCCAAACGCCACCCGGAAGCCGGAGCCGGACCTGGCCCCAACGCAGCGAGACGTGGCGGAGGAGGAGGCCGTCCGCCACGCACTGGAAAGCTATTACGGCACCGGCAAGCCGCCGTGGGACACCGGCGTGACGCCGCCCGAGCTGGTCGATCTGGTCGAAGGACACGGCGCGCTGGCGCCCGGCCGCGCCCTCGAACTCGGCTGCGGCACCGGAACCAACGCCACCTACCTCGCTCGGCACGGCTGGGAGGTGGCGGCCGTCGACCTGATCGACAGCGCCGTCGACCTGGCCCGGGAGAAGGCTGCGGCGGCGGGAGTCTCGGTACGACTGCTACACGGAGACGCCACCCGCCTCGACGAACTGGACGTGCCGGGCCCCTTCGACCTGTTCTTCGACCTGAGCTGCTACTGCGGGGTCCCGCTGCACCGCCGCGACGCCTACGCCGCCGGGCTCACGCACCGCGCTGCGCCCGGCGCCCGGCTGCTGATGTTCGGGTACGGCCCCGAACCACTCGGCAGTTCGACCACCGAGATCACGTCGTGGGTGGCGGGCGTCACCGCCGACGAACTCCGCGCCAGGTTTCTCGGCTGGGAACTCGTCGACGTGACGCCGGGCACCAACTCGGTGCCGACCTTCTGGTTCACGCTGCACCGCCGCTGACGGCCGGACAACTCCTCATCGGGTCGGCTGGCCGACCTGTCGTCGATCCACGCCCGCCGACAGTGCGCCGCGCGTTCCGCCTCCAGGTGCCACCACCGGCGGCAGCGCCGCCGCCATGCGCTCGCGGAAGTCGGCATCGCTTGCGGTACGGCCGGTCGCCGCCCACTCCGTGTCCGGGACGGTTCCTGTCGTCTGCGGCAGCAACTCGCGGCGCAGCCGCTGTAGCGACTGAGCCGCCGCGCTGCTGTCCGTGGCGCCCGCCACGGAGACGGTGGCCAGGAAGGCTGGTTTCAGAGTGGGGCATGGCCCGAGTGTTCGTGCAAATGGTGCCCCCGGCAGGATTCGAACCTGCGCCCCCGCCTCCGGAGGGCGGTGCTCTATCCCCTGAGCTACGGGGGCTCAGCGACTGGAGAAGACTAGCAAACCTGCTCCGCGTACGCCGAATCGGTATCGGGTGAGCCGCTCGTGTCGGCAACCGGCCCACCCGGTGCTCAGGCCGCGACGACCCGCCCGCAGCTGGGCAGCGGGTGCAGGACGATGCGCCGGGGAAGCCGGCGTGGCCACTCGTTGCGCGGCCAGGAGCCGTCCACGATCAGATGCACGGTGCGCTGTTCCTCGCCGCTCAGCCGCAGCACGAAGTCGCGGGGGAGCGGCGGGTCCACGGTCGGTGTGGTGATCATGAAACGCACCCGGCCGCGGGACGAGACGGCGGAGATCACGTCCGCTGCCGGCATGGTGCCCCGCAGCCGGATCCGGCCGAGCCAGTAGACCTCCGCGAGGTGCTCCTGGGCGGCCCGGGTGATCGCCGGGTACTCGCTGCGGACCCAGCGTTCGACAGCGCTGACGCAGAGCCCACAGGCACGCTCGCGCGGCTCGCGCGGACCCAGTCCCCAGGCCCGCAGGTACGCCCCGACCGTCCCGGAGTCCAACGGCAGATCAAACCGGCGCTGGATGAGCGTGGTGAGGCTCTGCCTCGTCCACAGCTCCTCGTCCAGGCCGAACTCGTCGGGGTGGACGCCCCGCAGCGTGTCGATCAGCTCGAGTTCCTGTTCGCGGCTGAGCATTCCCGGCTCGCTCTGCCGCTGTCCGCGACGGACGGCTGCCACCGCCCCGTCACCGCCGATGGTGTGGCGTCGGCACCAGCTGGTGACCGAACGCCGTGCGTCTCTGAGTGCAACCCCCACGTCTTGGGCAACGAGCACGAATCGCAACTGGTCACGATATGTGGGGAGAAAACTCTCTAAGCAACGTAATCGCCCGTGCCTCGCGAAACTCCCCAAAGGGACATAACCCCGCGTAAGGGGTGCCTGCTCGCCAGCGCGCACCTTGATCGACTCGGATTCATGAAAGTCGCGGGGTCTTGCTGGCGCGGACAGCGCATTTTCACGAAGGTCGAGTCGATCACGGCTGCGCAGGGCCGCGCGAGGCCCTGCGGGGCCTGCGGTCCTCGCGCCGCGGCCCGGCTTGGTGGTGTGGCCGGGCTTGGTGGTGTGGCCCGGCTTGGTGGTGTGGCCGGGCTTGGTGGTGTGGCCGGGCTTGCTGGTGTGGCCCGGCGGTTTCCGGTGCCCTGGTCAGTATGGGGGCGAGGTCTGTTGCGTGAGGGCCCACCTTGTTTCGGAGCCTGGCCCGCCCGGTCCGCCTGTTGCGGTCCGCTGGACTTCGCCGGTCGCATGATCGCGCTCGAACCTGGAAGTAGTGGCCTCCGCACTCATGGATACCACTCGATCCTGGATCGAGCGCGTTCTTGCGGCACTGAGGGTTCACCCGACGAGCAAGATCCGCGCAACATCGCGGATGCTGCTGTCTCGCGCGCGTCGGAGGCAGCAACGTTGGGGAACTTGCGCAGATTTCGGGCGCGGGGTGCAGGGTGCGGAACGCGAGGTACGGGGCGTGGTGGGTATCGACTCGGGTTCCTGGAAGTTGCGGGGTCTTGTCTGTGGACGCCGTTTCCTGGAGGCCGAGCCCGATCACGGCACAGCGGGCTGGTCTGGTGGCTCGGCCTGGCGGCTTTGACCCTGGTGGCCTGGCGCGGCCTGGTGGTCCGGGTCGATGGGGCTGATGGGGGCTGATGGGGCTGATGGGCCGACGGGGCCGGCGGGCCAGGGCGCGGGCGACTGTGGGGCGGGACATGGGGCGGGCCCGCGTCCCGCCGAGGTGTGGCGGTGACGCGGGCCCGGGGTGCCTGCTCCGGTCGGTCAGCCCTTGGCTGCCTGGGCCTGGAGTTGCCGGAGGTTGTTCAGCTCGCTCTGCTGGGTGTTCTTCATGGTCTGGGCCATCCGCACGACCTCGTCGTTGTCGGTCTCGTCGAGTGCCGCGTCGATCATGTGGATGCCGCCGAGGTGGTGGGCGTACATCAGGGTCAGGAACTGCATGTCGACCTCGATGCCCTTGGCGTCGCGCAGGGTGGTCATCTGTTGCGGGGTGGCCATCCCCGGCATCAGACCGTCCTTGACGGTGGCTCCGTCGGACATCCACGACATGGGGGGCTTCGACCCGGTCGGGCTGAGGCCCCATTCGCGCAGCCAGGTCTGCATGGCACCGATCTCGCCCTGCTGGCCGGTGGCGATGTCGACGGCGATCTGCCGCACCTCGGGCAGGGTCGCCGAGCGGTACGCGATGAGGCTCATCTCCACCGCCTGCGCGTGGTGGGTCGTCATGTCCCGGGCGAAGCCCGCTTCGACGGACGCGTCACCGGGTCGGGTGAGCCGCGGGGTGAGCAGACCGCCCGCGTAGCCGAGGAGCAGCCCCACCACCACCATGACGGCGAGCGCCGGTACGCCGTAGCGCGACGCCGGGCGCCGGGCGTCCTCGTCCGGGACGGCCGAGGAGTCGTCGTACTCGCTGTCGGTGGTGGCGGGGGCGGTCATTGGCGTCCTTACTGCTGGGCCGGCTGCTGCTGCGGAAGCTCACGCGGCGTGGTGCCGGTGGCGGTGATCCCGGTGTTGCACAGCGCCGTCGGGCCCTCGACGGAGGCGTTCACCCGCAGGTCCTTGATGAACTCGTCGATCCGCGAGTCGTCAGCGTTGTCGAGCTTGAGCTGGTAACCCCAGGCCTGCAGCGAGATCGGCTTGTCCAGACCCTCGTACGGGCTCATCAGCATCTTCTCGACGCCGCGCACCTTGCCGGCGAGCTTCTCGACCTGGTCCGCGGGCAGGTCGGGCCGGTAGGTGATCCACACGGCGCCGTGCTCCAGGCTGTGCACCGCGTGCTCGTTGGCGATCGGGGCGTCGTAGACGTCGCCCATGCAGTTCTGCCACGCGGCGTTGTGCACCCCGCCCACCGGCGGCGAGTAGTTCCAGGTCAGCGGGCCCGACTTGTGCGACTCGTACTTGAGGCTGTCGGGGTCGGACTTGCGGATGTTGGCGATGCCGTCGATGGCGTTGGCCCGCTTGTCCCACGGCTTGGAGCCCTGGAACGACGCCCAGGCGCCGTACCCGATGATGCCGGCCGCGAGCACGCCCACCGCGACGAAGAGCGCGATCGGGCCCCAGGCGCGGCCCTGGCTCACCTTGACCGGGGTGACCGGCTTGCGCGGGCCCTTGCCACCGGCCCGGGGGGAGCCAGCCGGCTTGCCGGAACCGGCCTTGGCGCCGGACGCAGGCCGGCCCGCTGCCGGCTTCTTGCCGGTGCTGACCACGGTCTGGCGGCGCTCAGGGCCACCCGGGGTGCTGATGCTCATCGTGCCTCGTCAAGTCGGTCGGTCAGGGGAGTGGCGGGCCGGTAGACGCGCAGGGGAGCCGCCGAGTGCCCGAGTCTACCCCCGATAACATGGTTGGGTGACTCCTGCAGAACTAGCCTCGGTCGTCCTTGCCGCCGCCCACGCCGTCTTCGAGCAGCGCGGGCTCGACCGCGCCGCGCTGCCGGCGAGCACTGTGGTGGAGCGACCGCGCAACCCCGAGCACGGCGACTACGCGTCGACGCTCGCGCTGCAGTTGAGCAAGAAGGTGGGCGTTCCGCCCCGGGAACTGGCGGGTGCCCTGGCCGACGAACTGGGCCGGGCAGCGGGTGTCAAATCGGTGGAAATCGCCGGGCCGGGCTTCCTGAACATCCGGCTCGACGCGGCCGCCGCCGGTCAGCTCGCCCGGGTGATCGTCGAGGCCGGCGCGAAGTACGGCCGCAGCGACCGGCTGGCCGGCGAGAAGATCAACCTGGAGTTCGTCTCGGCCAACCCGACCGGCCCGGTGCACATCGGCGGGGTCCGCTGGGCGGCCGTCGGTGACGCGCTGAGCCGGCTGCTGCGGGCCACCGGTGCCGACGTCGGCACGGAGTACTACTTCAACGACGCCGGTTCGCAGATCGACAGGTTCGCCAGGTCGCTGCTCGCCGCCGCCAAGGGTGAGGCCGCGCCGGAGGACGGCTACGGCGGGGCGTACATCGCCGAGATCGCCACCGAGGTGCAGGCCCGCCGGCCGGAGGTGCGCTCGCTCGACGACGACGCCGCCCAGGAGGTCTTCCGGGTCGAGGGCGTCGCGTTGATGTTCGACGAGATCCGCTCCTCGCTGCGCGACTTCGGGGTGGAGTTCGACACCTACTTCAACGAGAAGGACCTGCACGACCGGGGTGAGCTGGACCTCGCGTTGAACCGGCTGCGTCAGCAGGGGCACCTCTACGAGTCCGAGGGCGCGACCTGGCTGCGCACCACCGACTTCGGTGACGACAAGGACCGGGTGCTGCGCAAGTCCAACGGCGAGTGGACGTACTTCGCCGCGGACTGCGCCTACTACCTGGACAAGCGCGAGCGCGGCTTCGAGCGGGTCGTGATCATGCTGGGCGCCGACCACCACGGCTACATCGGCCGGATGAAGGCGATGGCCGCGTGCTTCGGCGACGACCCGGACCGCAACCTGGAGATCCTCATCGGGCAGCTGGTCAACCTGCTGCGCGACGGCGCCCCGATGCGGATGAGCAAGCGGGCCGGCACTGTCATCACCCTGGAGGACCTGGTCGAGGCGATCGGCGTGGACGCCTCCCGGTACGCGTTGGCCCGCTACTCCAGCGACTCGCCGATCGACATCGACATCGAGCTGTGGACCCGGGCGACCCGCGACAACCCGGTCTACTACGTGCAGTACGTGGCCGCCCGGACGGCGGGTGTGGCCCGTAACGCCGCCGAGGTGGGGCTGGTCCCGGGTGACGCCGACGCGTTCCGGCCCGAGCTGCTCGACCACGAGAAGGAGAACGAGCTGCTCAAGGCGCTCGCCGAGTTCCCCGCGGTGGTGGCCACGGCCGCCGAGTTGCGCGAGCCGCACCGGGTGGCCCGTTACCTGGAGGAGAGCGTCGCCGCCTCCTACCACCGCTTCTACGACAACTGCCGGGTGCTGCCGCTGGGCGACGAGAAGGTCACCGACCTGCACCGCGCCCGGCTGTGGCTCAACAACGCCACCCGCACGGTGATCGCCAACGGCCTGCACCTGCTCGGCGTCTCCGCTCCCGAGAGGATGTGACATGAGGGCTCATGAGGCGGGTGCGCTGCACGCGGACATCAGCAACCGGGGGCCGGCCTGGCTGCGTACCCCGGAGGACGTCAACGCCCTGCTGCCGACGCTGTGGCCGCGCAGCGTCACCCGCGGTGCGGACGGCGCGGTCGCCGTCGCGGGCCTGAGCGTCCGCGACATCGCGGCCGAGTTCGGCACCCCGGTGTACGTCCTGGACGAGGCCGACCTGCGCTCGCGCTGCCGCGACTTCCGGGCGGCCTTCCCGACCGAGGACATCTTCTACGCGGGTAAGGCGTTCCTCTGCCGCGCGGTGGTCCGGATGATCGCCGAGGAGGGCCTGCACCTGGACGTCTGCACCGGGGGTGAGCTGGCCACCGCGCTGTCGGCCGGGATGCCGCCGGAGCGGATCGGCTTCCACGGCAACAACAAGTCGGTAGCCGAGTTGGGCCGGGCGCTCGACGCCGGGGTCGGCCGGATCATCGTCGACTCGTTCACCGAGATCGACAGGCTCACCGCGCTGGCCCGCGAGCGCGGGGTCCGGCCCCGGGTGCTGGTCCGGGTCACTGTCGGCGTGGAGGCGCACACCCACGAGTTCATCGCCACCGCCCACGAGGACCAGAAGTTCGGCTTCTCCCTCGCTGGTGGTGCCGCGGCGACCGCCGCCTTCAAGATCCTCGACGAGGGTGTGCTGGAGCTGCGTGGCCTGCACTCGCACATCGGCTCGCAGATCTTCGACGCCAGCGGCTTCGAGGTCTCGGCCCGTCGGGTGCTCGCCCTCCAGGCGCAGATCCGCGACGCGCGCGGGGTGGAACTGCCCGAGCTGGACCTCGGCGGCGGCTTCGGCATCGCGTACACCACCCAGGACGACCCGGCCACCCCGCAGGACCTGGCCAAGCGACTGCGCAAGATCGTCGACTCGGAGTGCGCGGCGGAGAACCTGGCAGTGCCGCACCTGTCCATCGAGCCGGGCCGGGCCATCGTCGGGCCTGCCGTGTTCACCCTCTACGAGGTCGGCACGGTCAAGAACCTCGACGGCCTCCGGACGTACGTCAGCGTCGACGGCGGGATGAGCGACAACATCCGTACCGCGCTCTACGACGCCTCCTACTCGGCGACGCTCGCCTCGCGGGCCTCGGGCGCGCAGCCGTTGCTCGCCCGCGTGGTGGGAAAGCACTGTGAGTCCGGGGACATCGTGGTGAAGGATGAATTCCTGCCCGCCGACGTGCAGCCCGGAGATCTTGTCGCGGTGCCCGGCACCGGTGCGTACTGCCGGAGCATGGCCAGCAACTACAACCACGTGCCGCGTCCACCTGTGGTCGCGGTGCGCGACGGCCAGGCACGCCTGATCGTCCGGCGGGAAACCGAAGAGGACCTGCTCGCATTGGATGTTGGATGACGTCACCTGTGCGCTTGGCGCTGCTCGGCTGTGGCACGGTCGGCCAGGAGGTGGTCCGGCTGCTGCACGAGCAGTCGGCCGACCTGGCCGCCCGGATCGGCGCTCCGCTGGAGATCGCCGGCATCGCCGTGCGGCGACTCGGCCGCGACCGGGGTGACCTGCCGGTCGACGAGGACCTGTTCACCACAGACGCGCTCGGCCTGATCAAGCGCGACGACGTGGACGTGGTCATCGAGGTGGTCGGCGGCATCGAGCCGGCCCGGAGTTGGCTGGTCGAGGCGCTGCGGGCCGGCAAGAGCGTCGTCACCGCCAACAAGGCGCTGCTGGCCGAGGACGGCGTGGCCCTGCACGAGGCGGCCGCCGAGGGCGGCGGCGACCTCTACTACGAGGCGTCGGTGGCCGGGGCCATCCCGCTGCTGCGCCCGCTGCGGGAGTCGCTGCACGGGGACCGGATCAACCGGGTCACCGGCATCGTCAACGGCACCACCAACTTCATCCTCTCCGCGATGGACGCGACAGGTGCCGGGTTCGCCGAGGCCCTGGAGGAGGCCACCGCCCTGGGGTACGCGGAGGCCGACCCGACCGCCGACGTCGAGGGCTTCGACGCGGCGGCGAAGGCGGCGATCCTCGCCTCGCTGGCGTTCCACACCCGGGTCGGCGCCGCCGACGTGCACCGTGAGGGCATCACCGAGGTGACCGCCGCGGACATGGCCAGCGCCCAGGCGATGGGCTGCACGATCAAGCTGCTCTGCATCGCGGCCCGGGGCGTCGACAGCACCGGCCGGGAGACGGTGAGCGTCCGGGTGCACCCGGCGATGATCCCGCGCAGCCACCCGCTGGCCAGCGTGGGCGACGCGTTCAACGCGGTCTTCGTGGAGGCGGACGCCGCCGGGCAGCTGATGTTCTACGGCCGGGGCGCGGGTGGGGCGCCCACCGCCAGCGCGGTGCTCGGTGACGTGGTCGCGGTGTCCCGCAACCGGCTCGCCGGGGTGCGCGCGGCCAGCGAGAGCGCGTACGCGGACCTGTCGGTGCGGCCGATGGGTGAGGCGCTCACCCGCTACCACGTGAGCCTGGAGGTGGCCGACCGTCCGGGTGTGCTGGCCGCCGTGGCGAGCGTGTTCGCCCGCCACGACGTGTCGATCGCGACGGTGCGGCAGGGCTCCGCGGGTGGGGCGCCCGGCCGTGACGACGACGCCGAGTTGGTGATCGTCACCCACGTGGCACCGGACGCCGCGCTCGCCACGACCGTCAGCGAGCTGCGCGGCCTGGACATTGTCCGCTCCGTGACAAGTGTGCTGCGGGTCGAGGGCGGCGCCTGAGTCGTTGACCCCATCGATGGGCGGGTTCGCGCGTCCCGCCAGGTGGGTAAGCCGGGGGTGTGCCGTTGACCACTCCGGCAGGTTGGTCCAAGGTGGCTCCCGATGCTCGGGTCGGTGCGGCGGTAGAGGCGAGGAGAGCGACATGTGGCGGGGTCTGATCGAGGCGTACCGGGATCGGCTGCCGGTCACCGCGGCCACGCCTGTCGTCACGCTGCACGAGGGGAACACCCCGCTGTTGCCCGCGCCGGTGCTGTCCGCCCGGATCGGGTGCGACGTGCACCTCAAGGTGGAGGGCGCCAACCCGACCGGCTCGTTCAAGGACCGGGGGATGACCCTGGCGGTGTCGAAGGCGGTCGAGGCCGGCAACAAGGCGATCATCTGCGCCTCCACCGGCAACACCAGCGCCTCCGCCGCCGCGTACGCGGCCCGCGCCGGGCTTACCTGCGCGGTGCTGGTGCCGCAGGGCAAGATCGCGTTGGGCAAGCTGGCCCAGGCGCTTGTGCACGGCGCGAAGCTGCTCCAGGTCAGTGGCAACTTCGACGACTGCCTGTCGCTCGCCGCGAAGCTGGCTCAGGACCACCCGGTCGCGCTCGTCAACTCGGTGAACATCGACCGGCTGCACGGCCAGAAGACCGCCGCCTTCGAGATCGTCGAGGCGCTCGGTGACGCCCCCGACATCCACTGCCTGCCGGTCGGCAACGCCGGCAACATCTCCGCCTACTGGATGGGCTACGCCGAGGAGCGGGACGCCGGCACCACCACCCGGACGCCGAAGATGTACGGCTTCCAGGCCGCCGGGGCGGCCCCGATCGTGACCGGCCAGGTCGTGCCGGAGCCGTCGACGATCGCCACGGCGATCCGGATCGGCAACCCGGCGAGCTGGACCAAGGCGTTGGACGCCCGGGACACCTCCGGTGGCCTGATCGCCGCCGTGACCGACCGGGAGATCCTCTCCGCGTACCGGCTGCTCGCCCGCGAGGTGGGGGTCTTCGTGGAGTTGGGCAGCGCGGCCAGCGTGGCCGGCCTGCTCCAGCAGGCCGCGGCAGGCGCGGTGCCGGCCGGTTCGACGGTGGTGTGCACGGTGACCGGCCACGGCCTGAAGGACCCGGAGTGGGCGATTTCCACAGCCCCGGCGCCGCTCACCATCGCCAACGACCCGATGGCCGCGGCTCGCGCCCTCGACCTGGCCTGACTGCGCGCCGCCGGTCGCCCGCCTGGGGCGGGCCGGCGGTCGGCGTGGGACCGCGCCGGGGGCGGCGGGGGTTCCGGAGATCGAATCCGGCACACTTTCACGTATCCCCGCCCGCATCTCGTTCAGGAGTGAACCAGGCCGATGTCGCTGCTCGCCAGATTCAGCCTCGCCAACCGAGGGCTGATCGCCCTCATCGCGGTGGTGACCACGGTGTTCGGAGTGTTCGCCGTGCCGTCGCTGAAGCAGCAACTGCTGCCGTCGCTCGAGTTCCCGGCCGCGTTCATCGTGGCCCCCTACCCCGGTGCCGGCCCCGAGATCGTCGAGTCGCAGGTAACCGAGCCGATCGAGAATGCCCTCCAGGGCATCCCGGGCCTGGACAAGATCACCTCCACGTCCCGCGAGGGCTCGGCCACCGTCCAGGTGATGTACGAGTTCGGCACCGACCTGGACGACGTGGTCAACAAGATGCAGACCGCGCTGAGCCGGATCGACGCCCAACTGCCGGACAGCGTCGACCCGCAGGTCATCGCGGGCAGCACCGACGACCTGCCGGCGGTGGTGCTGGCCGCGACCGGCGCGGCGGACGAGCGGGCGCTCGCCGAGAAGCTCCAGGCGACAGTGGTGCCGGAGCTGGAGGGCATCGAGGGGGTACGCACTGTCGAGGTGACCGGCACCCGCGACGACGTCGTGGTGGTCACCCCGGACCCGGCGAAGCTTGCCGCGGCGCAGGTGCAGCCGACGGCGATCGGCGCGGCGCTGAAGACGAACGGTGTGACAGTGCCGGCCGGCGCGGTCACCGACGGCGGGCTGGCCCTGCCGGTGCAGGTGGGTACGCCGATCGCCAGCCTGGAGGACCTGCGCGGCATCGTGGTCACCCCGGGCCCGACACCGGTCCGCCTCGCTGATGTGGCGACTGTCGAGCAGCAGCTCGCGCCGGCCACCGCGATCACCCGCACCAACGGCAAGGACAGCCTCGGCATCGCGGTCACCGCCGCGCCGGACGGCAACGCCGTGCAGATCTCGCACGAGATCCGCGACCGGCTGGCCGACCTGAAGGACGCCTCCGGTGCGGAGCTGACAGTCGTCTTCGACCAGGCGCCGTTCGTCGAGAAGTCGATCGAGTCGCTGACCACCGAAGGCCTGCTCGGCCTGGTGATGGCGGTCATCGTCATCTTGGTCTTCCTGCTGTCGGTGCGCTCGACGGTGGTCACCGCGGTCTCCATCCCGCTGTCCGTGCTGGTGGCGCTCATCGCCCTGTGGATCGGCGACTACTCGCTCAACCTGCTCACCCTCGGCGCGTTGACGATCGCGGTCGGCCGGGTGGTGGACGACTCGATCGTGGTGTTGGAGAACATCAAACGACACCTGGAGTACGGCGAGGAGAAGCGGCACGCCATCGTCACCGGTGTCCGTGAGGTGGCCGGGGCGGTGACCGCGTCCACCCTCACCACGGTGGCGGTGTTCGCGCCGATCGCGTTGGTCGGCGGGTTCGTGGGCCAGCTCTTCGCACCGTTCGCGATCACCGTCACGGTGGCGCTGCTCGCCTCGCTGCTGGTGTCGCTGACCGTGATCCCGGTGCTCGCGTACTGGTTCCTGAAGCCGCGTGGTGGCACCGCTGACGACGAGGCGGTGCGGCGCGGCGCGGAGGAGAAGGAGCTGCGCAGCCCGTTGCAGCGGGCGTACCTGCCGGTGGTCGGGTTCGCCACCCGTAAGCGGTCGACCCGGTGGATCACCGTGGGGCTCGGCCTGCTGGTGCTCTTCGGCACCTTCGGGCTTTCCCAGAAGCTGGAGACCAACTTCCTGGACGACTCCGGCCAGGACACCCTCAACATGCGCCAGGAGCTGCCGGCCGGGAGTGGCCTGGCGGCCACCGACGCGGCGGCCAAGCAGGTCGAGTCGGTGTTGGCGGGCACGAAGGGCGTCGAGACGTACCAGGTGACCGCCGGTGCCGGGGACAACCCGTGGGCCGGTGGCGGCGGCAACAACGTCGCCAGTTGGTCGCTGGCGCTCAACGGTGACAGCGACGCGAAGCAGATGCGTGAGGTGTTGCGCAAGGAGTTCGACAAGCTCGGCGCGGGTGCCGGCGAGATCAGCTTCGGTGGTGGGCAGGAGGCGTCGACGAGCCAGCTGGAGGTGATCGTCCAGGCCAGCGACCCGGAGGTGCTGACCCGGGCCGCCGAGGAGGCCCGGGCGGCGATGGCCGGTGTCCCGGACGTCGAGGACGTCTCCACCAGCCTGGCTGCGCGGGTGCCGCGGGTCGACGTGACTGTCGACCGGGCCGCCGCCGGCCGGGTCGGGCTCACCGAGGCCGCCGTGGGGCAGCTCGTGTCGCAGGCGTTCCGGGGAGCGCCGCTGGGTCAGGTCACGCTCGACGGTCAGCAGCAGAACGTGGTGTTGCGGCTGGGCTCGCAGCCACCGACGACGGTGGAGCAGCTGCGGGCGCTGCCGGTGGGTCCGGTCAAGCTCGACGACATCGCGGACGTCACCCAGGGCGAGGGGCCGCAGCAGGTCGCGCGGATCGACGGTGAGCGCAGCGTGTCGGTGACCGGTGCGGCGACCGGGTCGAACCTGGGCGCGACGAGCAAGGAGTTGCAGAAGCGGCTGGACGCCATCGACGTGCCGGGTGCGAGCTTCACTATCGGTGGCGTCAGCGCGGATCAGGCGGATGCCTTCGGTGATCTGGGCCTGGCGGTGCTGGTGGCCATCGCGATCGTCTTCCTGATCATGGTGGCCACGTTCCGCAGCCTCACCCAGGCGCTGATCCTGCTGATCTCCATCCCGTTCGCGTCGACAGGTGCGATCGGCCTGCTGCTGATCACCGGTACGCCGCTCGGTGTGCCCGCGCTGATCGGTGTGCTGATGCTTGTCGGCATCGTGGTGACGAACGCGATCGTGCTGCTCGACCTGATCAACCAGTACCGGGCGCAGGGCATGGGGGTTCGGGAGGCGGTGGTCGAGGGTGGCCGGCGTCGACTGCGCCCCATCCTGATGACCGCGGTGGCGACCATCTTCGCGCTGCTGCCGATGGCGTTCGGGTTGACCGGTGAGGGCGGCTTCATCTCGCAGCCGCTGGCGGTGGTGGTGATCGGCGGTCTGCTCAGCTCCACGCTGCTCACCCTGATCCTGGTGCCGACGCTCTACACGATGGTGGAGCACACCAAGGAGTCGCTGCGGGACCGTCGCGACCGGCGGCGCTCCGGCACGCCGGCGGTGACCGCGGCGGAGACGGACGAGGTGTCGGCCCCGAACCAGGTGGCGGTGCCGAGCAGCGCAGCCGCCCCGGCTACGGCCGACGGTGCGCAGCCGGCCCGACGCCCCGCTCCGTCGGCCGCGCTGGTGGAGGGGACGGACCAGTTCGAGGTGCTGCGGCTGCCCCGTAGCCGCACCTCGCCGCTGCCCCCGTCGGAGCCGACCGAGTAGATCGGACCGCGATGCGGAAACGCCCCCGGCAGGGTTCTGCCGGGGGCGTTCCACGTGTACCTGCCGAAACACTCCGATCCGACCGGACACACACTTTGTGTAACTTCTTGCATACTCCTCGTAGATGGATGAGGTGCGGGTGACGCAAGGGTGGTCGGATGGTCGAGGGCACGCGAGGGTGGGGGCGGCGCGATGTGTTCCGCCGTGGACTGCTGATCGTCGGCGGGGTGGCCATCGGCGGCGGCGCGTCCGAGGCCTGGCAGAGCACGCAGCGTCGGCTGCCGATCGCCGGCGGCCCCGCCAGCGCCACCCTCGGCAGTGGCCAGCAGGATGTCGGCGCCGGCACTGTCGACGTGTTCTGGTCGGGACGGACCAGCAGCCGTCTGGTGGCCCTCACCTTCGACGACGGGCCCGCACCACAGTGGACCCCGATGGTGCTCGACACCCTGGCCCGGCACCAGGTCCCGGCCACCTTCTTCATGGTCGGCGCGCAGGTCCGCCGGCACGGCGACGTCGTCCGCGGCCGGCTCGCGGGGCACGAGGTAGGAAACCACAGCTGGGAGCACCGGGACCTGGCCGAGCTGGACGCCGCCGAGGCGTACGACGACCTGCGCCGCAGCCACGACGCGATAGCCGAGGTGACCGGGACGCAGCCCACGCTGCTACGCCCGCCGTACGGTCACCTGGGCGGCGCGGTGCTGCACGCGGCGGCCCGGCTGGACTACCGGCTGGTGCTCTGGTCGCTGCAGATGGTGGAGCGTGAGTTTCCCGACGATCCGGCCGGCCACGCCCGGCGGATCGTGGCTGAGGTTCGACCGGGAACGATAGTGCTCGGCCACGACGTGGGGGCGCATCGACGGCTGGTCGCGCTGCGGGGCCTGACGGATATGATCAACGGGTTACGGTCGCGGGGTTACACCTTCGTCACGGTTTCGGCGCTGCTGAGAGCGAGCGTGACCCCGGCCCCGACCAGGTAAGGTCCCGCTCCGTGGCGTCCACCCTCTCGGTCCTCACCGGCAATCGGAGCTTCCGCAATCTCTTCCTGGCCGAACTGGTGGTCTTCGGTGCCGACTGGTTCGTCATGGTGCCGCTGCTGGTGCTGTTGCCGCAGTTGACCGGCAGCGGGGTCTGGGGCGCGCTGGTGTTGGCGGTGGACACCGGCATCGTGGCGCTGCTGCTGCCGTACACCGGCACGATCGCCGACCGCTTCGACCGCCGGAAGGTCATGATCGCGTCCAACGTGGCCGCGCTGGCGGGCGTGTTGCTGCTGCTCGGGGTGCGGGGCGCCAGCACGGCGTGGCTGGCGCTCGTCGCGATCGGGGTGGTCGCGGTGGCCAAGGCGTTCTACTCGCCGGCCGCCCAGGCCGCGCTGCCCAACGTGCTGGAGCCGCACGAACTGGCCGCCGGTAACGCGGTCGCCGGCTCGGCCTGGGGCACCATGACCGTCGTCGGTGCCTCGCTCGGTGGCGTACTCAGCACCGCTGCCGGCCCGTACGCCTGCTTCTGGGTGGCGGCGGTGGGCCTGGCGCTGGCCGCGGGCCTCGCCACCCGGATCCGCCGGCCGTTGCAGGCGCCACGGGACACCGACCAACCGGCCCAGCGGACTTGGGCCGCGGTCCGTGAGGCGCTCGGCTACATCGGCCACCGCCCCCGGGTGCTCGCGCTGGTCACCGTGAAATCGGCGGTGGGCCTGGGCAACGGTGTGCTCACCGTGTTCCCGTTGCTGGCCGGCGTGTACGGCGTCGGCCCGCTCGGCGCCGGCCTGCTCTTCGCGGTGCGCGGTGCCGGTGCGTTGGTGGGGCCGATCCTGATGCGTCGGGTGCTCACCAACCGGGCCTGGCTGCTGCCCGGGCTCGCGCTGTCGATGTCGCTCTACGGGCTGTCCTATCTGGGCACATCTGTGGTCCGCTGGTTTCCGCTGGTGCTGCTGTTGGTCTTCGTGGCGCACTTCGCCGGCGGCAGCAACTGGGTGATGTCGAACTTCGCCCTCCAGGGCGAGGTCCCGGACCGGTTGCGGGGGCGGGTCTTCGCCACCGACATGATGCTCGCGACGCTGGCCATCTCGATCAGTCAGCTGGCGGTCGCCCTGGTCGTGGACGTGGTGGACGAACGGGTAGTGCTCGCCGGCTGCGGTTTGATCACGCTCGTGTACGCGGTCGGCTGGCGGATCGCCACCCGACGGCTCACGCTCAGCGATCCGGTCGCGGAGCCGGTCCCGGACCCGGCCGGCTGAGTCTGCTGATCCCAGGCTGCGGGCAGCGGACCGGATAGTCGGTGCCGAGCCCTAGCATGAGCGCGTGCCGACGAACTTCACCGCCGGGCCGGTCCGTGTCCGGGTCCCCGCGACAAGCGCCAATCTGGGCCCGGGCTTCGACGCGTTGGGTCTCGCCCTCGGGCTGCACGACGACGTGTCCGCCGAGGTCGCGCCGGGTCGGGTCCGGGTGGCGGTGACCGGGCAGGGTGCCGGTGAGCTGCCGGACGACGACCAGCACCTGGTGGTGCGGGCGATGCGGGCCGCGTTCGACGTGCTCGGTGCCCACCCGGAGGGCCTGCGCGTCGAGTGCGTCAACCGGATCCCGCAGGCGCGCGGGCTGGGCTCCTCGTCCGCCGCGATCGTCGCCGGCGTGCTGTTGGCCCGTGCCCTGGTCACCGACGGGGAGCACCGGCTGGACGACCCGGCCGTGCTCCGGCTGGCCGCCGAGATCGAGGGCCATCCCGACAACGTCGCGCCGTGTCTGCTCGGCGGCTTCACCGTGGCCTGGTCCGAGCCGACCGGGGCGCGGGCGGTTTCCCTGCCGGTCGCCGACGGGGTGCGGCCCACTGTTTTCGTCCCGGCGGAGCGGGGGTTGACCGCCGCCGCCCGGGCCGCGTTGCCGGCCACCGTGCCGCACGGCGACGCCGCGTTTACCGCCGGGCGGGCGGCCCTGCTGGTGCACGCGCTCACCACCGAGCCGGGGTTGCTGCTGCCGGCGACCGTCGACCGACTCCACCAGGATTACCGCTCATCCGGGATGCCAGGCACAATTGCGCTGGTCAGGGCGTTGCGAGCGGCTGGTGTGGCGGCTGTGGTCAGTGGGGCAGGCCCCACCGTGCTGGCGTTCGGCGAGCCTCCGGCGCGCTTCCCGGTGGGAACAGACTGGGAGATCTGGCAGTTACCGATAGACGTCAGCGGCGCGCGGGTTGCTCGGGGTAGACTTGGACACGCCGAGCGGGACCCTGTTGCCGCAGGTCGGAAGAGTTGATTACGCTCTAGACCTAGCACAGCCGCGAAGCACGCGATCTCCTGCGAGGCGGCGCACCCCCGGAAGCTCTCGGCGGTCAGCCCGTCACACCCCTGCCAAAGGCCCACGCCGCACCGCAGATTCCACAGGTCGCCGCAGACGGCGAGACCTGCTCACCGACGTTGGTGAGTCGGGATACCGACCGGCTGCTGTGTCACAGACTCCCGCGACGCGTCCTTGCGAGGCGGGTGCACCGAGGCCGCCCGGCCACCTGAGTTCCGACTCCGGGCAGTCCCGGCCTTTATCGAGGGAAGGAATCCATTGAGCGACACCACCGACGTGACGTCGGATGTTTCCAACGTCGCTGGCGATGCCACCGCCGCCGCTCCCGCCCGTCGTCGGCGTAGCGGCACCGGTCTGTCGGCGATGCTGCTGCCAGAGCTGCAGAGCCTGGCTGCGTCGCTCGGCATCTCCGGCACGGCTCGCATGCGCAAGGGCGAGCTGATCGCCGCGATCTCCGAGCGGCAGGGCGGCAACGCCGCCGGGACCCCTCGACCGCGTGCCGAAGTCGCGGCCGCGGCCGCCCCGACCCGGGAGGGGGTGCGCGCCGAGGTGCGGGAGACCGCCGACCGGCCGGCCGCCGAAGGGCGCGGCGCCGAGCCGGCATCGGCCGAACCAGCCACCGAAACCGAGGGTCGTGGTCGCACCCGGCGGAGCCGGGCCGCAGCAGCGGAGACGCGTCCGACCGAGGCGCGTTCGACCGAAGCGGCACGTTCGAGCGAGCCGGCACGTTCGACCGAGCCGCGTAGCGACGAGGCCGAAGCCGGCGAGCGGGCCGACCGTGCCGAGAACCGCCGCGAGCGGGCCGAGCGCACCGAGCGGGCCGAGCGTCCGGATCGGGTCGAGCGGGCCGAGCGGGCCGACCGTCCGGAGCGGGCCGAGCGGGCCGACCGTCCGGAGCGGGCCGAGCGGGCCGAGCGGGCCGAGCGCACCGAGCGCGCGGACCGGGGCGAGCGTTCCGACCGGGCCGAGCGGAACGACCGCGGTGAGCGGAACGACCGCGGTGAGCGGGCCGAGCGCGGCGAGCGGAACGAGCGCACGGAGCGCTCCGACCGGGGCGATCGCAATGATCGCAACGACCGGGGCGACCGGGGCGACCGCAACGATCGTGGTCAGCGTGCCGAGCGGGACAACGACGACGACGACGGCGAGGGCGGCGGCCGGCGCGGCCGGCGCAGCCGGTTCCGGGACCGTCGTCGCGGCCGCGGCGAGCGCACCGAGACCGGCACCGACACCGGTGGGCGTGAGCCGCAGGTAAGCGAGGACGACGTGCTCGTCCCGGTGGCCGGCATCATCGACGTGCTCGACAACTACGCCTTCGTGCGGACCACCGGCTACCTGGCCGGCCCGAACGACGTGTACGTCTCGATGTCCCAGATCAAGAAGTACGGCCTGCGTCGCGGTGACGCGATCACCGGTGCGGTGCGGGCGGCCCGCGAGGGCGGCAACAGCGGTGACCAGCGGCGCGACAAGTACAACCCGTTGATGCGGCTGGACACGATCAACGGGATGGAGCCGGAGGAGGCCCGGCGTCGTCCGGAGTTCTACAAGCTCACTCCGCTCTACCCGCAGGAGCGCCTGCGGCTGGAGACCGAGCCGCACATCCTGACCACCCGGGTCATCGACCTGGTCATGCCGATCGGCAAGGGCCAACGGGCACTCATCCAGTCGCCGCCGAAGGCGGGTAAGACGATGGTGCTGCAGGCGATCGCGAACGCGATCACCCGCAACAACCCGGAGTGCCACCTGATGGTCGTGCTTGTCGACGAGCGGCCCGAAGAGGTCACCGACATGCAGCGGTCGATCAAGGGCGAGGTCATCGCGGCCACGTTCGACCGTCCGCCGCAGGACCACACCACGGTTGCCGAGCTGGCGATCGAGCGGGCCAAGCGCCTGGTCGAGCTGGGGCACGACGTGGTCGTGCTTCTCGACTCGGTGACCCGGCTCGGTCGGTCGTACAACCTGGCGGCGCCGGCCAGCGGCCGGATCATGTCGGGTGGTATCGACTCCACCGCGCTCTACCCGCCGAAGCGCTTCCTCGGCGCGGCCCGCAACATCGAGAACGGCGGGTCGCTGACCATCATCGCCACGGCGCTTGTGGAGACCGGGTCGATGGCGGACACGGTCATCTTCGAGGAGTTCAAGGGCACCGGTAACGCGGAGCTGAAGCTGGACCGGAAGATCGCCGACAAGCGGACCTTCCCGGCCATCGACATCAACCCGTCCGGCACCCGTAAGGAAGAGGTCCTGCTCGCACCCGAGGAGCTGGCCATCATCCACAAGCTCCGCAAGGTGCTGCACTCGCTGGACTCGCAGGCGGCGATGGACCTCCTGCTGGACCGGCTCAAGCAGTCCCGCACCAACATCGAGTTCCTGATGCAGATCGCGAAGTCGACGCCGGGGGAGTGACCCTCCCCGGGTGAGGCACGACGAAGGGGCGCGGCCGCAACGGCCGCGCCCCTTCGTCATGTCCGTCCAACGCCCTTTGCTCTGCTTCAACCGGCGCAACACTCCGGGCCCCTTCGTGTTGCTTCCGTTGAAGCAGAGCAAAGGGGGATCGGGAGGCATGGTCGACCCTGTGTGCACGCCACCAGCGGTGCTCCAGCGGCGGCCGGAGCAGCCGAGTTTGGTGGAATTTTCCTTCGGTTCAGTCGATAGGTCTTGAAACTTCTATTCACTGCCGGGTTGACTGTCGTCCATGCGTACCCGCAGACGATCCGCCCGTCGCACCGGCGTCCTGCTGCTGACACCGCTGCTCGCCCTGGCCGTGTCGCCACCGGCCACAGCCGCGCCCGCGGCCCCACCCACCGTCGCCGCGCCGTCCCTGACCACGGAAACCATCGCGGAGGACGCGCCGCGCGCGTCGTCCGGGCCGGCCAGCGCGGTCAGCCTGGCCGCCGACCCGGCAGCCGCGACCGCAGCGGCAGCCGCCGCCGGCGGGCTGGAGCCGGCCGGTGGCCTGGACACCACGAAGGTCACCCGGCCGGTCGCGCCGGGCGTGCAGCTCACCTCCTTCGACAGGTACGACGCCGACGGCTGGCTGCGCGCCGACGCGCTCACCACCGACCTCGCCGGCGGGTCGACTGTCGACTACGTCAACTCCGGCGCGGTCAGCCGGGCCGAGCCGCTGCGCGGGGCGGTGGACGACTCGCGGGCGGTCGCCGCGGTCAACGGCGACTTCTTCGACATCAACAACTCGGGGGCCGCGCAGGGCGTCGGCATCCGCGACGGCAAGCTGATCCAGTCGGCGGTCGACGGTCACCGCAACGCCGTGGCGGTGACCGCCACCGGGATCGGTCGGGTGGTCGAGGTGAACTTCGACGGCAGCGCCACCCTGCCCACCGGGCCGGTGGCGTTGACCCAGTTCAACAACATGGTGCAGGCCGACGGCATCGGCGCGTTCACCGAGCTGTGGGGGACGTACTCCCGCCAGCGTGCCGTGGAGGGCGCGGCCCGGGTGGTCGAGGTGACAGTGACCGGCGGCCGGGTGGCGGCGGTGGCCGGCGTGGCCGGCAGCGGCCCGGTCGTGGCCGGCAGCACGGTGCTGCTCGGCCGCGACGCCGGCGCGGACGCACTGGCCGGGCTGCACGTCGGTGACCCGGTCTCGGTGACCTGGCGGCCGAAGTCGTCAGACGGGAACGACCTGCACGCGGCGGTCGGCGGCGGCAACGTCCTGGTCCGCGACGGCGTCGTGCAGAGCATCGCCGATGCGACCCTCGCCCCGCGTACCGCGGTCGGCTTCAGCGCCGACGGGCAAAAAATGATCATGCTGACGGTGGACGGTCGGCAGGTCGACAGCCGCGGCGTGACGCAGACCGAGATGGGCCGGATGATGGCCGAATTGGGTGCCCGAGACGCGCTCAACCTCGACGGTGGCGGCTCGTCCACGCTGCTGGCCCGGGAGCCGGGCGCCACGGCCGTGCAGGTGGAGAACGGCCCCTCCGACGGCAGCGAACGGGCGGTGCCCAACGGCCTGGCCATCTACGCGCCCAGGGGCAGCGGCCGGCTCACCGGCTACTGGGTCGAGACGGCCAGCGACCCCACCGCCGCCCCGGGCGTCTCCCCGGTGCGCGGCGGCCGGCCCGACCGGGTCTTCCCCGGACTGACCCGCACCCTCACCGCGGCCGGCTACGACGAGACGTACGGCCCGGCGGCGGGTACGCCCACCTGGCGGGCGACCCCGGCGGTACGCGGCCGCGTCGACCGCGACGGGGTCTTCCACGCCGGCACGCCGGGAACCAGCACGGTCACCGCCGCACGGGGGCGGGCGACCGGCTCGCTGGGCCTGACCGTCCTGGGCCCGCTGACCCGGCTCGGCGCCACGGTGCCACGGGTCGGGCTGACCGGCCGGGACGGCAACGCCCTGGTCGGAGTGGTCGGCTACGACGCCGAGGGCAACACCGCGCCGATCGAGCCGGCGGACCTCGCAGTCGACTACGACCACGACCTGCTGCGGATCACCCCGAACCGGGACGGCAACCTCACCGTCACCGCGCTGCGCGACACCGGCTCCGCAGTGGTGACCGTCCGTGTCGGACGGACGAGCACGGTCCTGCCGGTCACTGTCGGGCTGACCGACGTGCCGGTCGCCGGCTTCGACGACGCGGCGTCCTGGCGGTTCAGCCAGGCCCGCGCCAGCGGCTCGGTAGCGCCGGCGCCGGGTCACACCGGCACCGGCCTGAAGATGTCGTACGACTTCAGCCAGTCCACCGGCACCCGGGCCGCGTACGCCGACCCGCCCGCCTGGATCGAGGTGCCCGGCCAGCCGCAGGCCTTCGGCATGTGGATCCACGGCAACGGCACCGGGGAGTGGCCGAGCCTGCACCTGCACGACGCCCAGGACACCCAGCACGTGCTGCGCGGCCCGCTGATCACCTGGACCGGCTGGCGGTACGTGGAGTTCGCGGTGCCGGCCGGGGTGCAGTACCCGGTACGGGTGCGCCGCTTCTACGTGGCCGAGACCAACGCCGCCGCGCAGTACACCAGCGAAGTGATCATCGATGACCTGGTGGCGAAGGTGCCGCCGACGGTCGACGTGCCGGCGGTGGCCCCGCGTACCGACCGGGTGGTGGTCCGCGACGGCACTGTGGACGGTGCCCCCTGGCGGTTCGCGGTGCTCTCCGACGCCCAGTTCGTCGCCGCCGACCCGGACAGCGACCTGGTCGCCCAGGCCCGGCGGACGCTGCGCGAGGTGAAGGCCGCCCGGCCGGACTTCCTGCTGATCAACGGTGACTTCGTGGACACTGCCTATCCGGCCGACTTCGCGCTGGCCCGGCGCATCCTCGACGAGGAGCTCGGCGACGCGCTGCCCTGGTACTACGTCCCCGGCAACCACGAGATAATGGGCGCCCCGATCAGCAACTTCGCTGCCGCGTTCGGCGCCACCTCACGGGTGTTCGACCACGCCGGCACCCGGTTCGTCACGCTGAACTCGTCCACCGGGACGCTGCGGGGTGGCGGGTTCGACCAGGTGCGGATGCTGCGCGAGACGCTGGACGCGGCGGCCACCGACAGGCGCGTCGGCTCGGTCGTCGTCCTGCACCACCACCCGGCGCGGGATCCGAGCCCGGCGCAGGCCAGCCAGCTCGGTGACCGCAAG
Organism: Micromonospora sp. NPDC049044; assembly: GCF_040649215.1. Classification (NCBI taxonomy): domain Bacteria; kingdom Bacillati; phylum Actinomycetota; class Actinomycetes; order Micromonosporales; family Micromonosporaceae; genus Micromonospora; species Micromonospora sp. NPDC049044. The sequence goes on along the minus strand of NZ_JBEZFA010000033.1, from coordinate 3,300 downwards.
GAGGCGGCGCTGCTGGAACAGTGGCTGGCCGACTTCCAGCACCGCACCGGCAAGGGTGCGCTGTTCGTGGGCGGGCACGTCGGCACCTTCCACGCCGACCGGGTCGACGGGGTGCCGTACGTGATCAACGGCAACTCGGGCAAGACGCCGTCGACCCCCGCCGACCAGGGCGGCTTCACGGGCTGGACGGAGTTCGGTGTGGACCCGGTGACACCGGCCGAGGCCGACCGGGCCCGTCGTGACCCGCTCGCCGAGGGGCCACGCTGGGTGGACGCGGAGTTCCACGCCCACACCGACCGGCTCGCGCTGAACGCCCCGGCCAGCGTGGCGGTCGGCACCCCGGCTACGGTCACCGCCACGCTCACCCAGCCCGGCGGGCGCACGGTCCCGGTCGCCGCACCGGTGAGCGCCGACTGGTCCGCCTCGCCCGGGGTGCACATCGGCGGGGCGGCCGGGGTGCGCCAGTGGCACACCGCCCGATTCGACCCGGCCACCGGCACCCTGACGGCACTGCGGCCCGGCGCCCCGGTACGCCTCACCGTCGCCGTCAACGGCGTCCTCGCCGAGGCCACCGTCGCCGTCACCCGGTGAACCGTCCGGACGGCCCCCCGCACGCGCCAGGGGGCCGTCCGGACGTACCTCAGAAGTCGCCCTCGGCCACCTGGAACACGGTGAGCCCGAGGGCCCGCCACATCTGGACCACCTGGACCCGGTCGTCGAAGACGCCGGCCACCCGGTACCGGTCCCGGATCTCCCGGTCGTAGATCTCCCGCTTCACCATCGAGTCCTTCCGAGAGTCGCCGACGGCCCGCAGGTGCAGGCCGAGGTAGGGCACCCGGACGTGCCGGGCCAGCCATTCCTCGGTGGCCTCCCGCGCGGAGGCGTCCCGCCCGGAGCAGAAGACCACCCCGTACCCGGCCGCGTGCATCGCCCGGACCGCCGCGATCACCGCAGCGTTCGGCTCGTCCTCGCCCACCCGGGTCATGTCGTACGGGCTGCGGGACACGGCCAACGCGACGGTGCCGTCGATGTCCACCAGGACGATCTCGGTTGGCTCGGTCGACGGCGGGTGCACGGCGGCGGGGCGTCCGGTGCGGGCCGTCGGCACCGGCAACGGCAGGGCGCGCCCCGCAAGGTACCGCTCGTGCAGCCGGCGGATCGCGTCCGCGCCGACCTGGTCGGCCTCCGGACGGGCGGCGTCGCGGCGCAGGCACTCGTCAAGGGGTACGTCGGTGAAGTCGTGCACCTCGAAGTCGGCGCCGTGCCGGGCGGCCAGCTCAGCCCAGTCGCGCAGGGTCCGCGAGCGCAAATTGGTGTCGTCCACACAGACGTCCGCCCGGGCCCGCAGCAACGCCTCGACCTGGGCCCGCTGGACGACTGTCACCTGGGCCTCGGCCCACTGGGTGAAGAGCCGCGCACCGTGCAGCATCCGACGCAGGTCGTCCCGGTTGACCCGGACCACCGACGGCTGGAGTGTGCTGGCGAAGGTCGTCTTGCCCGAGGCGGGCAGTCCCCGGGTGGCGATCAGGCGGGTCATCGGCACCTCTGCGGCGGCTGGGGCGTACCCCCGGCGGGGTACGCGGCGACGGCCCGCCGGGTGGGCGAATGCCTCGCCGGACGGCGGGAATGCGGAGGAGGGAGCACGTGTTGACGATGCCGGACGAGGTGTGCCGCCCGATTACCGGGTCGGTTCAGGCCCATGGCACACTGGTCAATCGGCCACCGGTTCCGGTTCACGCCCGAGCCCGTCGTGTACGGCGCGACGAGCGATGACGGCGACCCGGCGACCACCAACGAGAGGACCGAGGCGATGAAGGCAAACATCCACCCGGAGTACGTGACCACCGAGGTCAGCTGCTCCTGTGGCAACACGTTCACGACCCGCAGCACCGCCAAGGGCGGGGCGATCCACGTCGAGACCTGCAGCGCCTGCCACCCGTTCTACACCGGTAAGCAGCGCGTTCTCGACACCGCCGGCCGGGTCGCGAAGTTCCAGCAGAAGTACGCCAAGGTTCAGGCCAAGAAGGCCAAGTAACTCCCCGTTCGGCGCCCGCGTCCGGTTTTCCACCGGACGCGGGCGCCGTCCGCGTTTCGCCTGTCTTCCACGCGCCGCCGGCTCCCGGGCCGGCCCGGTGTCGCACCGTCGAAGGAGCTTCCGCAGCATGAGCAGCGAGCGTCTGGCCGCCCTCCTCGACGAGTACGCGGAGCTGGAGAAGCGGTTGGCCGATCCGGCCATCCACGCCGACCAGGCCACCGCGCGCAGGGTGGGTCGCCGCTACGCGGAGCTGGTGCCGCTGCACAAGGCCGCCGCCGAGCTGGAGCAGGTCCGGGCCGACCTGGCCGCCGCGCGCGAGTTGGCCGCCGAGGACCCGTCCTTCGCGGACGAGGCGGACTCCATCGCCGGCTCGGTGCCGATGCTGGAGGAGCGCCTCGCCGAACTGCTCATCCCGCGCGACCCGCACGACGCCAAGGACGTGATCGTCGAGATCAAGGCCGGTGAGGGTGGCGAGGAGTCGGCGCTGTTCGCCGCCGACCTGCTGCGGATGTACACCCGCTACGCCGAGCGGCACGGCTGGATCACCGAGGTGATCGACGCCCAGGACTCCGACCTCGGTGGGGTCAAGGACGTCTCGCTGGCGATCAAGACGAAGGGTGTGCCGGAGGGCGGCAACGGTGTCTGGTCGCGACTCAAGTGGGAGGGCGGCGTGCACCGGGTGCAGCGGGTCCCGGTCACCGAGTCGCAGGGTCGCATCCACACCAGCGCCGCCGGGGTGCTGGTGCTGCCCGAGGCCGAGGACGTCGACGTCACCCTCGATCAGAACGATCTGCGCATCGACGTGTTCCGGTCGTCCGGCCCGGGTGGCCAGTCGGTGAACACCACAGACTCGGCGGTACGGATCACCCACCTGCCGACCGGCATCGTCGTCTCCTGCCAGAACGAGAAGTCCCAGTTGCAGAACCGGGAGCAGGCCATGCGCATCCTGCGGGCCCGGCTGCTCGCCGCCGCGCAGGAGCAGGCCGACGCCGCCGCCTCCGACGCCCGTAAGGCGCAGGTGCGCACCGTGGACCGCTCGGAGCGGATCCGCACCTACAACTTCCCGCAGAACCGGATCAGCGACCACCGGATCGGTTACACGGCGTACAACCTGGACCTGGCACTCGCCGGTGACCTCGACGGGGTGCTGGACGCGCTCGCCGAAGCCGACCGCGCAGCCCGCCTCGCCGGCGACACCGAACTAACCCGCCGCTAACACACCCCCACCCACCCACCCACCCACCCACCCACCCACCCACCCCCGG
>NZ_JBEZFA010000032.1:0-90073 GCF_040649215.1 Micromonospora sp. NPDC049044 | reverse complement strand
TCGACAGCGCATCCCACTCGACATCAGACAACTCGTAGCGACGACCCACGCGCTACATCATCCGACATCAAGATCCTTTGAAGACACGGCCTAGGTCGGCGACAGTCTCTCTAGTTAGTTCTCCGGTGGCTGCGGCGTCAAAGATCGCTCGGATGCTCTGTCCAATTTGGTAAAGGTCTTGCAGACTCTTGCTCCGTGTTGCAGCGGAAATGGTGACTGTATAGAAATATGGCGCGCTTGGACGTCCTCCGTCATTGGTCACGCTCAACAGGTGACTATTCGTGCGCCGAAGGAGTGGTCCGGTTAGGCGCTCGACTAAAGCGAATAGCTCATCTTCATCATCGAAGTATTCATCAGAGGCGAGGTCGCAATCAATGGCTAGCTTGCCGTCATCGTCAAGCGAGAATGAGATAGGCTCCACGACGGCACCCTTGCCCCAATATTGGTCGTCGGGGGCAACGTCGACGAGAACCGCCTCCGGGGCTACGTCAAGCCGGCGCGCTTTTCGTAGCTCGTGGGCTAAGTCTGCGGCCTTTGTTGCGCTGAGATCGCTATGGGTGATCACTATGGAATCTGCGCCGTCGCTATACCGGCGCTTACCTCCGAAGAGCCATAGATCACGGTGCGAGTCGAACGAGACGGTGGAGGGCACGACGAATAGGCTCTCACAAACGTTCCGCCCTCGTGAGTGCGCTGGCCTGGCGGAGGTGCCGTTGCTCTGAACACCAAGGGCATTCGATGCAGGTCGCCGCACTCGGCGCGGCCCTGGAAGGCGTCGAGGCGGTCATGAGGCTCCCGGGGATAGGTGCGTGAGTCGCCTCACGCAGGCAGAATGGCGGACGTGACGAACCCTGATCCCGACGCGGAGTGGTGGACGACCTCGGACGTCGCCGCGTACCTCGGGGTGCGGGTCGGCACCGTGGCGACGTACCGGAAGCGGGGGCAGATGCCTGCGCCCGATCTGACCCTTGGACGGACGCACGTGTGGCGACCGGCGCACATTGTCAACTGGCATGAGGCGCGGCCACGACCCGGTGTCGGCGGCAGGTCGCGGGCTGAGGCTCGACCGCCCTCGGGCGATGACGCTGAACGTTAGGCGTTCGGCGCGGCCTTGACGGCCCGCAGTTCGTCTGCGAAGTCCCGCGTTTCTGGCGCGTCCGGGTACTGCTTGGTCAGCACTGACGACAGGTCCGTGGCCACCATGGCGAGTGATGGCAGCGACCGCCGGTTCCCGCTGAGCGCCTGGTGGCCGAGGTCGACAGCGCGATCCAGGTCGCCCGCTCGTGCGGCCACGACCCCGAGGGTGATCTGCGCTTCCGCGACTCTCATGGGCTTACGCACGACGCCGCTGCTGTCCGTGGATGAGCGGATCACCTCGTCTGCGTAGACCTCGGCAAGCCCGTTCTCGCCGACGATTCGGTAGCAGTCCATCGCGTAGAAGTCGAACTTGGCCGGGTCGACGACGAAGTGGTGATCCAGGTTCTCCGGGTACGGCAGCCCTTCAAGGATGCGGCGGCCCTGGTCTAGGGCAAGCTCGACTTGACGCCGGTCGCCCATGCGCGCCCACGCTTTCGCCCGTTGGGCAGCCAGTTGCACTGCGACGCTGTGTCGCGGTGCGGCTGCCTCGCCTGCTTCGGCGGCGGCGACTACGCCACGGAAGTCACCGGCGGTTAGCGCGTACCACGCCCGCATCTCCTGCGCCCAACCGATGACGTTCACGTCCCCGGACTCTTCTCCGAGCTGCAACGCTGCCCTGCGGGTCGCCTCGGCTTCGGTGCGTCGACCCATGTCGTACTCGACGCAACCCACCAGAAGGGCGACCGTTCCCGCCAAGGTAAGCAGTTCCCTGTGCTGTGCGAGTGTGAGACGAGCGTCGAGAAGTGCCGTCATGCGCCGCAGCCACGCGTGTCCCTCGACTCGCAGGTCTGCCGAGTCGGCGTAGGGATACTCGCTGCACAGCCTGTCGGCGGTGATCCGGAGTCCTTCTAGGGTCGCTTGGGATACGTCAGATGCGCGCATCCTCGTCACGATTTCGAGGGTGTCCAGGCCGGTGCCGGCCATCAAAGTCCTGTCGACGTCATCGCGGCCACGTCGTGGGAAGAACGCAGCGGTGACGGTGCCGAACGTAGCCGCTATGAGGCCCTTGTAGAAGTCGTCCGGCTCCGCGTCACCGGCTTCCCAGCGCTTCCAGTTTCGGAGAAGACTGCCGCTCGACGGCAGCTCAGACGAAGCGTGCGCCCGGAGGGCTTCGACCGCCTCAGCTTGCGACCACCCTCGGGCGGCCCGTTCGTTCCGGATGCGCCGAGCCCACAGAGGCCGGCCCTCGCCCGCGCTGCCCGTGTCTCCCATGAGCCCAGTATGGCCCCGCTATGGGGGTGACAGGGAAGGGGACAGCGGCCTGACCCCGCAGTGACACCTGTCGTTCGACGAGTACCTAAGTGATCGTCATATTTACAAGTTCCGCTGCCAGAAATCGCCGACTCGGAGGGGCTGGCGATCAAGGGCGCGGTGTCGTAGCGTCCCAAGTACTAACTCGGTTAGTACTTGGGCCATGGAGGGGAGTCGAAGCATGGTCAAACGGTTGTTCGGTGAGCGTCCGGTGGGCGCGGTGACGTTGGTGGAGACGCCGGTGTCGCGGTCGTACGCGCAGAAGGCTCGGGTGGCGTTCCTCGTCGTGGCGGCGTCCGTCGCCCTGGTGGTGGCCGCTACCGCGTCGGTGGCGCTGCCGTTGGCGCTCGCGGTGGTGGTTGGGCTGTTGTCCGGCGGGGTGTGCGGCCTGGTGGTCGCATGCCTGGTGCGGGTGTGGCCGGCGCTGCGGGTGCTGTGGTGGTGGGCGTTCGAGATCGTCGCTGCGGTCACGGTGTTCGTGGGCATGGCGTACCTGTCTTGGGCGACGCATCCGGCGGTGCCGCTGGTGCTCCTGGCCGTGGTGCTGGGCGTGGTCTTCGGTGTCGGCCGGCTTCGTCGGCGGGTGTCGGCGTGGGTGTGGTGCGTGGTGGTGCGGCACCGGCTGCGGTTGTGCTTCGCGGAGTTCATCCGGTCCGCGTCGCGGCTGCATCCGGGTCGGCTGCCGCTGATCCTGTGGGCGCGGCCGACGCCGGCCGGGGAGCGGGTGTGGGTGTGGCTGCGGCCGGGCCTGGACCTGACGGACCTGGACGGCAAGGCGGACAAGCTCGCGGTGGCCTGCTGGGCGGGTGAGGCGCGGCTGGTCCGTGCGTCGGCCAAGCATGCCGCCCTGGTGCGGGTGGACATCACCCGTCGTGACCCGCTGACCGGTCTGGTGGCATCGCCGCTGTCGGCCTGGGTGGCGTGGATGCGCGACGAGGACGCCCCGGTATCGCCGGCTATGCCGCCGTTGGGCTTGGACCTGCTCGACGTGCCGGAGCCGGCACCGGAGCAGCGCAACCCGCGCCGCTGAACCAAGACTCACACGCCCTGACCGGGTGTGTGCGGTGACCGCCAACAGGGCGGTTCACCTCCAACAAATCCCAAGGGAGATCGCAATGGCAAACGACACGACCGTGACGGTGGTCGGCAACTTGACCGCCGACCCGGAGCTGCGGTTCACCCCGGCGGGGGTGGCGCTGGTGAAGTTCACCGTGGCGTCCACGCCTCGGGTGTTCGACCGCAACTCGGGTGAGTACCGCGACGGTGACCCGCTGTTCCTGACCTGCACCGCGTGGCGGGACCTGGCGGAGCACATCGCCGAGTCGCTGGCGAAGGGCACTCGTGTGGTGGTGGCGGGGCGGCTGCGGCTGTCGCGGTGGGAGAACGAGGAGGGCGAGAAGCGCTCAGCGTACGGCCTGGACGTCGACGAGGTCGGCCCGTCGCTGCGGTTCGCCACGGCGACGGTGAAGAAGATGGTCCGCTCCCGCAGCGGGGACGGGTTCACTCCGGAGACGCCGGCGGATGACCCGTGGTCGACCGCCGCGCCCGCGTCGGCGGCCTGAGCGGCGGTGCGCTGATGTCGACGCTGACCGTTCCGGCCGTACCGGGTGGCATGCCCGCCGACCCGTCCGTGTCGATCTTCGACCCGGTGCATGTCGGGGTGGACGAGTTCGGCCACCCGGTGCGGGTCCCGCTGATCTACCGCAACTTGTTGATCGGTGGGGAACCGGGCGGCGGCAAGTCGACCCTGCTGAACCTGATCGTGGCTCACGCCGCCCTATCGCCCGACTGCCGGCTGTGCCTGCTAGATGGCAAGCAGGTCGAGTTGGGCCAGTGGAAGAGCTGCGCCGACGTGTTCGTCGGCCCGGACATCACGCATGCCCTGGCCACGCTGCGGCGGATGCAGATCGTGATGGACAACCGGTACGCCTACCTCGAAGTGGCGGGCCGCCGGAAGACCCAACGCGACGACGTGTTCAGCCCGATCCTGGTCGCCATCGATGAAATCGCCTACTTCTCGGCCACCGTCGGGGACAAGAAGACCCGGGAGGACTTCGCGGGTCTGCTGCGGGACCTGGTGGCCCGAGGCCGGGCGGTCGGCATCATCGTCGTCGCGGCGACGCAACGCCCCTCGTCGGACATCATCCCGACGAGCCTGCGGGACCTGTTCGCCTGGCGGTGCGCCTTCCGGTGCACCACCAACGTGTCCTCCGACATCGTGTTGGGGCACGGGTGGGCAGACCGTGGCTGGTCGTCCAACACGATCAGCCCAACCAACCCCGGCGTGGGACTGCTCATCGCCGAGGGTGGCACCCCGCAACTGATCAAAGCCGCGTACCTCGACGACGCGGCCTGCGCTCGCATCGCCATCCACGCCGCCCGCATGCGGGCCAACCGCAAGGAGCGTGCGGCATGAGTATCCGTATCCGACCCCGATCGGCCACGTCGCCAACCTGGCCGACCAACGATGACCACCTGTTGCACCCGGAGTGGTGCGCCCGAGGGCACGCCTGCGGCCTGGGCGAGCACCGGGCACAGCCGGTGACCCTGCGGGTTCCCGGTCACGGTGTGGTGGTCCTGACCCGGGTGCTGGCCGCCGACGGCAGCCAGCACGCCGAGATCCGCACCCGCATCAGCCTCGCGCCCGGCGACACCAACGCCCGGGCGCACCTGATGCGGATCGTCACCGAGTTCGACGCGGCCCTGCGGCGGATGGTCCGCCCCCAGCGCCGAACCCCATAGAAACGGGCCGACAGCAACGGGCTCGCCCTGGAAAGCCGCCCGAGGCCGCCGACCCGCCCCATCAACAGCCCGGAAGGAGCTGCCGTCATGCACGCTACCCAAAACCCGGTCGCCGAGCAGGTGACCACCCCGGCCCGCACGCTGCGGGACGCCGCCCTGTACCTGTCCCGCCACGGCTGGACGCAGGGCGCCTACTACGACGCCACGTCGGGGTCGTTCACGCCCCCGGCCTGCACGGTCGGCGCGGTCGGCATGGTCTGCTACGGCGGACCCGTCGACGCCCCGGCGCAGATGTTCGACGCCCCGGAGTTCGCTGACTTCGAGGCGGCGTTGACCTACCTGGACTGGTACCTGGCCTGCCGATTCGCCGACGGCCAGTACTACAAGGGGCTGGACAACGCCTACGACTTCAACGACGCCAAGGGCCAGACCGCCGACGCTGTCATCGCCGTCCTCAACGCGGCGGCCGACGCGTGGGACCGCACCAACGGTGGTGCGGCATGAACAAGAACACCGTCAAGCCCGGCTTGACGCGCACCCGCACCACGCGCGCCAAGCGGTCCGTGGAAACCACCGAGTTCGACGCGTTCGTGCGGCGCATCCTGCGGGCGTACGCCCGTCGGGTCGCTGCCGGCGACATCGAGGCGCTGCGGTCACTCGCGGCGCTGTCCAGCGACGTGGACGCCATGACCCGGCTCGCTGTCACCGGCCTGCGTCAGCCTCCGTACCGGTACTCCTGGGCGGAGATCGCCGACCGGCTGGGCGTGTCCCGGCAGGCGGTGCAGATGCGCTACGGCGACCGCGCCGACCGGATCGCCCTGGACGAGCGGCTCATCCGCGCCGGCCTCGGCGTCACGGTGGCGACCCTCGCGCAGGTGTTCGCCGATCACCACCCCGGTAGCCCGGCACCGTCGGTGTGCCCGGGCTGCGGCTTCCGCTACCCCGACGGGGTGACGGACTGCCCGACCAACGCCACCGTCCGCCCCCTGCTCTACCGGCGGCGCGGCGAAGACAAGCAGGCGCTCAACACCCTGACGCCTGACCAGTTCACCGACCTGCACAAGCACAAGACCACCAAGCTGGCGGCCCGCCGTCCAGCCCAACCCGCAGCACGTCCCGAACACCTCGGGACGGACCTGTTCGACCTGCTCACGGTCCCCGACCGCACCTCTCGCACCACGGGTGTGGACACGGGGCTGGCGACTGACGTCGAGCCCTTCCACACCTGACCTCTACCCGTCACCGCGAAAGGACTCGACATCATGACCGCACAGCCCAACGCCCACGGCCAGGCCCACACCAGCAGCCAGGCCCCGACCTACCCGTACCACTACTTCGTCTCCTTCAACTACCTCGTCCCGAACGGGATGAGCTTCGCCAACGTGGAGATGACGGTCGACAAGCCGATCACCTCCATGGACGGCGTCACCAGCATCACCACCCACCTCCGCCGGCTCGGCTACGACAACCCGGTGGTCCTGGGCTTCACCCTGCTGCGCAACGACCTCGCCACCAAGCGAGGTGAGCGGCAGTGACGCACCACGCCGGAGAACCACGGCTCGCCTCGGCGGCGTCGTGGGCGGTGCTCGCCGCGTCGTTCGGCCTGTCCGCCTCTACCTGGATCGCGCTGGCCGAACTTGCCGGCTTCACCGACCGCATCACGATCCCCGGCACCTCGGTCAGCCTCGCCCTGGCCTGGCTGATGCCCATCGCGGTCGACGGCTACGTGGTCGTCGCCCTGGTGCTGTGGATGGCTCCCGTGCCCGCACGGGTCGCCGCGTTCGCCAAGAAGAACACCTACGGTGCGGCCGGCATCGGCATCGCTGCCCAGTCGGCATACCACCTGCTCGACACCATGTCCACCAACGTCGAACCCTGGCGCGTGGTCCTGGCCGCGATTGTCGGCGCACTGCCCCCGGCCGTCGCCGGCCTGGCCGTGCACATGCGCGCCCTGCTCCGCCGGGAAAGCGGCCGAACCCCGGCCGCCACCACCGGCACCGCACCAACGTCCCCGGCACCCGCCGCGACGCCAACCCCGACCGTGACCGTTCCCGCCGTCCCGGCACCGACGCCGGTCCGGCCCGAGCTGCCCATCGTTCCCGCTACCGAACCCGCTGAGCCGGCACCGACGCCGGCCCGGCCCGAGATCCCGACCCCGGCGCAACTGGCCGACCGGATCACCGCACCGCGACCGGCCCCGACCCCGGAGCCGGCGACGCCCCGGCCCGATGAGACTGCCCGCCCCGCCCGTCCCCGTCCGAGCAAGCCCGATGTCACCACGGCACCGACGTTGGCACCGTCCACCACTGACACTCCTGTCACCGCGTCTGACGCTGCCCAACTTCCGCTGCCGATCGTGGCCCCGGACCTGCTCGCCCGAGCGACCCGCGTCGCGAAGCAGTACCGCACCGAGCACGGCACGCCGATCACCCCGGGCCAACTGGCCGTCCGCCTCAAGGTGACCTCCGATGAGGCCACGCAAGCCCTCGCGGTCCTGGACCTCGACCCCAACACCGACAACCGACCCGTCCGAGCCGCCAACGGACGCGCCGTGAAGGCGACCCGTTGACCGTCTCGACGCTGACCGTCGTACCCGAAGCACCTGCTTCGGGTACGGCCCCGTGCGCCGAGCCGACCGCCCCACCCTGGTACGCCACCTCCTCCGACATCCGGCTGCAAGCCGCCGCCCGGCTCACCCAACCCGACTTCGCCGAATGGCTGCGCCACGTCCGCCCGGCCGCCGGCTGCACCCGCCCGGTCCGCCTGGTCGGCACCATGGCCACCGTCGAGGCCGCCACCGGCCGTCTCCTGTCCGAGCGGTCGACGGCGGACATGCCCGACGGCGTCATCTACAAGCCGTGCGGCAACCGCCGCGCCGCCGTGTGCCCGACCTGCTCCAAGCTTTACCAACGCGACGCCTACCAGGTCGTGCGCGCCGGCCTCGTCGGCGGCAAGGGCGTACCGGAGCAGGTCGCCCACCACCCGGCGGTGTTCCCCACCTTGACCGCACCCAGCTTCGGCGAGGTCCACACCCGCTACGTCAAGCGGCACACCTGCACCCGCCGCACCTCGTGCGACTGCCGACCCGAACCCTGCCACGCCCGCCGGGAGTCGACCGTCTGCCCGCACGGCGTGCGGCTGGTCTGCTTCGCCCGCCACGAGGACACCGACGCCCGGTTGGGCACGCCCCTGTGCCTGGACTGCTACGACCACGACGCGCAAGCGGTCTGGAACCTCTCGGCCGGGGAGCTGTGGCGGCGCACCACCATCGCCATCAACCGCTACATGCACCGGCTGGCCACCGCTCGCGGCATCCCCGACATCCCCGTAACCTCGCCGCGCACCGGTAAGACCCGGTGGGTGTCCCCGGTGCGGCTGTCATTCGGCAAGGCCGCCGAGATGCAACGACGCGGCGTCGTGCACTTCCACGCCATCATCCGCCTCGACGGCCGCGACGCGGGCGACCCGGACGCCATCGTGCCGGCCCCGCCGCAGCTCGACGCCGCCGACCTCGTGGCCGCCGTCGACCACGCCGCCGCCACCGTCGGCTTCACCACCGCCGACCACCTCGCCCACCCCGGCGGCTGGCCGATCGCCTGGGGCGAGCAGGTGCTCACCAAGGTAATCACCGTGGCCGGACGGGGCGAGGTGACCGACGCCCAGGTCGCCGCGTACCTGGCCAAGTACGCCACCAAGTCGACCGAGGTGACCGGCCACGCCTCCAACCGGCTCACCGGCGACACCATCGACATCTACGCCGATCCGGCCGGCAGCCACACCGAACGCCTGGTCGACGCGTGCTGGATGCTCGGCACGCCCCGGGACTGGCGGCGGCTGCGCCGCTGGGCGCACATGCTCGGCTTCGGCGGCCACTTCCTCACCAAGTCCCGCCGCTACTCGATCACCTTCGCCCTGCTCCGGAACCAACGCATCGTGTTCCGCCGCACCCAGAGCAGCGGCCCGCAGCAAGCCGCGGCCGGCACCGAGCCAACCACGCTGGTGGTCAACTTCCTGCAATTCGTGGGCGCCGGCTGGCACACCACCGCTGACGCAATGCTCGCCAACGCCTCCGCCGCGATGGCCCGAGAGCACCAGGACGCCGCCCGGGAATACCTACAGACCCTCGTCGCCTGACGCGCGATTCAGCGTCAAGCCCACCTTGACACCTAATCGGCCGACAGTCGGCCATCGAAGTCGTGGAATGGAGCACTGGACCGATGAGCACTCAGAGGCAGACAAGCGCTGTCGACCGGCTGTGGACGGTGGAGGATGTCTCCGCCTTCCTCGGCGTTCCGGTCGGCACGCTGTACCAGTGGCGGCACCGCCGTTTCGGGCCACCGGCGGCCAAGGTCGGACGGCACCTGAGGTACGACCCGCAGGATGTGCGGTCCTGGGTCGCGGAGCAGGCGGCGTAGGCCATGCCCGTCGATGACCTGTGGTACCTGAACGGGCGGGCGGCTGACGGTTCGCGGCTGCCGTCGAAACGGCACGGGCGGGGCAAGCGGTGGCGGGTGCGCTGGACGGACAACCTCGGCGAGACGCGTACGCAGTTGTTCGAGCGGAAGGTGGATGCCGACCGCCACGACGCCAACGTTCGCGCCGACCTGAGCCGGGGCCAGTACATCGATGACCGGGCGGGCCGCATCACCGTCGCGGCCCTCGCGTCGCTGTGGCGGGACGCCCAACTCCACACCGACAGCACGACCGTCCGGGTGGAGCATGCTGTCCGGCTCCATGTGCTGCCGGGGCTGGGCGCGCAGCAGATCAAGGATGTCCGCCCGAGCCACATCCAGGGATGGGTACGGGACCGTTCGACGGTCCTCGCTCCGACCACGCTGCGGGTGGTCTACACCTACCTCAGTTCGATGTTCGCCATGGCTGTGCGGGACCGGCTGATCTCGGCCAGCCCGTGCGACAAGGGCATCCGGCTTCCGCCGGTCAGCCGGGGGAGCCGGGTCCTTCCCACGGCGGAGCAGGTGCACGACTTGGCGCGTCTGCTGCCGGCCCGGTTGGCCGCGACGGTCTATCTCGCGGCCGGTTGTGGGCTGCGCCTGGGTGAAATCCTCGGCTTGGAGGTGGACGACATCGACTTCGACGTGCGGGAGGTGCACGTCCGACGCCAACTCAAGGTGCTCAAGGGCCGTCAACCGTTCCTCGGACCGGTCAAGACCAGCACCAGCGCCCGCACCGTCGAGCTGCCTGATGTCGTGGCGGTGGCGCTGCGTCAGCACCTGGCCGACGGGTGCGACGCGGTCGAAGTCGACGACGACACGGACCGTCGCCGGCCGGTCCGCCGGGCCGCACGCCTGCTGTTCAAGGGTGTCGGCGGCGAGCCTGTCAACGCGGCGACCTTCTCGCGGACGTGGGGGAGCGCCCGGGAAGCGGTCGGGCTGCCGGCGCGGTGGGGGATTCACGGACTACGGCACTACTACGCGACGGTCCTGATCCACGCGGGCGCGTCGGTGAAGACGGTGCAGCTCGCGTTGGGGCACAGCACACCGACCATCACGCTCAACACCTACGTGCACGAGTGGCCGGACGTGCTCGACCGGACCCGGCTGCTCATCGACGGTGCGCTCGGCCAACACGAAACGGCGGCCACGCCGGCTGTGAGCCGGGCATGACCGCCGTCCGTGAGGTTGTACCCAACCTGTACCCAAGATCAGTAGTGATCCTGTTGGTGCAGGTCAGAGCCTTGATCAGGCTCAGCAGTCGTAGTACATGGCGAACTCGTGCGGGGTCGGGCGCAGACGCACCGGGTCGACCTCGTTGGCGCGCTTCCAGTCCACCCAGGTGGAGATCAGGTCCGGGGTGAAGACGCCGCCCTCGAGCAGGTAGTCGTGGTCGGCCTCCAGCGAGTCGAGCACGGCCGGCAGCGAGCCGGGCACCTGCTTGACGTCGCCCCACTCCTCCGGCGGGAGGTCGTAGAGGTCCTTGTCGATCGGCGTCGGCGGCTCGATCTTGCTCTTGATGCCGTCCAGGCCGGCCATCATCATGGCCGAGAAGGCCAGGTAGACGTTCGCCGACGGGTCCGGCACCCGGAACTCGACGCGCTTGGCCTTCGGGTTCGCGCCGGTGACCGGGATGCGGGTGCAGGCCGAGCGGTTGCGCTGCGAGTAGACCAGGTTGACCGGCGCCTCGAAGCCCGGCACCAGGCGGCGGTACGAGTTGACCGTCGGGTTGGTGAAGGCCAGCAGCGACGGCGCGTGGTGCAGCAGACCGCCGATGTACCAGCGGGCCATGTCGGACAGGCCCGCGTAGCCGGTCTCGTCGTAGAACAGCGGCTCACCGTTGAGCCAGAGGCTCTGGTGGGTGTGCATGCCGGAGCCGTTGTCACCGAAGAGCGGCTTGGGCATGAAGGTGGCGGTCTTGCCGTTGGCCCAGGCCTCGTTCTTCACTATGTACTTGAAGAGCTGGAGCTGGTCACCGGCGTGCAGCAGGGTGGAGAACCGATAGTTGATCTCGGACTGGCCGGCGGTGCCCACTTCGTGGTGCGAGCGCTCCACGTTGAAGCCGGTGTCGACCAGGCGACGCACGATCGAGTCACGCAGGTCGGCGTAGTGGTCGACCGGCGGCACCGGGAAGTAACCGCCCTTGTACGCGGTCTTGTAACCACGGTTGCCGCCCGGCTCTTCGCGGCCGGTGTTCCAGGCGCCCTCGATCGAGTCGATGTAGTAGAACGACTGGTGCGCCGAGGTCTCGTGGCGGATCGAGTCGAAGATGTAGAACTCCGCCTCGGCTCCGAAGTAGGCGGTGTCGGCGATGCCGCTGGCCGCCAGGTACGCCTCGGCCTTCTTCGCCACGTTGCGCGGGTCCCGGCTGTACGCCTCGCGGGTGAACGGGTCGTGGATGAAGAAGTTCAGCGCGAGCGTCTTCTGCGCGCGGAACGGGTCGATGAACGCGGTGGCGACGTCCGGGAGCAGGAGCATGTCCGACTCGTGGATCGCCTGGAAACCGCGGATCGACGAACCGTCGAACGCGAGGCCGTCGGTGAAGAGGTCGTCGTTGACGGACTCGACCGGCAGGTTGAAGTGCTGCATCACGCCGGGCAGGTCACAGAAACGAACGTCGACGAACTTCACGTCCTCGTTCTTGAGGTATCGCAGCAGTTCCTCGGGGTTGGCGAACACACATCCTCCTGGCACGTCCACGGGGTGGCTAGGCTTCTGGCGACGCTAGGGCCGGGCGGTTGCCCGGCCGTGTCTCCGTTGTTTCTGCCGTGTTACGTCCCTCGCGGAGTGTCAGTGACGCGCCGGTCCACGCCTCCGGCCTACCGCGAACGCCGCCCGACTGCGCCAGTGTAGTGACATCTGCTGCCTTTGGCCCGAATTGGCGCACCGTGGCGGCGACACCCCGCAAGTCCTCATCCCCGCGCGGATACCCTTGATCGCTGTGACCAATCCGCACCCCCCGGCAGCGCCGGCCAGCGACCCCACCTTCAGTCCGCCGAGCCTCGGCAAGCGGTTCGGGGCGCTGGTCATCGACTGGGTGCTGTCCCTGCTGGTGTCCAACCTCTTCGCCGACCCGATCCGCGACAGTTGGGCGCCGGTGCTGGTGCTGGTGTTGGAGTACGGCTTCTTCCTCGGCCTGTTCGCCCAGACGCCCGGCATGTACATCACGAAGATCCGCTGCCTGAACTGGCACGACGGGGGCCGGATCGGGGTGCTCCGCGGACTGATCCGGGGCCTGCTGCTGGCCGTCGTCGTACCCGCGCTGATCATGGACGAGCACCGCCGTGGCCTGCACGACCGCCTCGCCGACTCGGTGATCGTCGACGCACCCCGAGGCTGACCCCGACTCCCCGCGCCCAAGCGGGTCTCCCGGCTCGGTGGCCCGGTGATCGTGCTCGATCCTTGTTGTGGTGGCATCCCCGCACCGCCGAGGCCACTACATGCAGGTTCGAGCACGATCACGGGGTCGCCCGCACCCGGCGGTGGGACGGGGCGGGTGCGCTGGAACGGGAAAGAGCCGGACCCGTGCTCGGGTCCGGCTCTTTTCGGCGTACGTCGAAGGGGTCTAGCGGCCCCGCGACTGGCGGAAGGCGCCCGGCGGCCGCATGTTCTTCGGGATCGCGCCCTTGGGCATCTGCGGACGCGCGGTGAGGGCCTTGAGCCGCTTGTCGAGCGAGTTGACGTCCTTGCCGGAGAGCGCGCGCGGCAGCCGCAGCAGCGTCGTGCGGAGCTTGCGGATCGGCAGCTCGCCCTCCTCCTGCCCGATCACGTAGTCGTGCAGGGGCGCGGAGCCGATCACCTTCGACAGCCGCCGCTTCTCCTGCCCGAGCAGGCCGCGCACCCGCTGCGGGTTGCCCTCGGCCAGCAGGATCACGCCCGGCCGGCCGATCACCAGGTGGACCATGTCCATCTGGGTGGTCGAGCTGACCGCAGGGGTCACCCGCCAGTCGCCGCGCATGTTCTCCATGATCTGCGCCGCCGCGCCAGGCTGCCCCTCGGCGGCGTTCATCATCGCCTTGTTTGACCGCAGGTTGAGGACGATCAGCACCGCGAGCAGGACGAACAGGATGCCGATCGGCAGCCAGATCCAGCTCCAGAGGATGACCGCGACCACGGTGAGGGCGAGCGGGATGAGCACCGCGGCGGCGACCAACGGCGCGAACCACCGGTCCTGCTTGGCGGTGAACTGGAACACCATCCCGATCTGCTTCAGCCGTTGGCCGAACGAGACCTTCTCCTGGGGCTTTGCCATGCCGCAGAGTCTAGTGGTCGCCGCCCGGCCCGTTGATCCGCGTCCGGGTGCCGGCCGACTGAGTACCTTACGTCGCCTCGCCGCTGCGGCCCGGGCGAGTAAGGAGGGTACCGGCGGTGAAGATCAGGCGCTGTGCCCATGCCGGGGTGGGGCCTTCGCGCGAAGAGTCGTCAGCAGCGACGACACCACGACGAAGGAGACCGACATGTTCGGCAACGACGCGGAATTCCTGCTCTCCCTGCACCGTACGCACGCCGCCGAGCTGCGCGCCGAAGTGGCCGCCGCCCAGCTCGCCCGCGCGGTGTCGCGACGCCCCGGCCGCACCTGGCTGGGCCGCCGCCAGCAGACCCGCCGCCTCGGCGACGACCGCCGGTGACCGCGCCCGCCCCGGCGGCCCCGCCCACGGCACCCGTCCCGCGGGACGGTCGACCACCGGCCGTCCCGCCGGTCGGCGGGGCAGGTGCGGGCGGCCGCCATG
Source organism: Micromonospora sp. NPDC049044 (assembly GCF_040649215.1). Lineage (NCBI taxonomy): Bacteria > Bacillati > Actinomycetota > Actinomycetes > Micromonosporales > Micromonosporaceae > Micromonospora > Micromonospora sp. NPDC049044. The sequence continues at coordinate 75,762 of NZ_JBEZFA010000032.1, read as the reverse complement.
GCATGCTCGCTTCCGTGACCGTACGCGCCGCCAGCTCCGTCATCGTCGGCCGCCAGCGTGAGCTGGCGACGCTGCGCGAGACGCTGACCCGTGCGGGGGCGGGGGAGCCGACCACCGTGCTGGTCGGTGGCGAGGCGGGGGTGGGCAAGACCCGGCTGTTGGAGGAGTTCTCCGCCGGAGCCACCGACGGCGGGGCGCGGGTGCTGGTCGGCCAGTGCCTGGAGCTGGGCGAGGCGGGTCTGCCGTTCGCCCCGTTCGCCGCGGCCCTGCGTGCGGTGCTGCGTGTCGACGGTCCCGAGGTGTTCGCCGGGTACGAGGCGGAGTTCGCCCGGCTGCTGCCGGAGCTGGGCCGAGCGACGCTGGCCACGCCGAGCGCCGCCCCGGTCGGTGACGCCCCACGCGGCTACCTGTTCGACCTGGTCGCCGAGCTGTTCCAACGGCTCGCCGACACCCGGCCGCTGGTGCTGCTGATCGAGGACCTGCACTGGGCCGACCGCTCCACCCGCGACCTGATCGGCTTCCTGGTCCGGGCGGCCCGACCGGGTCGGCTGCTGCTGGTCTGCACCTACCGCACCGACGAGTTGCAGCGCGGGCACCCGTTGCGCCCGTTCCTGGCCGAGCTGGACCGGGTCCGTGGCGTGCACCGGGTCGAGCTGGGCCGACTGGACCGCGACGGCACCGGCGCGATCCTCGCGGATCTCCTCGGCGCCGAGCCGACCACACGTGCCGTCGACGACGTCCACGAGCGTACCCAGGGCAACCCCTTCTTCATCGAGGAGCTGGCCGTCGCCGGCGATCCGGTCGGCTGCGCGGCGCTTCCCGAGACCCTGCGCGACCTGCTGTTGGCCCGGGTGGACCGGCTGCCCGAGCCGTCCCAGCGGGTGCTGCGGATCGCCGCGGCCGGCGGCACCCGGTTCGCCCACGACCTGCTCGCCGAGGTCGCCGGGCTGCCGGACACCGAGTTGGAGGACGCGCTGCGGGCTGCCGTCGCCGCCCAACTCGTGGTGGCCGACCCGGACGGCGACTACGAGTTCCGGCACGCGTTGGTCCGCGAAGCCGTGCACGACGAGTTGCTGCCCGGCGAGCACGCCCGGCTGCACGCCCGCTTCGCCGCCGCGATCGAGGCGCAGCCGCACCTGGTCGCCGTCGGCCGGGCCCCGGCCGAGGTCGCCCACCACTGGTACGCCGCACACCACCACCCGCGCGCCCTGGTCGCCGCGCTTTCCGCGGCCCGCGCCGCCGCCGACCGGTACGCCTACGCCGAGCAGCGTCGACTGTTGGAACGGGCGCTGGAGCTGTGGGAGCTGGTGCCCGACGCCGCCGACCTGCTCGGCATCGACCACCTGGCGTTGCTGGAGCAGACCCTGGACGCGGCGATCACCGCCGGTGACTTCAGTCGGGCCATCACCCTGACCCGGGCCGGGCTTGCCGAGGTGGACGCCGACGCGGCGCCGCTGCGGGCCGCCCGCCTGCTGGACCAGCGGGGTCGACTGCTGGCCCTGCTCGGCAAGAGTGACGGCAGCCGTGAGCTGGATGAGGCGTACCGGCTGGCGGCCGGTGGCCCGGCCGGCGTGGAGCGGGTCCGGCTGCTCGCCGACATCGCCTCGCACCTGGCCAAGATCGCCCCTCAGCAGGCCGCTCGGGTGGCCGCCGAGGCGGGTACCGCCGCCGCGGCCCTCGGCGAGGAGTTGGCCCTGCTGCCGACGCGGATCGCCCTGCTCTGCCACGGCGAGCGGGATCTGGAGCGCGGGTTGACCGAGCTGGCCGAGGTGGAGGCCGTCGCCCGCACGGCCGGGGACACGGCAGCGCTGGTGCTCGCCAAGGTGTTCCAGTCGGACCTGCTCTGCGAGCTGGGCCGCTACGCCGAGTCCGCGCAGGCGGCGGAGGCCGGTGTGGCCGAGGCGCGGCGGGTGGGGATCAGCCGCTCGACCGGGGCGTACCTGCTGTCGAACCGGGCCGAGGCGCTGATCGCGCTGGGTCGGTGGGACGAGGCCGAGGCGGTGTGCGCGGAGGCCGCCCGGATCGACCTGTCCGGCGTCACCGGCTTGCACTGGCTCCAGTTGGGCGCCGGGCTGCGGCTGGCCCGCGCCCATCCGGGCACCGACGAGCTTGTCGACCGGGCGTTGGCCTTCCTCAGCCGGCCCTACCTGTGGCCGAACCACCGCTTGCCCCTGCACGAGCTGGGGATCGAGGCCGCGCTCGCCGCCGACGACAAGGTCGAGGCGGTACGCGCCGCCCGCGCCGCGGTGACCGACGCGCATCTGCCGCAACTGCCCCGGGAGGGCTGGCCGGTGCTCAGCGCCGTCGCCCGTACCGCCGCCCGGGTTGGTGACCGGGACCTGGCCGCCGCGGCCACCGCGCTCGCCGCGGACCTGCCGGCCCGACACCCGGCGGCGCTGGCGCACGCCGCCCAGGTCACCGCGCTGCTGGCCGTCGGCGACCAGGCGCTGCCGGCCTGGCGGACGGCGGTGCACGCGTGGCGTGCCGACGGGCAGCCGTACCCGCTCGGTCGGGCGTTGCTGGCGCTGGCCGAGGCGGGCGCAGCCGTCGGCGAGCGGGCCGAGGTGTCGGCGGCCGTCACCGAGGCCGCGGAGATCGCCCGGCGGTTGGGCGCGACACCGCTGGCCGAGGCGGTCGCAACCCTGGCGCGGCGGGTCGGCCTGCGCGGGACGGGTCAGGGCGGGGCCGGCGCCGATCTGCTGACCGCCCGGGAGCGGGAGGTGCTGCGGCTGGTCGCCGAGGGGCACAGCAACAGCCGGATCGCCGAGCAGTTGTTCATCTCCCCGAAGACGGCAAGCGTGCACGTCTCCCGGATCATCGCGAAACTCGACGTGACGAACCGGGGGGAGGCCGCCGCGCTGGCCCACCGCCTCGGCCTGCTCGCCGAGCCCGCGCCACCCCGCTGACGAGCGCGCCAACGACCTGAGCCTGCGGTCGTCGTTGCGGGCGCACCGGAACTGGCGGGGCGGGCGCGGCGGTCATGCCGACGGCAGGTAGATCCGCCATCCGTCGATCGTCACCAGGTCCAGGCTGCCCGGCGCGGCGCGCAGCCGTTCGTCGAGCGTGTGCGCCAACGGCGAGCCGGTCGGTGCGACCCAGGCGGGCGCCACCGCGCCGTCCACCTCCCGCCGGTACGCGGGGTAGCGGTCGAAGCCGGGGCGGAGCGCGTCGTCGACGACCGCGCAGACCACCTGCTCCGCCGCGGCGAAGGTGAGCCGGTTGCAGGTCCAGTAACCGGCGCGGACGTGTCGTACGCCGAGCTGACGCAGGGTGGCCACCAACTCGGTGTGCCGGGCCTCGGCGGCGTGCGTCGCGGGGGCGGTCCGCGCTGCCTGCCAGGTGGCCTGGCCGGCGGTGCCCACTGTGGCCACGAGCAACGCCAGCGCGACCGGGCGGGCCAGCGCCGACCCGACGCCGCGACGGTCGCCTGCGGACTGCCGGAGACCGCCACGGGCCGACGCCCAGACCGGCCACAGCAGAGCCGGCAGGGAGATGAGCAGGCAGGACAGATAACGGGCACTCTCCACCGGGGTGAGCCCGGCGGAACTGCTCACGGTGTACGCGCCGAGGGTGGCGACCGCGGCCAGCACGAGCGCCAGCCAGATCGCCGCCGACACCCGGGCCGGAACCGCAGCAGCGCCGCCACGTCCGCCAACGCTGGCAGGTCCGTCAGCGCTGGCAGGTCCGCCAGCGCTGGCAGGTCCGTCAGCGCTGGGCCCGACACCGCCAGGTCCGCCAGCGCCACTGGAGGCAGGGAGTGCGGGTGCCGCCGCGCGACGCAGCGTCCGCCAGGCGGTGGCGGCGGCGAGGACAAGCAGCAGCGGCAGGGCGACCGCCCACCACAGTTGCCAGGCGGCGCACCGCCCAGGATCGCAGAACCCCATGCCCAGTGCCGGGCCGAGCAACAGGCCGCCGTGCAGCCGGTCCGCCCATCCCGCGCTGGCGTTCGCACCGCTGGCGGCGAGCACCGCGTCCAGTGGGTTCCGGCCGGTCAGCAGGCTGTCCAGCAGCAGCGGGGCGGCCCCCAGCGCGGCGGCGGCCCCGAGCAGCGCCCCGGCCGCACCCCGCAGCTCCCGGTGGCAGTACCCGACGAGCACCGCACCGATCGCCACCACGTACGGCAGCACCAACGGGTCGACCCAGAGCATCAGGCCGGCCAGGAACCCCCACATCGTCCAGCGCGCCAGCCGCCACCCCGGCCGCCCGGTGGCCAGATCCACGGCGAGTACGGCCAGCGCCATCCCGACCGCGTTCATCTCCGGGTAGCCGCCGCCGGCGATCAGCTGGTTCTTGACCAGCCGATCCGAGCCCAGGGCCAGCACCGCCACCACCAGCAGCCCGAACCATCGGTCCCCGGTCAGTCGCAGCGTCAGCCGCCAGGCGAGCAGCAGGAACAACGCGTACAGCGCGAGGGTGGGCAGTCGCAGACCGAGCAGCGAGGGCCCACCGGCCACTGCGAACACCGGGGCGGCCAGGTACGCCTCCAGCGGGCCCATGTACTGCTGGCCGTAGAACCAGACAGGGAAGTCCTCGCCCCGGGAGATGTGCAGCGCGGCCAACCCCATGGCGGCCTCGTCGCTGTTCGTCAAGGGCGCGGCGTGCCACAGCAGCCAGAGCCGGTAGCCCACCCCGGCGAGCACTACCAACCCGGTGAGCCAGCCGACCGACCCGAGACGCCCGCCCGCCCGTGGGCGCGGGGAGCCCGCGCCACGCGGCTGGTGGCGTACGCCGAGGGTCATTCCACGATCATGACATTCGGACGCCGGATGGCCGCGCGACGCGAGCGGCCGGGGTGGGACCGGGGCGGGTCAGCCCGCGGTGACGACCGCGGCGCGGGCGTCGAGCGCCTGCTTGTAGAGCCGACCGGCCCGGTACGACGAACGCACGAGCGGACCGCTCATCACCCCGGCGAAGCCGATCTCCTCGGCCTCCTCGCGCAGCTCCACGAACTCCTCCGGCTTGACCCAGCGGGTCACCGGGTGGTGCCGGGGGGTGGGGCGCAGGTACTGCGTGATCGTGATCAGCTCGCAGCCGGCCTCGTGCAGGTCGCGCAGGGCCTGGGAGATCTCGGCGCGCTCCTCGCCCATGCCCAGGATGAGGTTGCTCTTGGTGACCAGGCCGTCGGCGCGGGCCTGCCGGATCACGTCGAGCGAGCGGTCGTAGCGGAACGCCGGTCGGATGCGCTTGAAGATGCGCGGCACGGTCTCCACGTTGTGCGCCAGCACCTCCGGACGGGACCCGAAGACCTCGGCCAACTGCTCGGGCACGGCGTTGAAGTCCGGGATCAGCAGCTCGACGCCGCAACCGGGCTGCAGGGTGTGGATCTGTCGGACGGTCTCGGCGTACAGCCAGGCACCGCCGTCGGGCAGGTCGTCCCGGGCGACACCGGTGATGGTGGCGTAGCGCAGCCCCATCGCGACCACCGACTCGGCGACGCGGCGCGGCTCGTCGGCGTCGAACTCGGCCGGCTTGCCGGTGTCGATCTGACAGAAGTCGCAGCGCCGGGTGCACTGGTCGCCACCGATGAGGAAGGTGGCCTCCCGGTCCTCCCAACACTCGTAGATGTTGGGGCAGCCGGCCTCCTGGCAGACGGTGTGCAGCCCTTCACGCGAGACGAGCCCGCGCAGTTGGGTGTACTCCGGGCCCATCTTGGCCTTGACCTTGATCCATGGCGGTTTGCGCTCGATCGGCGTCTCGGCGTTGCGCGCCTCGATCCGCAGCAGACGTCGCCCCTCGGGGGCCGCCGTTGCGGTGCGCGCTGCCTGGCCGGTCGTCGGCGCGGAGTGCTCGATCGTCACGAAAACGAGCCTACGCCGGACGGCGGGCGTCTATGTGCGTCGGGCGACCGGCGTCACGCCCCAGACCTTGTGACGCCGGACACCGGGATGTCGAAAATGGGCGTCACACGAGCGGGTTTCGGGTGCTACGGTCTGCGCCAACAGCGACGACGGAGCCGAGTAGCGCCCCGACCCGCCAGTGCAGAGAGCCGCCGGTTGCTGAGAGGCGGTCTGGCGCCGGGTGCGTGAAGACCCTCCCGAGCTGCGGGCAGAACGGCCGCGACGCCTAGTAGAGCCCGCCCGGCTGGCCCCGGTCATCAGGCGACGAACGAGGCCCCCGCTCCGGCGGGGGTGAAGGTGTGGTGGCACCGCGAGGATCCCGCTCGCCCACACCTCCCTGGGGCTGATGCGACGCTTCGCTTCCTCAGGGCGGCGACGGCGTGGCGATCGACCGAGGAGCAGCCCGCCATGAAACGAACCCTGTCCCACCACCTGCCCACCCGGATCGGCGAGACCGTGCGCGTCGCCGGCTGGGTGCACCGCCGCCGACTGCTCAAGTCGGTGGCGTTCCTGATCGTGCGGGACGCCACCGGCCTGGCCCAGGTGGTCGTCACCGACCCGGCCGTCCGCGCCGAGCTGGAGAAGCTTCCCGAGGAGACGGTCGTCGAGGTCACCGCGACGGTCACCGCGAACGACACCGCGCCCGCCGGGGTCGAGCTGACCGACCCGGAGGTACGCCCGCTCGGGCCACCCGCCGTGCCGCCACCGTTCGACCTGTACCGGCCGGCGCTCACCGCCAGCCTGCCCACCCAGCTCGACAACGCGCCCACCGCGCTGCGACACCCCACCCGGTCGGCCGCGCTGCGGATCTCGGCGGCGGCGGTGGCCGGTTTCCGGGCCGCCCTCGACGCCCGGGACTTCGTGGAGATCCACACCCCGAAGGTGGTCAGCTCGTCGACCGAGAGCGGGGCGAACGTGTTCGCGCTTGACTGGTTCGGCGGGCCCGCGTACCTGGCCCAGTCACCGCAGTTCTACAAGCAGTTGATGGTCGGTGTCTTCGAACGCGTCTACGAGGTGGGGCCGGTCTTCCGGGCCGAGCCGCACGACACCGTCCGGCATCTCGCGCAGTACACGTCGCTCGACGCCGAGTTGGGCTTCGTCGCCGACCACTCCGACGTGATGCGGGTGCTGCGCGACACTCTGGCCGGGATGCTGGGCACGGTCGGCGAACGGGCCGGTGCCGCGCTGGAGACGCTCGGCGTCACACCGCCGCAGGTGCCCACGGAGATCCCGGCGGTGCACTTCACCGAGGCGTTGACGATCGCCGGTGCCCCCGCCGACGAACCGGACCTCGCACCCGCCCACGAGCGGGCACTGGGCGAGTGGGTCCGGCGCGAGCACGGCTCGGACTTCCTCTTCGTCACCGGCTACCCGATGGCGAAGCGACCGTTCTACACCCACCCGGACCCGGCGCGGCCCGCGTACTCCGACGGCTTTGACCTGCTCTTCCGTGGTCTGGAGCTGGTCACCGGCGGGCAGCGGCTGCACCGGCACGCCGACTACCTGGCGGCGCTGGCGGCCCGGGGAGAGCCGGTCGAGCCGTACGCCGGCTATCTCGACGCGTTCCGGCACGGCATGCCGCCGCACGGTGGTTTCGCCATCGGCCTGGAACGGTTCGTGGCCCGCCTGGTCGGTGCGGCCAACATCCGGGAGGTCACCGCGTTCCCGCGCGACCTGCACCGCCTGACCCCGTAGGAGGGTGCCCTGCCGGCCCACTCGATCTGGTGGAGCGGGCCGGTGGGGCTCAGGCGGGACCGAGCAGGTCCCAGAGATTGCCGGCGATGTCCCGGAAGACGGCGACCCGGCCGTACGATTCGGTGCGCGGCGGCTTGACGAACTCGACGTGCTTCTCGACCATCCGGCGGTAGGTGGCGTCGAAGTCGTCGACCTGGAGGAAGAACCCGACCCGGCCGTGGGTCTGGTCGCCCACCGCGGCCTCCTGCCGGTCGCCGTCGGCGCGGGCCAGCAGCAGCCCGGTGCCGCCGCCCGGCGGGCGGACCACCACCCAGCGCTTCGGTCGTCCGTCGTTGGTGAGCGACGGGGAGTCCTCGGCCAGCTCGAAGCCGAGGACGTCGGTGAAGAAGGCGATGGCGGGGTCGTACTCGGTGACGACGACGGTGACGAGATCGATCTGCACCGGCCGAGGGTAGGCGACCTTCGGTCACCCGGCGCGTGGCCGGTCTCAGACCGTGACGAGGGTCGCGAGTCGACGCTCGACCACCGGCAGCACGTCGGCCACGCTGATCGGGCGGCCCAGCTCGGCGGTGAGCGAGGTGACGCCCGCGTCCCGGATGCCGCACGGCACGATCCGGTCGAAGTGTGTCAGGTCGCAGTCGCAGTTGATCGAGAAGCCGTGCAGGGTGACGCCCCGGGCGACCCGGATGCCGATGGCGGCCACCTTGCGGGCCGGCCCCCGGTCGTCCTCGGGCACCCAGACCCCGCTGCGCCCCTCGACCCGGCCGGCGGTCAGCCCGAACTCGGCGCACACGTCGATGAGCAACTCTTCGGTGCGCCGCACGTACGCGACCACGTCCACCGGGTCGGGCAACCGCAGGATCGGGTAGCCGACGAGCTGCCCCGGCCCATGCCAGGTGATCTTGCCGCCGCGGTCCACGTCGACGACCGGGGTGCCGTCCGTCGGCCGGTCCCACGGTTCGGTGCGCTTACCCGCGGTGTAGACGCTCGGGTGCTCCAGCAGCAGCGCGGTGTCGCCGCGCTCGCCAGCCACCACCGACTCGTGCAGGCGTCGCTGCTCGTCCCAGGCGGCCTGGTAGTCGAGCAGACCAGCGCGGACGGCGGTGAGGCCGGAGATCGTCGTTGTCACGGTTTCCAGCCTAGTCCCGCTCCCGGCGATCTTCCCTGGTGAGCCGTCTCACCGGGGAAGATCGCGCCTGCTGTCCGTGCTGGGCCGGGGCCGCTCGGTGGCCGCGCCGGCCCGGCCCACCCGCGTCGCTCGGTGTCACGCCGACGCCGCGCCGGCTGCGGCTCGGCGACGAATGTGCCGAGCGACCAGGGCGACGCCGAGCAGCAGCGGCACGGCCAGCGTGAGGTAGACCCAGAGCGGGGCGGCGAACGGTGATGGCCGAGGCTCCGGCCCACCGAAGGCGGCCCGGGTCAGCAGGTCGTCCGGCACCATCAGGTCGGTCGAGCCGACCGGCGTGGTCACCAGCACGTCGCGACCGCCGTCGGGCGACAGCGCGGCGAGAACGGTCTGTCGGTCGGTGTCCCGCTCCGTTGCGCTGACGTACCGCACGATGGGGTCGTCGCCGCGCCAGCCGATGATCTCGCTGACCGAGGTGCCCGCCGGCAGGGCCTGACCGACGGCGTGGCCGGTGGCGGTGTCCAGGAACTCGACCCGCCAGGCGCGCGCCTGCGCCTGCTCCGGGGTGCACCGGGGCCCGGCGCAGCCGTCGAAGGCGAGCAGCGCGAGCCGCCGGCCGTCGGGATGCCAGGCGGCCGCGCCGGCGAGAGTTCGCCTGTCGCCCAGGTCGACCTGCCAACGAGGGCCGCCGCCGGCCGGGTCGACGACCACCAGTCGCTCGCGCTCGGCGAGCTGGGCGGGCACGTCCGGCCAGCCGGTGACGGCCACCAGATCGCCTCCGGGTGACCAGGCCGCTGCGGTGTGCGCGGCGAAGGTGCCGACGTCGACCACCTGCTCGGTGCCCCGGAACGGGTCGACGACGAGCAGGTCGTCTGGCTTTTCCGGGTCGTTGAGCTGCTGATTGTCCGGTCCGTAGGTGATCACGTCGTCATCGTTGTCGCGGGTGCCCAGCACCTGCTGCCCGTCCGGCGACCAGGCCATCGGGTAGACGCCGACGCTCGCCGTGCGGCGCTGCCGGCCGGTGGTGAGGTCCAGCAGCTCGCCGGAGCCCGGCCGCAGGTAGTGCCGTCCATCCGGGGAGAGCAACCCGTGCCCCTCGGCGATGCCGATCGGGATCAGCCGGTACGCGCCGTCCCGGTCGACGAGCACACCTGTCGACTCGAAATAGCGCGTGCGGTCGGTGAAGAACACCAGCGCGGCCGGGCCGGCCGGGCGTTGCCCCACGGTGGCCTGCCACAGCCACGGATTGTGCACCCGGGTCGGCACCACGCCGGCCGCGCTGCCGGCAGCCGTGGTGCTGCCGGTGACAGCGTTGTTCGCGGCCGTGGCGGCCGGCGCGCTGATTGCCACCAGCCCCAGCGCGACCCCGACCGCAGCGGCGCGCCGCAGCCGCCCGCCGATCTCTCCCATCAGCCCATTAGACGCGACGCGAGCCGGTCGCGATGCCCCGCTCGGTTGTGGCGCGGTCTACCGGTCGGCCGGCGGGATCCGCCAGAGCCAGACGTCGTCGACCCGCTGCGGCTCGCCGAACAGTGCGGTGGCGGTACGCCGGACCGCCTCCTCGTCGACCTCGAACTTCGCGCCGTGCACCCGGTCGGCGAGCACCACCGTCTCGATCCGCCAGTGCCGCAGGTCCGACTGGACCTCCCGGATCGTCCCGTCGGTGACGATCGGCACCAACCCGGTCCGGCCGGCCTGGTCCATCAACGCGCTGAGCGTGCGGGGCACCGGGCCGATCCGGCCGCGTCCGTCCGGCCCGCCGGGGCCGAGGAAGAAGCCACCCGGAATGGCGAACTCACCCTGCCGGTGCGACAACGCGTACGCCTGCCAGCGTTGACCGTCCGGGTAGATGTCCACTGTCAACGGCACCGGAGTGAGCACGCCGTCCTTCGAGACGTAGTCCCGCCAGGTGCCGGAGGTGATGAACCGGGGGATGGGTTCCCGCTCGTCGGTAAGCAGCGGGGTGGGCAGCAGCGGCACCAGGGCCACCGCGAACCCGATAAGCCACGCCACCTCGGTGGAGCGGTGTCGGGGCGGTGCGGCGCGCAACTGGTCGACGGTGTACGCCAGCAGCAACCCGATCACCGGCGCGACCACGAGCGCCAGCCGGGCCGGTAGCGCGGCGTTCACCACCGGCAGTTGTCCGAGCAGGTCGAAGGGCATGGGCAGGTCGGTGCGCCGCCCGTCGACCTTGGCGACCGGGCCGAAGGAGAGCACCGCGAAGATCAGCGCGAGGACGCCGAGCGCCCACAGGGTGGCCCGCCGGCTCGGGTCGGCCCGCCGCCAGAGCGCGACGAAGCAGACGACGGTGAGCACCAGCAGGGGGATGCCGAAGAACGAGTTCTCCTCGGTCGGGTTCGGTGCCAACGAGGTGCCCAGCCCCGCCTCGCCGGCGAGCGAGCGGCGCGGGAACGCGGCGAACGCGGCGATGTCCTCGGAGTGGATCACCGGGTCGAAGCCGGTGCCGTGGAACCGCTGCGGCCCGGCGAAGTGCAACCACAGCGGGTACGCCAGCAGCACGCCGGCCACCACCGCGGTCACCCCGAGCCCGCGCAGGAAGGTGGGGAGCGCGGCGCGTGCCTCGGCCCGGTTGGCCGGGTGCAGCGCCCAGACGGCGACGAACACCCCGAGCGCCAGCGCCGCGAAGAAGAGCCCCTCGGCGGCGATCGAGAAGGCCACCGCGACAAGTACGCCGAGGATCACCCCGTCGCGGAGCCAGTGTCCGGGGCGGCGCAGCGCGAACAGCCGCCAGATCAGCAGCGGCACCAGCCAGCCGGCGGTCCAGTTCAGGTGGGCGTTTGCGTGCGAGACCATGCCGGGGGAGTAGGCGATGAACAGGGCGCCGACCCCGGCGGCGAGCCGGCTGCGCACCAGGTGCCGGGAGAGGAACCAGTACCAGACCAGCGCGGTGGCGAGCAGGTTCAGGGTGAGGATCACCAGGAAGGTCGCCGGCGGACCGATCAGGTACGTGAGCGGGGCGAAGACCACCGCGTACACCGTGATCGAGGTGTTCACCGCGAGGTTCACACCGTCCGGGACGTTGATCAGGTAGGTGAAGAACGGGTTCTCCCCGTGGGTGACCGCGTGCCCGCCGAAGGCCAACAGCCACTCGAAGAGCGCCTGGTCGCTGGAGTTGACCGTGATGGTGCGGACGTTCGGGTCCCGCCACAGCCCACTTGTCACCCAGACGGCGAGCGCGAGGGCCACCAGCACAACGATCAGGTCGGCCCGGCGGTCCCGGACGACGCGTGGCGGTGACGCGGGTGCGGGCCCGGTGGCCAGCGACGGGGAGGACGGCACGCAGCGGACGTTACCAACCGGACCTGGACGGGCCGGTCAGACCTGCAAGGACGGGACCGTTGGGGACGGATTCGACCCGCCACGTCGACGGTTTGGCGTACACAGCGCCCGTCATGAATGTGTGAGTGTGCCCCATGTCATAGGGGCGACGCACCGTCGTAACGTCACGGCAACTCGACAGTGACCCAGTTCACAGTCCGCCGCCCTTCAGGAGGCCGCCGTGCGCCGCTCCTCGTCCACCCTCACCCGGCTGCTCGGTGCGGTCGCCGGGTTCGCCCTCGCCGTAGCGGGCGCGGTCGCCGTCGCCGCACCCGCCCAGGCCGCCACCCTCACCCAGGTCACCAGCTTCGGCTCCAACCCCGGCAACCTCACGATGTACGCCTACCGACCGGACAACCTGCCGGCCAACTCCCCGGCCGTGGTGCTGCTGCACGGGTGCGTCCAGAACGCCTCCGGATACTTCGCCAACTCCGGCTGGCAGAAGTACGCCGACCAGTGGAAGTTCACACTGATCGTCGCCCAGCAGCCGTCCGGCAACAACGCCAACTCCTGCTTCAACTTCTTCGAGGCCGGCGACACCACCCGGGGCCAGGGTGAGGCGCTGTCGATCAAGCAGATGGTCGACCACGCCAAGGCGAACTTCGGGGTGAACGGCTCCCGGGTCTACGTCAGCGGGCTCTCCGCCGGCGGGGCGATGAGCGCGGTCATGCTCGCCACCTACCCGGATGTCTTCGCCGCCGGGTCGATCATCGCGGGGATCCCGTACCGCTGCGCCACCAGCATGGTCAACGCGTTCAGCTGCATGAACCCCGGCGCGGACAAGACTCCGGCCGCCTGGGGCGACCTGGTCCGCGGCGCGTACTCCGGCTACACCGGCCCGCGCCCCCGGGTGGCGATCTGGCACGGCACCTCGGACACCACTGTCACCCCGCTCAACGGCACCGAGTCCCGCGACCAGTGGACCAACGTGCGGGGCGTGTCGCAGACCCCGACCAGCACGTCCTCGCTGCCCGGCAACACCAGCCTGGAGGTGTACGGCAACGACGACGTACGCCTCTACCGGGTCTCCGGCATGGGGCACGGCACCCCTGTCGACCCGGGCTCCGGCGCGGACCAGTGCGGCACCGCCGCCGCGTACTTCCTGGACACCATCTGCTCGACGTACCGCGACGCGCTCTTCTTCGGCCTGAACAGCGGCGGCACCGGCCCGACCCCGACGCCGACGGCCACCCCCACGCCGACCCCGACCCCGACGGTCACCCCGACCCCGACCCCGACCACCCCCGCCACCTGCGTGACGGCCAGCAACTACGCGCACGTGACGGCCGGTCGGGCGTACCAGTCCGGCGGGTACGCCTACGCCAACGGCTCCAACCAGCGGATGGGTCTCTACAACACCTTCTACACCACCGCCCTCAAGCAAACCGCCCCCAACTACTGGGTAATCGGCTGCTGACCCACCCCACCCCACCCCACCCCCCGGATCTCCCCGGTTGATCATGAAGTTATTGCCACGACACGCCGAGGCGAGTGGCAATAACTTCATGATCGACGGGGTCTCATGGTGTGGGGTTCAGGGCTGCGGTCAGGGCCTTGGGGAGGGTGGGGTGCCGGTAGGGGTAGGCGGCTCTGGCGAGGACGCCGGGGAGGACACGGGTGCTGGTGAGGGCCTCGTGGGAGAAGCCACCGAGGGCCACCTTGAGCGCCAGCGCGGGGATCGGGATGATCGCCGGACGGTGCAGCTGGCGGGCCAGCTCGCGGGTGAACTCGGCGTTGGTCACCGGGTGCGGCCCCACCACGTTTACCGGACCGGCGATCTCGTCGTGGTCCAGCAGGAAGACCGTCGCGTCCAGCCAGTCGACCATCGAGATCCACGGCAGCCACTGCCGGCCGCTGCCCAACCGGCCGGCGATGCCGAGCTTGAAGGGGAGTAGCTGCGGCTTGAGCAGCCCGCCGTGGCGGTCCAGTGGCAGACCGGTGCGCAGCCGCACCACGCGTACCCCGGCGTCCTCGGCCGGCCGGGTCGCGGCCTCCCACACCCGGCAGACGTCGGCCAGGAAGCCGTCCCCGGCCGGCGCGTCCTCCTCGACCGCCCGGTCGCCGGTGTTGCCGTACCAGCCCACGGCCGAGGAGTTGAGCAACACCCGGGGCCGGTCGGCGGCGGAGAGCCCGGCGATGGTGGTCGCCAGCGTGGTGGTGCTGTCCACCCGGCTGGTCCGGATCAAGCGCCGGTAGTCGTCGTTCCAGCGCTTGTCGCCCACGCCCGCGCCGGCCAGGTTCACCACCGCGTCGGCCTCGGCGACCACGTTCGGGTCGAGCTGCCCGGCGGTCGGGTCCCACTGCCGTTCGTCGGGGGTGCGCGGCGGCCGGCGGACCAGCCGGGTGATCTGGTGTCCGTCCGCCGCGAGCCGGTCGGCCAGCCGGGTGCCGAGGAAGCCGGACGCGCCGGCCAGAAGGATCCGCATGCTCATATCTTCGGGTACGGACGGCAGGTTGGCTGCGTCGAGCCCGCGCACCGACGCGCTGCGCCGGCCGCTCACCCCCCTTGCGCGACGTCCCACCCCGCTCGGCGTGTCGTCGGCGGCACCCGCGGCGGTCCGCGAAGGGTCGGCGCCCACCGGTGACGCGTCAGCCGGCGGGCGGCGGCGTGCACTCCTCGATCAGGGCCCAGGGGTTGAAGAACTTCGGCTGCGGGCCGAACAGCGCGCCGAGATGATGCGTCGGGGGTCCGGTGCGGTCGTCGCCGGGTAGCCAGACCGAGTCGCACTCCGGGCACAGCAGAAACATCCGCCCGCCACCCCGAACCCGGTACCAGGTCTGCCAGTCCTGCCCGCACGCCGTACAGGCGATCTTCTGGGAGTCGTTCACATCTGCCTTCCCCGGACTCGCGCCATCGCTAGACAGGCATGGTGGGCGCCAGCGTGGCGGCCTCGGCGAGCAGGGCGTCCAGCACCTCGCCGCCGGCCGGCGGAGGGGACCCACCGGCACGGTCCAGCAACACCAGGGAGACCAGGAGGACCCCGCGCAGCAACTGCGAGAGGGTGGGGTGACGGCCCCCGTTGTAGAACCGGAGAAGGTGGTCCACGAAGGTCGCGAACGTCGCCGGGTCGAGATCGCAGCTGCCGTTGCGCAAGGGCGTCAGACCTGACGGCGCCCCCACGACCTCCGCCACCGACCGGGCCTGGCCGAGGTAGACCTCGCCGACCCGGAGCGCCGGATCCCACACTGGCGTGTCGGCGGTCTGGAACGGATAGCTCACCGGGCGACTCCATCCTCAGCTGGACGTGGCGGCGTCGACGGATGCCACGCTACAAGTGCGTGATCGCTGGCGCTGTCCCACCGGGTGGGCCCAGCGTCCGCCGACGCCGCCCGGGGCCGTGGACCGGTGGTCAGGCCGCGTGGGCCGGACGCAGGTCGGCGAGCAGTCGCTCCACCTCGGCGTACGCCTCGGCGTCGAGCGGCCCGAGGGCCAGGGTGGCCAGGTTCTCGTCGGCCTGCGCCACGGTGCGCAGCCCGGGGATCGGCACCGTACGCGGGCTGCGCGCCAGCAGCCAACCCAACGCGCCCTGCGCCAGGGTCCGCCCGTCGGCGGTGAGCGCCGCGCGGACCTGCTCCACGCGGGTCACCCAGCGTGGCGTCGGCCGGCCGTCGGTGAACCACTCCAGCCATTCCGGCGCCCGCCCGCGCACGTCGTCCGCCCCGACCGCCCGGGTCGACCCGGTGAGCAGACCCATCGCCAGCGGCCCACGGTTGAGGCTGGCGAGGTCGTGGGCGTCGCAGACCGCCAGCACCGCGGCGTTGTCCCGCAGCACCGACTCGTCGTGCTGGATCGCTGCACAGTGCGGGCCGGCAGCCGCGAACGCCTCCGCCGAGGCGGGATCGTCGGTGCTCCAGCCGTACGCCCGGATCTTGCCCTGGTCGACAAGGCCCTCCAGGGTGTCGACCAGATCGAGCGCGGCGGGCACCGGCAGTGCGTTGATGTGCAGTTGGTAGAGGTCGACGTGGTCAGTGCCGAGCCGGCGCAGCGAGTCTTCCAGGCTGCGTACCGCGAAGGCCGGGCTGGTGTCGGTGCCGAGCGCCCGCCGAGTGGCCTCCTCGCTGACGTTGCCGAACTTGGTGGCGATGACCACGCTGTCCCGCCGCCCGGCCAGGGCCTGACCGAGGATCCGTTCGCTGTGCCCGGCGCCGTAGTTGCTTGCCGTGTCGAACAGGGTCACCCCGAGATCGAGCGCCCGGTGGATGGTGCGGATCGACTCGGCGTCGTCCACCTCACCCCAACCGAACGGCTGCCCGCCGTCACCCCAGAGCGGGCCGCCGATGGCCCAGCATCCCATTCCGATAGCGCTCACCGTGATGCCGCTGCGTCCCAGCGTCCGTGTCGTCGTCATGGTCACCAGCCTCCAACCTGGAGCGCACTCCAGGTCAAGCACTAGGCTCCTGTGACATGAGCGGTTACGCCCCCTCGGAGGCCGCCCGCCGCAGCGGCTTCAGTCTGGACACCCTGCGGTACTACGAGAAGATCGGCCTGCTCGCCGACGTGGAGCGGACGGCGGGCGGGCAGCGGGTCTTCACCGATGACGACCTCGGCTGGCTGGTGCTGTTCCGCTGCCTGCGCGACACCGGGATGCCGATCGCGCAGATGCGCCGCTACGCGCAGTTGGCCCGGGAGGGTGAGCACACCGTCGCCGAGCGACGCGAACTGCTGCACCACCACGCGGTGCGGGTGGAGGAGCAGATGCGCCTGCTCCAGCGCCAGTACGACCACCTGCGGGAGAAGATCCGCTTCTACGAGCGGCTGCCCGCTCCGGTGCCGGCGGCCGGACAGCCCGCCGGGATCGGCCCAGCCGTCAGCCGGTGAGGTGTGCCGGCGCGGTCAGGCCGAGGAGTTCCTCGGTCGTCCCGGGCCGGCCGGTGAGCGCGTTCAGTGCGCCTACCAGCCGCTTCTCCTCGTAGCGGAAGTGTGACTCCAGCAGCGCGGCCAACCCGTCAAGCTCGGCGCGCAGCTCGGGGCGCGGCACCGCCGTGTCGTCGGTGAGCAGCGCCTCGACCCGCGCCAGGATCCCCGCCACCACCTCGTGGTCGGTGATCAGGTTCGCGATGACCGGGCGCAGCTCGGGGACCTGCTCGGCCAGCAGTTCGAACGCGCCGGTGTCCTCACCGGTGTGGTGCCGGCCGAGCGCGGTGCAGAAGGTCAGGCAGTGCGCCCGCAGGTCACGGGACGCTCGCACGTCGCCGGAGGTGTCGAGGGTGGCCCGGAGGCGGGCCAGTTCCGCGCTGAGCCAGAGGTGGATCTCGATCATCTGATTGCCGACGGCGGCGAGGCGGCCGGCCGGTGAATTGCTCGGGTGCACGTTCGTCCCATGCTGTCCCCGCGCCTCCATGCCCACGGCGGCCTTCGGGCCGGGTGCACTGCGACGCTGCGCCGGAGTCTATCCCGGGTGGGGGGTCACGGGGTGGTCGGCTCGTCGCTCTCCCGGACGTCGTGCCAGCGGGCCCGCCAGGCGGCCTCGTGGGCCTCGTGGGTGGTGCGCTCCTGGAAGACCGCGGCCCGCAGCGCGTGCCGGGAATCCGACATCACCAGCACCTCGACCGCCACCAACCCCACGCAGATCACCGTCGCGAGGGTGAGCGCGCCGAGCGCCGGCAGGTGGTGGCCGACCGGCAGGGCGGCGGTCAGCACCACGATGACGCCGACCCGGGTCCAGGTGACGGTGTGCAGGGTTCGTAGCTGGAACAGCAGGTTGACGGCGAAGTAGCAGATCAACCCGCCGAACAGCATCGGCACGGCCGGACCCTCGATCCGCTCGGCGATCCCGCCGGCCGGGTCGGTGATCTTGTGCAGGATCTCCTCGTTGCCGATCGAGAAGAGGATCACCCCGGCGATCATCGGCAGGTAGAGGTACGCGTACGCGTCGCGGGCCATGGCCACCCGGGGGCCACCCTCCGCGGCGTGCAGGGCGATCCGGGCGGCCGGCCCGACGAAGTCGAAGTGCGCCCACCAGAGGGCTGCTGTGATCACGATGCCGAGCGCCGCGGCGGCCACCGCCGGCCAGGTCACCGGTTTGCCGAGCAGATTGCCGCCCACCCCGGTGGAGATGATGGACTCGCCGAGCGCGATGATCAGAATGAGGTCGTAGCGCTCCGTCCAGTGCTCGGCGCTGGTCACCCCCCAGCCCCAGGTGCCGACGATGAAGCCGGTGGCGTACTGCACGAGCACCACGGCGATCCACAGCCCGTCGCGAACCAGGGCGGCCTCGTCCGGTTCGGTGATCCGCGGCGGGATCAGCGCGGCGGCCAGCAGCAGCACGATGCTCAACGCCAGTTCCGGGGCGAAGCGGCGCAGCTGCCGGCGCTCCTGCGGGCTGTCCCGCACCACGTGCTGATAGAGGATCATGTGGACCGCCCGGACCACTACGTAACTGATGGCCACCAGCATCGGGCCGCCGGCGATCCCCTTCGGGTCGCTGAACGCCTGCGGCAGCGCCAACGCGAACGCGAACAGGGCCACCATGGCGATCACCATGAGCACCGGTACGTAGCCCTCGCCGAGCCGGACCCGGGTGGCGACCAGGCTGTGCACCACCCAGATCCACCACAGCACGGCCAGCACCAGAGCGGCGTGCAGCAGCTGTCGGCTGGAGATGTTCGCGGCGGTCGCCCGGGTGATGATGAAGAACGAGAAGACGAAGACCAGGTCGAAGAAGACCTCGAACTTGTCCACCCGGGCACCGGGGGCGATCGGGACGGCAGGACCCAGTCGCCCACCCCGCCGGTAGCTGCCCACGGTCCCACTCTGGCAGCGTCCGGCCTGGTCGAAGGCCCGAACGGCAATGGCGGCGCGGCCGAGCGTTACCTGCGGCCCGGGGCGGGAAAACGCCTGGACCGGCGTTCATCCGGTCCGCGGCGCCGGTGGCGGCGCGGACGCCGAATCATCGCCGCCAGCGGCCCCCGGCAGACGGGCCGGCCGGTCCGACCCACCCCGGACAAGGATGGATCATGACGACGAAGAACCCGATCACCACGTCATTCGCCCACACCTCCACTGCCATGGACGTGATCCGGGGCGTGGACCTCGTCGGCCGGCGGGCGATCGTCACCGGCGGTTCGTCAGGCATCGGCGTGGCGACCGCCCGCGCCCTGGCCAGCGCCGGCGCGGAGGTCACCCTTGCCGTTCGCAACCCGGACGCCGGCCAGCAGGCCGCCGACGACATCACCGCCACCACCGGCAACGACCGGGTCATGGTCGCGCCGCTCGACCTCGCCGACCAGGGATCAGTAGCCGACTTCGTCGCCAACTGGGATGGCCCACTGCACATCCTGGTGAACAACGCCGGCATCATGGCCGCGCCGCTGAGCCGGACACCGCAGGGCTGGGAGATGCAGTTCGCCACCAACCACCTGGGGCACTTCGCGCTCGCCACCGGGCTGCGCCCGGCACTCGCGGCCGCCGGCGGGGCCCGGATCGCCTCGGTCAGCTCCGCCGCCCACCTGCGCTCGCCGGTGGTCTTCGAGGACATCCAGTACGACCACCGCGAGTACGACCCGTGGCAGGCGTACGGGCAGTCCAAGACGGCGAACGTGCTGTTCGCCGTGGAAGCGACCCGGCGTTGGTCCGACGACGGCATCTTCGCCAACTCGCTGATGCCCGGCGCGATCCAGACCAACCTGCAGCGTTACGTGAGCGAGGAGGAGCTGAATCGGATGCGCGCCGGTAACGCGGCGGCCTGGAAGACAGTCGAGCAGGGCGCCGCCACCTCGGTGCTGGTCGCCGCGTCACCGCTGCTCGACGAGGTGGGTGGGCGCTACTTCGAGGACTGCCAGCAGGCCGCCCCCGCCCAGCCCGGCGGGCGCACGGGCGTCGCCGACTACGCGTTGGACCCGGAGGCCGCCGAGCGGCTCTGGCAGGTCTCCACCGATCTGCTGAAGAGCTGAGGCACGTACAGACGACGGGGCACCCCGGTCGACGACCGGGGCGCCCCATCGGTGTTGCAGTGGATCAGGACAGACCCAGCTCCGACTCGAAGTTGCCGGCCTCCAGCCGCTCCTTGACCGCGGTCAGGAAGCGGGCCGCGTCGGCGCCGTCGATCAGCCGGTGGTCGTAGGACATGGCCAGGTAGACCATCGACCGGATGGCGACGACCTCGCCCAGCTCCGGGTCGTTGACCACGACCGGACGCTTGACCACGGCACCCGTGCCGAGCATCGCCGACTGCGGCGACGGCACGATCGGGGTGTCGAAGAGCGCGCCCCGGCTGCCCGTGTTGGTGAGCGTGAAGGTCGCCCCGGCCATCTCATCCGGGGTGATCTTGTTGGCCCGGGTGCGCTCGGCCAGGTCGGCGATCCGCTTGGCGATGCCGCCCATGTTCAGCTCACCGGCGTTGTGGATGACCGGCACGAGCAACCCGCGCTCGGTGTCCACGGCGATGCCCAGGTGCTCGGCCGCCGGGTAGGTGATCGTGCCGCCCGCCAGGTCCATGCTGGCCTGGATGATCGGGTACGTCTGGAGCGCCTCGACGGCGGCGAGCGCGAAGAACGGCAGGAAGGACAGCTTCACGCCGTGCTTGGCCTGGAACGACTCCTTCGCCCGCGTCCGCAGCTTGGCGACCCGGGTGACGTCCACCTCGACCACTGTGGTGAGCTGGGCCGTCTCCTGCAGCGACTGCTGCATCCGCTTGGCGATCGTCGCCCGGATGCGCGGCAGCTTCTCGGTGGTGCCCCGCTTGCTGCTCGGCTGCGGCTTCGCGGCCGGCGTGGCCGGGGCCGCCGACGGCGCGGCGGTCGGCTGCGCGGCGGCGGGAGCGGCCTTGGCGGCCTTCGCCTTCTCGGCCGCGTCGAGGACGTCCTGCTTGCGGATCCGGCCACCCACGCCGGTGCCGTTGAGCGTGGCCAGGTCGACGCCGTGCTCACCGGCCAGCTTGCGTACCAGCGGGGTGACGTATCCGGCGGCCTCCTCGCCACCACCCTGCGCCGGGGCGGACGGACGCGGCGGCGTCGAGGTCGGCGCGGCCGGCTGGGCGGCCTGCTCGGTCTTCGCCGGCTGCGCCGAACTCTCGGTCTCCGCGGCCGGCTCGTTGTACGACATGCCCGGCGTCGGCTCCTCGACCTTCGGCTCGGGCTTGGTCTCCGCCTTCGGCTCGGGCTTGGTCTCCGCCTTCGGCTCGGGCTTCGGCTCCGGCTTCGCCTGTGCGGGGGCCCCGCCGGCGACGCCGATGATCGCCAGGTCGGCGCCGACCGCTGCGGTCTCGTCCTCGGCGACCTTGATCTCCAGGACCGTGCCGGCGACCGGCGACGGGATCTCGGTGTCCACCTTGTCGGTGGAGACCTCCAACAGCGGCTCGTCGACCTCGATGGTCTCGCCGACCTGCTTGAGCCAGCGGGTGACAGTACCCTCGGTGACGCTCTCACCCAGGGCCGGCATCTTGACCGCGGTGCCCTCGCCCGAACCGCTCGCCGACGGGGCCGGCGCGTCCTCGGCCACGTCGTCCTGCGCCACCTGGTCGGCGGTGCCCTCGGCGGCGGCGGTCGGCTCGGCGGCCGGCTCGACCGCCTCGGCCGGGGCCTGCTCCTGCGGAGCGGCCTCGCCGCCACCCGTCGACTCGCCCTCACCGGCGATGACGGCGAGCTCGCTGCCGACCTCGGCGGTCTCGTCCTCGCCGACCACGATCCGGCTCAGCACGCCCGCCGCGGGCGACGGGATCTCGGTGTCGACCTTGTCGGTCGAGACCTCGAGCAGGGGCTCGTCGACCTCGACAGTGTCGCCCTCCTGCTTGAGCCAGCGCGTGACGGTGCCCTCGGTGACGCTCTCGCCGAGCCGGGGCATGGTGACCGATACCGGCATTTTCTGAGACTCCTTCATTCCCCTGGTGGGATCTTCGCCCGTCGCCGGACGCCGCGGTTGGATGGTCAGGCGTGTGCGTGCAGCGGCTTGCCGGCGAGGGCCAGGTGCGCCTCGCCCAGGGCCTCGTTCTGGGTCGGGTGGGCGTGCACGAGCTGGGCGACCTCGGCCGGGTAGGCCTCCCAGTTGTAGATGAGCTGCGCCTCACCGATCAGCTCACCCACCCGGGCGCCGACCATGTGCACGCCGACGACGGGGCCGTCCTCGACCCGGACCAGCTTCACGAAGCCGGTGGTCTTGAGGATCTGGCTCTTGCCGTTGCCGCCGAGCGGGTAGTTGTACGCCTTGACCTTGTCGGCGCCGTACTGCTCCTTGGCCTTCGCCTCGGTCAGACCCACCGACGCCAGCTCCGGGTCGCAGTAGGTGACCCGCGGGATGCCGACCTCGTCGATCACGGCCGGGTTCTGCCCGGCGATCTCCTCGGCCACGAAGATGCCCTGCTGGAAGCCCCGGTGGGCGAGCTGGAGGCCGGGCACGATGTCGCCGACCGCGTAGACGTTCGGCACGCTCGTGCGCAGCCGCTCGTCGGTCAGCACGTAGCCGCGGTCCATCTTGACGCCCTGCTCCTCGTACCCGAGGTTGGCGGTGTTCGGGCCGCGACCGACGGCGACCAGCAGCAGCTCGGCCTCCACGGTCTCGCCGCCCTGGATCGTCAGCTTGACGCCGCTCTCGGTCTTCTCGACCTTCTCGAACGGCTTGCCGACCTTGAAGTTGATCTTCCGCTTGCGGAACGCCCGCTCCAGCGCCTTCGACGACTCCTCGTCCTCGGCGGCGACCAGCCGGGGCAGCGCCTCGACGATCGTCACGTCCACGCCGAAGGACTTCCACACGCTCGCGAACTCGACGCCGATCACGCCGCCACCCAGGACGATCACCGACGACGGGATCCGGTCCATGGTCAGCGCGTGGTCGCTCGTGATGATCCGCTCACCGTCGACATCCAGGCCGGGCAGGCTCTTCGCGTACGACCCGGAGGCCAGAATCAGATTGCGGCCGGTGTAGCGCTTGCCGTCCACCTCGACCACGTTCTTGCCGACGAGCTTGCCGTTGCCCTCGACGATGGTGATCGCCTTGTTGGTCCTCAACATGCCCTGCAGGCCCTTGTACAGGCGGGCGATCACACCGTCCTTGTACGAGTTGACCCCGGCCATGTCGATGCCGAGCAGCTCGGTCTTCACGCCGAACTGCTCCGACTCGCGGGTCTGGT
Source organism: Micromonospora sp. NPDC049044 (assembly GCF_040649215.1). NCBI lineage: Bacteria > Bacillati > Actinomycetota > Actinomycetes > Micromonosporales > Micromonosporaceae > Micromonospora > Micromonospora sp. NPDC049044. The sequence goes on along the minus strand of NZ_JBEZFA010000032.1, from coordinate 52,702 downwards.
CGGCGATCTCGGCGGCGTGCAGCAGCGCCTTGGTCGGGATGCAGCCGTTGTGCAGGCAGGTCCCGCCGAGCTTGCCCTTCTCGATCAGCGCGACCTTCAGGTCCAGCTGAGCGGCGCGCAGCGCCGCCGCGTAACCGCCGCTGCCAGCTCCGAGGATGACAATGTCGAAGGTCGCTTCGTTCGGCTCGCTCACGTCCAACTCCCAGGTCGCGTCGCTGCATCGGGGGTCACGGGGTGGTAACACGGACACACCCCACCTCGGTCATCTTGTCACCACCGGGCACAGGGTGCGTACTGAGGTGCCCAACGACACGTCATCGACACGTACCCTTGGCACCGTTGTCGATGACGCACCGTTGGGGGAGAGAACCGGTGGGGTTGTTCCGGCGCCGTAGACAGACGGCTGTGCCGAGCCGTGACCGTGCCGCCGATCGTGGCGACCTGGACCATCTGGAGAATTTCATCCGGAGCCGGCGCGGCGTGGAGGCGTTCATCGAACCCCGGACGACGGTGACGGAGACCACCGTCATCCTGATCGCCGACGACGGCGAGTGGACCCGACGCCGCATCGACGGCCCGGACGGCGCGCGGCGCTTCGCGTACCGGATGGGCATCCCGGTGTACGACGTCCGCCTGATGGGCTACCCGCAGCGCATGCGCGACTTCAACGAGCGGCGTAAACGCCGCCCCGAGCAGATGTAGCGAAGGGCCCCTTGTCGACGCAGCGTTGACAAGGGGCCCTTCCGTGTCTCTCAGCCGTTGCTCGCGACATCCTCGACGAGCTGCACGAGCGTGCGGACCGGGACACCGGTGCCGCCCTTGGTCCAGTAGCCGGTCGGCTCACCCGAGTGGTAGCTCGGCCCGGCGATGTCGATGTGCGCCCAGGCCACGTCGTCGGTCACGAACTCCCGCAGGAAAACTCCGCCCTGCAACATGTGACCGGCCCGGTCCATCCCGGCGTTCACCTGCGAGATGTCCGCCACGTCGGACTCCATGCCCTTGCGCACGTCGTCGGGCAACGGCATCGGCCAGGCCGGCTCGCCGACCGCGTCGCCGGCCACCTGGACCCGCTGGCACAGCTCCGGAGTGCCCATCACGCCCGCCACCCGCTTACCCAGCGCGACCACCTGGCCGCCGGTCAGGGTGGAGGTCTCGAACAGGTAGTCGGTGCCGTCCGCGCAGGCGCGGGCCATGGCGTCGCCCAGGATCATCCGGCCCTCGGCGTCGGTGTTGAGCACCTCGACCCGCTTGCCGTTGTACATGGTGATCACGTCACCCGGCCGGTAACTGGTGCCCGAGGGCATGTTCTCCGCCATCGGCAGGTAGGCGCTGACCGCCACCGCCGGCTTCAGCGCGGCGATCGCGAGCATTGCCGCGCCCACCGCGGCCGCGCCGCCCATGTCGGACTTCATCTCCCACATGCCCTGCGCCGGCTTGATCGAGATGCCGCCGGTGTCGAAGGTGATCCCCTTACCGACAAGCGCGACCCGCTTGCCGTTACCGCCGTCCGACGGCGTGTAGGTGAGCTTCACCAGCCGGGGCGGAGCCTCCGAGCCCTGACCGACAGCGACGATGCCCCCGTAACCGCCGGCGGCCAGCTCCGCCTCGTCCAGCACCTCGACGCCGAGGCCCGCGTCCCGGGCGGCAGCGGCGACCGCGTCGGCGAACGACGGCGGACGCAGCTTGTTCGGCGCGGTGTTCACCCAGTCCCGGGTGAGCCGGACCGCACCCGCCACCACCTGCGCCCGGGTGACCTCCGCCTGCGCGCCCGCGTCGCCCGCGTCCGGCACCGCGATCAGCACCTCGGTCACCGGCTCCCGCCGGGTCGGCTGCGGGCGGGTCCGGTAACCGGCGAACCGGTACCCACCGAGCAACGCGCCCTCGGCGACCGCGCGCAGCTCGGCCGAGGCGTCCGTGTCGTCCGGCAGCGGCATGGCCAGCGCCACCCGGGGCGCTCCCGCCAGCGCCCGGATCGCCGCACCGGCGGCCCGACGCAGCGTCTCCGGGGCCGGAGCGGCACCCGACGGCTCCGGGCCGAGCCCCACCGCGGCGACCAGCGGGGCGGTCACGGTGCCCAGCGTGGCCAGCTTGATGATCTCACCCGGCCCACCGGTCGCGCCGAGCAGCGCCAGCGTCTCGGTCAGCTTTCCGTCGAACGCGGCGGCGATGCTCTCCGCGCCGCTGGCGAGCAGCAGGGTGCCGGCGAGGCCGCTGGTGGCGCCCTGCTCTCCGGTCTGGCTGTGCACGCCGATCACGATCGCGTCGACGGCGAGCTCGGCCGGGTCGGTGTCGACCAGGCTCAGGTTGGTGGTGCGGGGTGATGTCACTGAAGCTACTCCGGGCGGGCCGGGCCGGTCGCGGCGTCGCGTACCAGCGGTGAAGGTCTCCGGCGGAACGTACCCGCCGAACGTCATGGCTGTCCCGCCGACAGTGCCAGCGGGCTCCCGCCGATGCTAACCAGCGAGCTCGCCCCCGGTAAGTTGCCACCCATGACCGACGTGACCTTCGACGCCGCCGCGACCCGGCTGCGCCGTTCCCCGCTGCACGAGCGACACCTCGCCGCCGGCGCCAAGTTCGCCCCCTTCGGGGGCTGGGAGATGCCGCTTGAGTACGCCGGCGGCGGAGTGCTCAAGGAGCACACCGCGGTGCGTACCGCGGTCGGGGTCTTCGACGTGTCGCACCTCGGCAAGGCCCGGGTGAGTGGTCCCGGCGCTGCCGACTTCGTCAACTCCTGCCTCAGCAACGACCTGGGCCGGATCGGTCCCGGCCGGGCGCAGTACACGCTCTGCTGCGACGACGCCACCGGTGGCGTGGTGGACGACATCATCGCCTACCTGTACGCCGAGGACCACGTGTTCCTCATCCCTAACGCGGCGAACACCGCCGAGGTGGTGCGCCGGTTGCGCGCCGCCGCGCCCGCGCAGGTGAGCGTCACCGACGAGCACCAGGGGTACGCCGTGCTGGCCGTACAGGGCCCTCGCTCGGCCGAGCTGCTGGCCGCCCTCGACCTGCCCACCGAGCACGACTACATGAGCTTCTCCGCGGCGCGGCTGGCCGGGGTGGAGCTCACCGTCTGCCGCACCGGCTACACGGGCGAGCTGGGCTACGAGCTGGTGGTCGCTGCGGAGGACGCGGTGACCGTCTGGGACGCGCTGTTCGCCGCGGGGGAGGCGTTCGAGCTGCGGGCCTGCGGGCTGGCCGCCCGGGACACGCTGCGCACCGAGATGGGGTACCCGCTGCACGGGCAGGACCTCTCGGTGGACATCACCCCGGTGCAGGCCCGCTCGGGCTGGGCCGTCGGCTGGGACAAGCCGGCCTTCTGGGGCCGCGCCGCGCTGCTCGCCGAGAAGGCCGCCGGTCCCCGGCGTACGCTCCGCGGCCTGGTCGCCGTCGACCGGGCCATCCCGCGCCCCGGGATGACCCTGCACGTGGGCGACACCCAGGTCGGCACCGTAACCAGCGGCACCTTCTCGCCCACCCGCAAGCAGGGCATCGCACTGGCCCTGCTGGACACCGACGCCAACCTGTCCGACGGCGACCAGGTCGAGATCGACATCCGCGGCCGCCGCGCCCCCCTGACCCTGACCAAACCCCCCTTCGTAACCCCCAGCGTCCGCTAACCCCACCCCACCCCACCCCCACCCCCGGCCCCGCCCCACCCCGGCCCCGCCCTCCCCGGTTGATCATGAAGTTATTGCCACCGCCATCGGCGTGTCCTGGCAATGACTTCATGATCAACGGGAGAGGGGGCGGGGTGGGAGAGGGGGTGGGGTGGGTTAGGGGGTTGGGGTGGGGGGTTCGCCGGAGTCCAGGACTGCTTGGGTCCAGCCGCCTTCGATGACGCCTGTCCCGTCCAGGACGGCCCAGTCGACAACGTCGGACGTCTCGACGACCACCGGGGCGCCGATGCGGACGCTCTGGTCGGTGTTGGCGTCGCTGGCGCTCACGCCGACGATCCGCTCCGGGGTCTCCCACGAGGTCACGCCCGCCCAGACATACTCCGGGCCGTCGTCGCCGGGCAGGCCGTACTTGACCACCAACTGCGCCTCGCTGGGCAACTCACCGGCCACGAACCGGGCTCGCGCGTCGCCCAGCGCCGCCCGTGCGGTGGCCACCGCATGGCTCATCGCGTCACCCGAACGGGCGTAGCGCACGTCCGGCTGGATCCCGGAGAACAGGGTGGCGCAGGCGGCGGCGAAGTAGCGCCCGTCCGGCCCCGGGTGCCCGGCCGGCGGGCGCAGGCTCAGGAACGAGTCGGCCTCCGGGTCGGTCGCCGGGTCCAGTTCCAGCCGCAGCAGCACCGGGGCCGTCGCGCCGTGCTGCTCCGGATTGCCGTACGCCACAGCGATGTCGTGCCCGGTGACAGTGGCCAGCACCGGCAGCTGCACGAACGCCGGCACCTCCTCGCCGGTGAGCCCGTCGGTCCAGTCCCGCAGCAACCGACGGGCCGCCCCGGTCATCACCGCACCCCAGGCGCGGGTGAGGTGGTCGGGCACCCCCTGGGTCTGCAACTCGAGCAGCCCGAAGCGGCGCAGCCCCTTGGTGGTGAACCACAGCCCTTCGGTGTCTGACGAATACGGCACCAGCACCCAGTCGACAAGTCGGATACGGCCCTGCTCGTCGGGGAGCGAGCGCAGCGCGGTCGCCGGGTCGAGGAACTGCAGACCGAAGACGTCCACCACGTCGCCGTCGACGGACTCCGCCACGGCCGCCGCGACCGCGCGGGCCGCCCACTCGTGCGCGGGCGGCCAACCGGGCCGGTACTCGGCCTGCACGACCACCAGATGGGTCGCCGCGGCCAGCCGGGCCAGCTGCTCCTCGGTGGCGCCGAACGCGCTGAGCAGATCCGGCGGCAGCGCGGGGAAATCGGCGATCGGTCGGGTGTCGACGCTCATCAGCGGGCTGTCCAGCATCTGCCGGGCCAGCCCGTGCACCGGCTCGGCCAGCCGGCCGCTCAGCGCCGCCACCGCGGTCTTCGCGCTGACCTTCGGCAGCCCGGCCATGGGCACCAGGTAGGTCGCGCTTAGCGACTCCGGCACCGGTACGGGCAGGAAGTCGTCCGTGATGAGCATGTGGGTTCCCCCGGTGGCCGTGCCGGTGCTGTCGAGCCGAACGCTACCCGGCCCGTCCGGCCCGGTTCAGGCGGACAGCACCAGACCCAGGTAGACAAGCGTGGTGACCACCTCGACGGTCGCGCCGAGCACGTCGCCGGTGATCCCGCCGAGCCGGCGTACCACGTGGGTGAGCAGCCTGAGCGCGACGGCGAGCGCGGCGGCGACGGCCAGCGGCCCCTGCCACGGGCGGCCCGGCACTGCGGGCACCGCCAGCAGCACGACGGCGACCGCGCCGACGGCCAGGGCCACCGGGCCGACCGTCCCCGCCACCAGCGCGCCGAGCCCGTCCGGTCGAGCCGCCGGCACTGCCCGGCGGCAGGCGAGCGTGACGCCGAACCTCCCGGCGGCGGTCGCCGCGACCACCGCCGCGAGAGCGGCCGGCCCGGACCGCCCCACCAGGTCGGCAAGCACCGCCGCCTGCACCAGCAGGACGACGACCAGGGCGACCACCCCGAACGGGCCGACGTCCGGCTTCTTCATGATCTCCAGTGCGGCCGCCCCCCGCCGGTACGAGCCGAGCGCGTCCACGGTGTCGGCCAGCCCGTCCAGGTGCAGCCCGCGGGTGAGCAGGGCGGCCACGCCGACCGTCACACCGGCGGCCACCAGCGGGGGAGCGAACGCGCCGGTCAGCAGCAGCACCCCGGCCAGCAGGACGCCGAGCAGCGCGCCGACCGCCGGCGCGAGTGCCATCGCGGTGCCGGCGACGGAACGATCGATCCGCCCGGCCCGCACCGGCAGCGTGCTGAACGTGGTGACCGCCAGCCGGGCTCCGGCCAGGAACCGCGACTCAGCCGGCACGCCAACCCGACGCCGGCTGCTCGTCCGCCCCGGTGCTGGCCGGGCCCGGACCGGCCGGCTCCGGCTCGGCGAAGTCGGACTCGTCGAGAGTCGTGTCAAGGTCGGCCGACTCGTCGGCGGCCGTGCTCGGGTCCTCGTCGCCGCCGAGCGACGGGTGGACCGGCAGTGCGGCGGCCAGGGCGAGCACCGAGCGCAGCAGCGGGAGTGCGACAAGCGCGTTCGCGCCCTCGCCGAGATCCATCCGCAGGTCGAGCAGCGGCGTGAGGCCGAGCACGTCGGCGGCGAGCCGCACCGCCGGGTGCCCGCCGTGGTCGGCGAGCAGGCACCAGTGCCGGGCCTGCCCGGCCAGATCGCGGCTGACCATGCCGGCGGCCAGCCCGACCGGCCCGTCGAGCAGCACCGGCACCCGGCGCGCGGTGGCGCCGAGCAGCACGCCGCTGGCCACCGCCACGTCACCGCCGCCCAGCTCGGCCAGGATGTCCTTGGCGCCGCGCGACGAGCGGCGGGTGCGGTGCAGCGCGTCGCGCACCGCCGCGCAGCGGATCATCCACGCCGCGTCGTCGATCTCGCCGGAGTCGGTGATGACCCGGCCCAGCACGGCGGGTGGCTCCGCGCCCGCGGTCGCCGCCAGCACCGCGGCGGCCGCCGCCTCGGTGCCGGCACCGCACGCCCCCAGCACCAGCAGTTGTACGCCGGCGTCGGCGGCCTGCTCGGCGAGCCGCCAGCCGTAGCGCAGCGCGGACTCCACCTGGTCGAGCGAGAGCGCCGGTTGGTCCTCCATCGGCGCGGCGGTTGGGGTGTCCACCACCTGCAGGCTGGCCCCGCTCTCGGCGGCGAGTCGCGCCAACGCGCCCCGGCCGGCGCGGGCCTGCGCGGCCCGGCGCGCCGACTCACCGGCGACGGTGCCGGCCGACGCCCCACCGGCGTGGTCGCCGTGCAGCAGCAACACCCGCACCGACCCCCAGGCCTGCGGGGTGGCGGTGCCCTGGGTGGCGGCGGCGAAACCGACCACCCGGTCCAGCACGCCCAACCCGGCGCCCGGTACGTCGAGCGTGGCCAGGCGGTCCACCGCCTGCGGGCCCGCGTACTCGTCGGGCATCGGCAGCTCCATGCCCGGCTGGATGACCAGCCCGGTGGCCACCATCGGCAGCGCCATGGTCGGGGCCGCCCACGGGTTGCCGGCCTCCTGGTGCGGCACCACCGGCGGGGTGTGGGTGAGCACCTCGGGCAGCTGCACCTCGGGGGTGGGCTCGGTGTCGGCCAGCTTCGCGGCCACCACCTGGGCGGTCCCGCTGGCCGGGGCCGCGGGCTCGGCCGCGCTGACCGGGGCGGTCACGCCGGCGGCCGGCTTCAGCCAGACCGGCTGGCCGGCGACCACGAGCACCACAGTGTCGCAGGCGTCGGCGACCGCCCGGTTGGCGGCGCCCAACGCGTCGGTGAACGCCCGACCCAGCGGGGTGGTCGGCACCAACGACAGCCCCACCTCGGGGCTCACCAGCACCACCCGGGCCGGGCAGGTGCGGATCGCCTCGGCCAGCTCGGCGATGGTCGCCACGTCGTCGGCGGGCTGGTGCTCCGGGTCGAGCAGCACGGTCACCCAGCCGCCCAGGTCGTCGACGAGCAGTGTCTCGTTGGGCTCGGCGGACGCGAGCACGTCGGCCAGCCGGCGCGGATCCTCGGTGGTCTCCTCGGTGGTCCAACTGCCCGGCCGCCGGGCGCGGTGCGCCGCCAGCCGGGTCGCCCACTCGGTGTCCTCCGGGTCGCCCTCGGGCGCGGTGGCGAGGTAACGGACCACCGGCGCGTCGGTGACCAGGGACTCGGCGAACTCGGACTTGCCGGACCGGATACCGCCGAGCACCAGGACCGTGTTCCACCCGTCTACGGACATGCCCGTACCTTAAGGCCGCCCGCCGTCGCGGCGCCTGCCGGCCCGGTGCTCGCCGGTACCGGTCGCCGAGCAGCACGCCCCGGGTCAGCACCGAGCCACCGTGCCGGCCAACGCCGGGCGGATTGATCCACCCCTGGGGCCGCCGGGGGTGAGCGAGCGGCCGTTGCCCGCCGGGCCGACTACGCTGGCGGGGGTTCGTCCCACCGGGACATCAGCGGCGAGGGGAGACGCGGCATGGCGTGGAGCTGGCGGTACGAGGGCACGGACGGCCAGACGGTCGAGGGACCGGCAGAGTCGTTCAGCAGCCAGGCCGACGCCGAATCCTGGATCGGTCAGACCTGGCGGGAGCTCGCGGCGTCCGGCGTCACCTCGGTCGCGCTCGTCGAGGACGACCGGGTGGAGTACCGGATGAGCCTGCTGCCCACGGCCGAGTGATGGCCTACGACCGGCCGGGAGCCGACGGGCTGGTCCTCGGCGTGCCCAGGGCGGCGTTCCGGCCCAGCCCGGTCTTCCTCGGCCTGGTCGCCCTCTTCGCGGTCAGCGGGGTGCTGGCCTGGAACGGGTACGGCAACTCCCGGTTCAACGTGTTCCTGTTCGTGGTGTCCGGCTGGCTGGTCTCGCTGTGCCTGCACGAGTACGCCCACGCGGTGGTGGCCTACCGCGCCGGTGACCGGGACATCGCCCACCGGGGCTACCTGACACTCAACCCGTTGAAGTACACCCACCCGCTGCTGTCGATAGTGCTGCCCGTGGTGGTGGTGCTGCTCGGCGGCATCGGTCTGCCCGGCGGCGCGGTCTGGGTGGACCGGCACGCCATCCCGGGTCGACTGCGGCACACCCTGGTCAGTCTCGCCGGCCCGGCGACCAACGTGGTGTTCGTGCTGGTGTTGGTGGCGGTGCTGCGGATCGGCATCGAGTCGGTCGGCGGCCCTGTGGAGTTCTGGGCCGGCGTGGCCCTGCTCGCCTTCCTGCAACTCACCGCGAGCGTGCTCAACCTGCTGCCGGTGCCGGGCCTGGACGGCGGCAACATGATCCAGCCGTGGCTCAACCCGCAGTGGCGCAAGATGTACGACCTGTTCGCCCCGTACGGGTTCCTGCTGCTCTTCGCGCTGCTGTGGAACCCGCGCATCGGTGGCTGGTTCTTCGACGCGGTCTTCGCGATCGGTGATGCCCTGGGCCTGCCGTCCCGGCTGTACGCCGCAGGCCTCCAGCTGATCCGGTTCTGGCAGGGCTGACCGGGCGTCGGGTGCGCTGACCGGGCCGAGTCACCGGCTGACCCGGCCCGGCCCGGCCGGCGCGAACCATTGCGCGCCGGTCGGGCCGCTGTGACGTCAGGGACGCTGGGCGGGGGACTCGGTCTTCGCCGGGTCCCGTTCGGTGACCGGCTCGACGATCTCGTCGATCGCCTTGAGCAGCCCGGCGTCGAGCTTGACCCCGGCCGCCTTGACGTTGTCGTGCACCTGCTCGGGGCGGGACGCGCCGATGATCGCCGACGAGACGTTCGGGTTCTGCAGGACCCACGCCACGGCGAGCTGGGCCATGCTGAGCCCGGCCTGCTCCGCGAGGGGCTTGAGCTGCTGGACCCGGGTGAGCACGTCGTCGTTCATGAACCGGGAGATGAAGTTCGCGCCCGACTTCTCGTCGGTGGCCCGGGAACCGGCCGGCGGCGGCTGCCCCGGCAGGTACTTGCCGGAGAGCACGCCCTGCGCCATCGGCGACCAGACGATCTGCCCGATGCCCAGCTCCTCGCTGGCCGGCACGACCTCAGCCTCGATGACCCGCCAGAGCATCGAATACTGCGGCTGGTTGGACACCAGCGGGATGTGCAGCTCGCGGGCCAGCGGGTGGGCGGCGCGCAGCTGCTCGGCGGTCCACTCGGAGACACCGATGTAGTGCGCCTTGCCGGAGTGCACGACGTCGGCGAACGCCTCCATCGTCTCTTCCAGCGGGGTGCTGCTGTCGTACCGGTGGGCCTGGTAGAGGTCCACGTAGTCGGTGCGCAGGCGGCGCAGCGAGCCGTTGATCGACTCCATGATGTGCTTGCGGGACAGGCCCCGGTCGTTGCGGCCCGGCCCGGTCGGCCAGTAGACCTTCGTGAAGATCTCCAGGCCCTCGCGCCGCTCGTTCTGCAACGCCCGACCGAGCACGTCCTCGGCCCGGGTGCCGGCGTACACGTCGGCGGTGTCGAAGGTGGTGATCCCCGCGTCGAGGGCGGCCCGGACGCAGGCGAACGCCGCGTCCTCCTCGACCTGTGAACCGTGGGTGATCCAGTTGCCGTACGAGATTTCACTGACCAGCAGGCCGGAACGGCCCAGGTGTCGAAATTCCATGTCTCGACCCTAGCCCTGGTGGATCACCAGCGTCGAACGGCGGCTCAGAGCACCGGGTTGGCGTCGGTGAGCAGCCGATCGATCTCCGCCAACACCTCGTCACGATCGCGGTGCACCGGGTCGATGAGTGGCGCGCCACGCCGGTCCAGTGCACCCCAGCGTCCACCGCTGCCGACCAGGAACGCCACCGGGTGGATGACGAGCATCGGGTGGGTCGGCGGGACCAGCACCGCACCGGTGCGGTCCACCACCCCGCGTCGCCCGGCCACGTCGACCACGGCGAGCCCTTCGTCGGTGAACCCGTCGACCTGCTGCCCGTCGGCCAACTCGGTGACGAACCCGTGGTACCGGGTGGGTACGACGATCCGGCCGGTTCGGTCGACCGCCCCCCACCCCTCGCGCCGAACCGCCGCCACGCCGCGGCGGAACTGGCGTACCTCGGCGAAGTTCGGCGGGACCTGCACCGCGCCGGTCGCGTCGATGGCCGTCCAACCGCCCTCGCCGACCACCCAGGCCAGGCCGTCGCTGAACGGCAGCGCCGTCTGGTAGGACGGCGGGATCACCGTCGTACCGAGCAGGTTGATCAACGACCACCGGTCGGTGTCCGGCCGACGAACCCAGGCCAGCCCGTCGTGGAACGGCTGCGCCTCGGCGTACCGGGCGGGGATGACCAGGTCGCCGTCCTGGCCGGTGTAACCCCACAGCGGCCCGTCCCGCTCCGGCGTCGGGGGTCGGTCCCGGTCGAGGATCTCGTCGCGACCTCTGCGGTACGGCCCGAAGCCGTCGGCGGTGGCCCGGACGGCTACCGCGTCGAGGGCCACCCGGACCCGGTCCAGCAGTTCGGCGTCGCCGGCACCGCGCAGGTCGAGCGCCTGCTCGAAGTGCTGGCAGGCCTCCATGAGTCGTCCCTGGTCGTAACACGACCGGCCGGCGTGCTCGTGCAGTGCGGCCCGCAACCGGTCGGGTAGCTCGACCGAGTTGGCCTGGGCGAAGAGTTGGTCGGCCTCGGCGAAGTTGCCCCGCCAGCGCAGCACGTGCGCCAGCCGGGCCTGGGCCAACGAGGTTCGGCGCAGCTCGCCGGTCGCCTCGGCGTAGGTGAGGGCGAGCCGACCATCGGCCAGCGCGTCGTCCAGGTCGCCGAGGATCCGCGAGGCCACCGCCCGCAGGCTGAGCAGTCGGGCCCGCGCGCGGTTGTCGATCGCCGAGCCCAGCTTCTCGGTCAGCCGCCGCCGGATGGCCCGCAGGTCGTCCGGCTCCGTCAGTTCCTCGCGCAGGGTGACCGGGTCCAACCGCCAGCGGTACGCCGCGAGAACCTGCTCCGGGTCACCCGGATCGGCAAGCGACGGGCGGGTCGCCGCCGGCGGAGCGTCCTCGGGTGGTGCGAAGACAGACGTGTCCTGCGCGCGCGAGCCGGTCCTGGGGCCGGGAATGTCGGCGGCGGGTGCGGCGTCGGCCGGCGGCGTCGATGCGGGTGGCGCGGAGACGGGCGGCGCGGAGGTCGGCTGTGTCGGCGCGGCGGCGGGTGGTGCGGAGGTCGGCTGTGTCGACGCGGGTGGCGCGGAGATGGGCGGCGGCACCGACGCGGGCGGCGCGGATACCGGTGTCGCGGACGCGGGTGGTGCGGACACGGGTGAGGCGGACGCGGGTGCCACGGACGTGGGTGACGCGGGCATGGGTGGTGCGGACACCGGTGGTGCGGACACCGGTGGTGCGGACACCGGTGGGGCGGAGACAGGTGGTGCGGACACCGGCGCGGCGGCGGCCGGCGGCGCGGGCGCCGGGGGTGCGGAGATGGGCATCAGGGTCGAGGGCGTGGGCTCAACCGAGACCGGCGCTGCCGCGCCGGGAGAATCGTTGTCATCAGACATCGCGGACGGGGCCGGTAGGGCGACCTCGGCCGACCAGTCGTCGGCTCCCGAGCCGTCCGTCGACGCGTTGGTGTGCGGGTCGGGCTGCCAGGCGTACGGCTCGGCGTCGTCCGTGGCGTCGGGTCCGACGGGCTCGGTCTCCTCCACCGGACGAGCGGTGGCCGACTGCCTGTCGACCTCGCCGACGAGGTCGACAGGCTGGTGCGGCTCCATGGTGGCGGGCACGCCGGAGACGGGCCGGCCGTCGGGGGCCGTCGCGGGTCGGCCAGCCGGTTGTGCGTCGTCCTGCGGGTCGTCGGCCCAGGCATCGAGGTTCGGGCGTGCGGGCTGCGCGGACACCGGCTCGGGAGCCGGTGTCGACCTGCCCCCCTGCTCGCCACTCGGATCGTGACGGAGGTCGGTGGGTGTCGACAGCTCCCGGTCCACCGCGGGCGGTGCCGCCGGCAGGTCGGGTGTCGGTGGCGTGGCCAGGTCGGGCGTCGGTGGCGTGGCCAGGTCGGGTGCCGGCGGCGCGGGCAGGGCAGGCCCGCCCACCGTCGACTCATCGTCGACTGACCCATCGTCAGCCGACTCGGGCGACTGTCGGTCCGGCGTGGGCTCGCCCGGATCCGGCTCGACGGGCTGAGCGGGGCTGAACCACGCGTCCGGCCCGCGGGTGCCCGCGACCTCGTTCGGGTCGCGGACGGGGGCGAGCGGCTCTTCCGAGGGTGGCGGCGGTACGTAGCGGCGTGGCGTGCCGGGGGCGAGCGGGAGTGCCACCGCGTCGGCGTCCTGCACCGGGGGTTGTGGGGCGGCAGGAGTCGGGGCGGGCGGGGCCGCCGCCGGGGTCGGGACCTGCCAGGTGGGCGGTGGCGCGACCGGCGGGCGGGCGTCCGCCGTCGGGGACGGCCGATCCGGCGAGTCCGGGCGCTGCCCCGAGGCCGGCCGCTCGGGGGTGTGCGGCCGGTCGGTGGGACGCGATCGGTCCGTGGAGGGCGGTCGGTCGGCGGTCTGCGGTCGTTCCATGGAGTGCGGCCGTTCCATGGAGTGCGGCCGGTCCGTGGGATGCGGCCGGTCCGTGGGACGCGGCCGGTCGGGGAAGTGCGTCGTCGGGCGGTGGTCGGTCGGGGCGGTGCTGCCCGACGGGTCGCCGAACTGGCGGCGCTCTGCGACGGGCTCGCCGCCGCGCCGCTGGTCCACCGGCTGGGCGGTGGTGTCCGGACCGGGGTAACGCGGCGGTGCGGTGGGGTGCGCGCCGCCGGCCGTCGCCGGGGCGGCAGGTGTCTGGCGCTCCGGCGCAGGTGGCGGCTCCGCCCGCTCGTCGGAGGTCGGCGGGTCCACCGGCGCGGGCAGGTACTCCAGCCGAAGGCGGGCCGCTGGTGGACCCGAGATGGGCACGTCGGAGGCGGGGGAGACCGGCGCTGCCGAGACCGGTCGGTCGCGGTTGGGCGCCGCGGGGGAGACCGGTGACGGCGGCGCGGTTCGCTCCGGGGGGACCGGCGTGGCCCGGCCGCCCGTCGACGGGGCCGTGGCCGCCGGACGTACCGGCCGCTCGTCGTAGCGGGGCGGGATGACCGTCGGTCGCTCGGGCCGGGCCTCCGGCCGCGACGGGATACCCGGCTCGACGCCGCGGTGCGGGTCCGCGGGGCGGTGCGGTTCGGTGCGGTGGCCCGGCTCCCGGGTGCGGTCCGGGAGTACGGGACCCGGCGGCGGCCAGGGCAGCGTGCCGTCCCGCCGTGCGCCGGGCTGCGGCCGAGGCTCCCGGTACGCGTTGTCGTGCGGCCGATCCTCGCGGTACGCGTGCTCGCGATGTCCGTCTTCGCGGTATGCGTCCGGGCGGGCCTCCTCGCGGGGACGGCGATCCGGGTACGCCTCGGCGCGGGCCGCGGCCTCGCGGGGCTGCGGCCGGTGCGGGTCGCCGTCGGGCCGGCGCCGATCGTCGTCGCGGCGGGGACGGTCGGGCACGTCCGGCTCGGGCCGGTGCCGTCGTCCACCGTTTGGCGACGGTGCCGCTCCGGCGCTCTCGTCCGCGCGGTAGGACCGTTCCGGGCGGCGTACCTCGTCGGGAGCCCGGTCCGGGTAACCGTCGGCGCGGTATCGCGTGCGGCCGTCCACGCCTGCCCACTTGTCGGCTCCGTCGGCCCGGTCGTCGGCGATCCGGCCGTCGCGGTCCCGGGTGGGTCGTGCGCCGTACCCGTCGACGGGGTGGCGGTCGTAACCGGCGGCCGGTCGCTCGTGCGTGCCACGTCGACGGGGCGCGTCGTCGGGCTCCGGCATCCAACCGATATCGGAGCGGGGCGCGGGGGAGACCGGTGGCACGCCGGGGTAGCCACGGTCACGCTCGGTGGGCTCCGGTCGTTGGCGGCGGCCGTCGTACCGCTCGGGGGAGGGCTGGTCCCGGTGCCAGGCGGCCTCCCGCGCCGGTCCCCGCTCGTCGGCGGGCCGGCGGTCGGACCAGGCGGTACGCCGGTCCGACTCGGGGGAACGACGCTCGTCGCGGCGGGGCGGTTCGGGCAGTGGCCGACGGTACGGCTCATGGTCGTAGCTGCGGGGGTCGGCGCTGTCGTTCCGGCCGTAGGTGGGGGCGTCACTGCGAAGGCGGCCGTAGCCCGGTGCCTCGCCCGGCTCGTCGTCGGCCCAGGACCGGCCGTGCACCGCCGACTCCTCCGGCGGTTCGTCGGCCCAGGACCGGCCGAGGTAGGTGCCGTCCGGGCGGGTGGGCGCGAGCGGTGGCACCTCGGCCCGGCCGGTCACCGTCGCCCGACCGCGCGGTGGTGGTTGGTGGACCACGCCGATGTCGCCGGGATAGCGCTGGCCGGGGAACTGGGGGTGCCACTCGGTGGTCGGTTCGAGCACCCAGGCCGGCTCGTTCGGGTCTGACCACCGGTCGGCGTAGCGGCCGCTCATCGGCCGCGCCCGTCGCCACACCCGGCCACGCGGCCGACTCCGGTCGGAGGTGAGCTGTCCGCAGCCGTCGCCGGCTGATCGCCGGGCGTCCGGTCGCCGCCTGCCACACCCCGGTGGCCGGCTCGCGTCCGCTCGCTCACGGCGTTGTCACCTCGTTGCAAATTGTCGTGCCGGGGCCTCGCCTGCCGGTCAGGTCACCCGTGCCGGCAGGCCGTGGCTGCGGATGGAGGGTAACGGCGTGGGCTCGCTCACCGCCACTGTGGTGCCGCCACGGGCGCAAACGTTATCCCAATGGTTTCGGACATTTGGCCCTATAACCGAATCTGGTCTCCGACCCTACCGCATCCGACGGTCGCTGGGCTCGGGCTGATCGCCGCCGTCAGGGATGCTCCAGGATGAGAACCGCGAACGTGCCGCGAGCGAGCGCCTCGTAGCGGTGCGGAGCATCGCCGGGAAACGCCGCGTAGTCACCGGGTCCGAGTTCGACAGGGGCCGTCTCGGGGCCGACGCGTAACCGGCCGGCGGCGACCACCACGTGTTCGATGCTGTGGGGGGTGTGCCCGTCCGCGGCCCGGACCGCGCCCGGCTCCAGCTCGATCAGGTAGACGTCACGGCGCAGGTCTGCCGTCCCGGCGGTGAGCAACGTGCCGGCGAAGTCGGCCTGCTCGGAGCGGACCCGGGGCCCGTCGCCCGCCCGGACCACCCGGATGGCGTCGTCGACGGGTTCGACAAGCCGACTGAACGGTACGCCGAGCGCCACGCCGAGCGCCCAGAGTGTCTCCACGCTCGGATTGCCGGTGCCCGACTCCAGTTGGGAGAGGGTGGATTCGTCCACCCCCGCCCGGCGGGCGAGCTCGGTAAGCGAGATGCCCACCCGTTCCCGTTCCCGGCGCAGGGCGGCGGCGACGGTGGCAAGCGGGGCGGCCGGTTCCGGAGGCATGCGTCCGCTCCCTCGGTTCGGCGTTCGTGGTGGCGAACAGCGGCAGCCTGTTCAGCAGGGTGAACCCTGCGTACGGTACAACGAACAGCCCTCGCCCGGATGCCGCACCACGTGCCTGCCCTCGACCCGCCCGGTTACGGCGACACCGCTGCCGCCGGGGGGCCGGGACAGCGGTGTCGTCGATGCGTGGTGGGAAGTCGGCGTCAGACCTTGTCGCCGAGCTTGACCTGCGGGGCCGGGGCGCGCATCCGCCGGAAGGTGATCGACCGCATGACCGCGTAGAGGAAGAGCGAGCCCATCTTCTGGTCGGTCTTCGGGAAGCGCTCCCGGACCAACTTGCTGATCTTGCGGCAGATCAGCACCGAGTCGACGACCACACCGAGGGCCAGCACACCCCAGAGCACGTTGGAGATCAACTGGACCAGCGCGGGCATTTCCTTGTTCGACCCGATCAGCACGATCAGCGCGCCGCCGAAGAACCAGGTGCCGACGGTACGCCGGGAGTCGACCACGTTGCGGGCCAGCAGCCGCTCCGGGCCGCGGTCGCGCGGTCCGCCCTCACGGCGAAAATCCGACGCGGCTTCGGCGCGCAGTTGGCGACGACGCTCCCGCTCCTCCTCCTTGGTGAGGGGGCGGCTGGGGCCAGCCGGGCGGCGGCCGACGGTCGGCCGCTTCGGCGTCTCCCGACCCTTGGCCGGGGTGTAACCCCGGGGACGCTCGGCGGTCTCCTCGGGGGTCACCGAGGAGACGGCCTCGTCGACGAGGTCGGTGGACTTGCGGCGAAAGAGCGACGGCACGCGGCAAGGGTAGCCAACGGTCCGCGCCCGGTGCACATCGCGGTACAGCGGCCGACGGCTCCGGGTCGCAGCGCGACCCGGAGCCGTCGTAGCCCGAACGAGAGGTGACCGAGATTACGGACGCTCGGCGTGCGCGCCCAGGTCGGCGAGCTTCGCCTCGAAGTCCTCGTAGCCCCGGTTGATCAGGTCGACGCCGTACACCCGGGAGGTGCCCTCGGCCGCGAGCGCCGCGATCAGGTGGCTGAACCCGGCCCGCAGGTCCGGGATGACCAGGTCGGCGGCGTGCAGCTTGCTCGGCCCGGCGATCACCGCGGAGTGCTTGAAGTTGCGCCGGCCGAAGCGGCACGGGGTGCCGCCGAGGCAGTCCCGGTAGACCTGGATGTTGGCGCCCATCGAGTTGAGTGCCTCGGTGTAGCCCAGGCGCTGCTCGTAGACCGTCTCGTGGACGATCGACAGGCCACGGGCCTGGGTGAGCGCCACGACCAGCGGCTGCTGCCAGTCGGTCATGAACCCGGGGTGCACGTCGGTCTCCAGCGCCACCGCGTTCAGCTCACCGCCCGGGTGCCAGAAGCGGATGCCGCCCTCCTGGCCCGGGTCGCCCAGCTTCGGCGCACGCGCGTCGGTGACCTCGTACTCGCCACCGACCGAGCGGAAGATGTTCAGGAAGGTCATCATGTCGGCCTGCTGCGCGCCGAGCACCTCGACGTGGCCACGGGTGGCCAGGGCGGCGGCCGCCCAGCTCGCCGCCTCGATCCGGTCCGGGATCGGCCGGTGGGTGTAACCGTGCAGCTTCGGCACGCCCTGGATCTCGATCACCCGGTCGGTGTGGACCTTGATGATCGCGCCCATCTTCTGCAGGATGCAGATCAGGTCGATGATCTCCGGCTCCACCGCGGCGTTGCGCAGCTCGGTGACGCCCTCGGCCATGACCGCGGTCAGCAGCACCTGCTCGGTGGCGCCGACGCTCGGGTACGGCAGGGCGAACTTGGTGCCGTGCAGCCCGTTCGGCGCGGACAGGTGCAGACCCTCCGGCCGCTTCTCGACAGTGGCGCCGAACTCGCGCAGCGCCTGCAGGTGGAAGTCGATCGGACGCGGGCCGATGTGGCAGCCGCCCAGGTCGGGGATGAACGCGTGCCCGAGCCGGTGCAGCAGCGGGCCGCAGAACAGGATCGGAATCCGGCTCGAACCGGCGTGCACGTTGATCTGGTCGGTGCTGGCGCTCTCCACGTTCGCCGGGTCGAAGACGAGCTCGCCGTCCTCGGCGCCGTCGGTGACCTTGACGCCGTGCAGACCGAGCAGACCCCGGACCACCTCGACGTCGCGGATCTTCGGCACGTCGAACAGCCGGCTCGGGGTGTCGCCGAGCAGCGCGGCGACCATCGCCTTCGAAACCAGGTTCTTCGCGCCGCGCACGCGGATCCGCCCTTCGAGCGGAGTGCCTCCGTGCACAACCAAGACGTCGTCGGTCAACGCAACCTCCAGCGCGTCGGTGCTGCTGTGTTGTTGGTGGGGAGCCCGAACGTTGTTGCTACCCCGGATGCGGCCAGGTTGAAACGGCTCGCGTGTGTAGTCGCCCCGGCAGCATAGCCCTCCGTGACGAAAAAGGATTCCGTCACATCGGCGTGTGTGGCATTAATCGGTGATCCGGCACTTTTGCGTACCAAGAGCGCTACGGATCGTGATCAGGACACCGCCGGCGGCGGGGTGTCCGCACCGGGCAGGGCGAGCATCTGGTCCAGCGCGACCCGGGCGTGGTACGCGGTGTCCGCGTCCACGGTGATCTGGTTGACCACCCGGCCCGCGACCAGCTCCTCGAGAGCCCAGACCAGGTGGGGCAGATCGATCCGGTTCATCGTCGAGCAGTAGCAGACGGCCTTGTCCAGGAACATGATCTGCTTGTCCGGGTGGGCCAGCGCGAGCCGGCGGACCAGGTTCAACTCGGTGCCGAGCGCCCACGCCGAACCGGCCGGAGCCGCCTCGACGGCCTTGATGATGTATTCGGTGGAGCCCACGTAGTCGGCAGCGGTGACCACCTCGTGCCGGCACTCCGGGTGGACCAGCACGTTGACGCCCGGCACCCGCTCGCGGACGTCGTTGACGCTGTCGAGGGTGAACCGGCCGTGCACCGAGCAGTGCCCCCGCCAGAGGATCATCTTGGCGTCGCGCAGCTGCTCCGGGGTGAGCCCGCCGCCGGGCTTGTGCGGGTCGTAGAGCACACAGTCGTCAAGCGACAGGCCCATCTCCAGCACCGCCGTGTTGCGGCCCAGGTGCTGATCGGGCAGGAAGAGCACCTTCGAGCCCTGCTCGAACGCCCAGTCCAGGGCCCGCTTGGCGTTGGACGAGGTGCAGACCACGCCGCCGTTGCGGCCGACGAAGCCCTTGATGTCGGCCGACGAGTTCATGTACGTCACCGGCACTGTCTCGCCAGCGATGCCCAACTCGGCAAGCGTGTCCCAGGCGGCCTCGACCTGGCCCAGGACCGCCATGTCCGCCATCGAGCAGCCCGCCGCCAGGTCCGGCAGGATCACCCGCTGGGCGTCGGTGGTGAGGATGTCGGCGCTCTCGGCCATGAAGTGCACACCGCAGAAGACGATGTACTCCGCGTCCGGCCGGGCCGCGGCCTCCCGGGCCAGCTTGAACGAGTCGCCCGTCACGTCGGCGAACTGGATCACCTCGTCGCGTTGGTAGTGGTGCCCCAGCACGAAGACCTTGCTGCCCAGCTTCGCCTTCGCCGCGGTGGCGCGGGCGACCAGATCCGGGTCGCTCGGCGCCGGTAGGTCACCCGGACACTCGACGCCGCGCTCGGTGTCGGGGTCGCTGCCCCGGCCGAGCAGCAGCAGAGCCGTCGCGGTGTTGGAGGGTTCCAGCCAGGTCGAAGTCACCCAGCCATGGTCCCACAGCAGGAGCGCGACGCATCTTCCCTCGGTGTGGGCTGCCACACTGCTCGGCATGCGCGTGCTGCTCTGCCCGGACAAGTTCGCCGGCACCCTGTCCGCACCGGAGGTGGCCGCCGCGGTGGCCGACGGCTGGCGCACCGTCACCGACGGCGACGAGCTGCTGATCCGACCACTCGCCGACGGCGGTCCCGGCTTCGTGGAGGTGCTCGCCGAGGCCCTCGGTGGCCGGCGGATACCGGTGGCCACCGTCGACCCGCTGGGCCGTCCGGCGGCCGGTGAGATCCTGCTCACCGCCGACGGCGCGACCGCCTACCTGGAGAGCGCCCAGGCCTGCGGGCTGCACCTGCTCGCCACCGCCGAACGGGACCCGAAGGCCACCACCTCGTACGGGCTGGGTCTGCTGGTGGCCGCCGCGGTGGAGAGCGGCGCCCGGACGGTGGTGATCGGGCTGGGCGGCTCCGCCACCAACGACGCGGGAGCCGGCATGCTCACCGCACTGGGCCTGACCCCACTCGACGCGGGCGGCGCCGCGCTGCCGTACGGCGGGGCGGCGTTGGCCCTGGTCGACGCCCTCGACGGCGTACCCCGGCTGCGTGGCGTCCGGCTGGTCGCGGCCACCGACGTGGACAACCCGCTGCTCGGCCTGCACGGTGCGAGCAACGTGTTCGGTCCGCAGAAGGGCGCCGACCGGGCGGACGTGCTGCTGCTCGACGCCGCGCTCGAACGTTTCGCCCAGCTGCTGGAGCGCGAGCTGACCGGCTGCCCGGCGGGGCTCGGCACGTTGCCCGGAGGTGGGGCCGCCGGTGGCATCGGCGCGGCCATCCTCGCCCTGGGCGGCGGCTGCGAGTCGGGAATCGGCCTGGTCACCCGGGCCACCCGACTGGACGCGGCCCTGGACAGCGCCGACCTGGTGATCACCGGCGAGGGGTCGTTCGACCACCAGTCGCTGCGCGGCAAGGTCGTCGCCGGGGTGGCCGGTGCCGCCCGCGACCGGGGAGTGCCCTGCGTGGTGGTGGCCGGGCAGGTGAGTACCGGCCGGCGGGAGGCCGCCTCGGCCGGGGTTACCGACGCGTACAGCCTGGTCGAGCACTTCGGCGGCGAGGAGCGCGGCGGGCTCGACGCCGCCCTGAGCCGACCGGCGGCGGGGCTGCACGAGCTGGGCGCGCGGCTGGCCCGGCAGTGGAGCCGCTGAGGGCGCCGAGCGTCCGTCACCGGGGTCGACCTGCGGCGGCGATCACGCCACGCGGGTGAGTTGGGCCGGGGCGGCGTAGGATCGGGAGCGGACCACAATCGGGAATCACTGGACGGCGCACAGCGTTGCCCAGTGCGTCCGGACCCACACCGCGCAGGGAGACTTCCACGTGACCACGCCAGCGCAGACCGAGTCGACCGAGGCCCAGGCCCCTACTTCCGTCGTCCTCACCGACGTCGCGGCGCAGAAGGTCAAGGCCCTGATCGAGCAGGAGGGCCGCGACGACCTGCGGCTCCGCGTCGCCGTGCAGCCGGGCGGCTGTTCCGGCCTGCGGTACCAGCTCTTCTTCGACGAGCGTTCGCTCGACGGTGATGTCGTCACCGACTTCGGCGGCGTCGGGGTCGTCGTCGACCGGATGAGCGCCCCGTACCTGTCCGGCGCGACGATCGACTTCGCCGACCGGATCGACGCCCAGGGCTTCACCATCGACAACCCCAACGCGGGCAACTCCTGCGCCTGCGGTGACTCGTTCAACTGAGTCACGCACCACACAAGCGATGACGGGGCCGTCCTACGGGGCGGCCCCTCGTCGTGCCGGTGTCCCGCTGGTTGCCGTTGTCAGACCGACCGGAGACCGTCGGGTGGCCGGGCCGGTAGGCTGACCGCGCCCTGCTCCCGACCCCGAGGTTGACATGAAGATCGCCGTGACCGGCTCGATCGCCACCGATCACCTGATGAGCTTTCCCGGTCGCTTCGCCGACCAGCTCATCGCCGATCAGCTGCACAAGGTGTCCCTCTCCTTCCTGGTGGACGATCTCGTGCTCCGTCGCGGTGGCGTCGCGGCGAACATCTCCTTCGGCATGGGGCAGCTCGGGATGCGCCCGGTGCTGCTCGGCGCGGTCGGAGCGGACTTCGCCGACTACCGCTCCTGGCTGGAGCGCCACGGCGTCGACTGCGACTCGGTGCACGTCAGCGAGGTGGCACACACCGCCCGCTTCGTCTGCACCACCGACACCGACATGTGCCAGATCGCCTCGTTCTACGCCGGCGCGATGAGCGAGGCCCGCAACATCGAGCTGGCCCCGGTCGCCGACCGGCTCGGCGGCCTGGACCTGGTGCTTGTCGGCGCCAACGACCCCGAGGCGATGCTGCGGCACTCCGCCGAGTGCCGCACCCGCGGGTACGCGTTCGCCGCCGACCCGTCGCAGCAGCTCGCCCGGATGCCCGGCGAGGACGTGGTGGCGCTGATCGAGGGCGCCGAGTACCTGATGACGAACGACTACGAGAAGTCGCTGTTGCAGAGCAAGGCGAAGCTGAGCGACGACCAGCTGCTGGACCTGGTCAAGGTCCGGGTGACCACGCTGGGCAAGCACGGTGTGGAGATCGCCGGGCAGGGCATCGACCCGATCCACGTACCGATCGCGCGGGAGACCCGGGCGGTCGACCCGACCGGGGTGGGCGACGGCTTCCGGGCCGGGTTCTTCACCGCGCTCTCCTGGGGGGTCGGGCTGGAACGGGCCGCCCAGGTCGGCTCGCTGCTGGCCACGCTCGTCCTGGAAACCGTCGGGACCCAGGAGTACGACGTCCGCCGCGACCTGTTCGTCAAGCGCCTTGCCGAGTCCTACGGCGACGTCGCCGCCGACGAGGTCCGCCCCCACCTTCTCCCGTAGCCCCGACCCCGCGCCGCCGTGCGGCGTCGATCATGGAGCCGTGGTGGCCGGATGGTGGCTTATGCGCCCTTTTGTCCCCACCACAACTCCATGATCGACGCGTCTGGCGGCCGTCAGTGCAGGCGGCGGACGTCGTAGGCGGGGCCTTCGGGCCCGTCGACCGACCCGAGGAACTCCTGGCCGCGCATCCGGCACCAGGCGGGAATGTCGACCGCCGCCGCCGGGTCGTCGGCGAGCACCCTGACCACCGTGCCGACCGGCACCCGCGGCAGCCGCCGGGCCGCCGCGATCACGGGCAGCGGGCACCGCTGCCCCCGACAGTCGATCACCTCGTCCGGCATCGTCACAGCCCCACCACCCCCGCCTCGGCGCGCAACTCGGCGACGATCCCGGGCAACTCGCCGAGAAAGCGTTCGACGTCCGCCTCGGTCGTCTCCCGGTGCAGGCTGACCCGCACGTTGCCGTGCGAGAGCACCCCCATCGCCTCCAGCACGTGCGACGGCCGCAGCGTGGACGACGTGCAGGACGAACCGGACGACACGGCGAAACCTCGCCGGTCCAGCGCGTGCAACAGCGCCTCACCGTCGACGTACAGGCACGAGAAGGTGACCAGGTGGGGGAGCCGGCGTACCGGGTCGCCAACTACCTCCACGTCGGGCACCTCCACCGCGACCCGGGTCCGGATCCGATCCACGAGCGTGGCCAACCGGGTCGCCTCGGCCGCCGCGTCCGCCGCCGCCGCCCGCAGGCTCGCCGCCGCCGCCACCACCGCCGGCAGGTTCACCACCCCAGGGGTACGCCCACCCTCCCGCTCGTCGGCCGGCCAGGGCGACTCCCAGCGGGTGCCCTTACGCACCGCCAGCACCCCCACCCCGGGCGGGCCACCCCACTTGTGGGCGCTGGCGCTGAGCACCGACCAGCCGGCCGGCAGGGGCACCCGGCCGACCGACTGCGCGGCGTCCACGTAGAGCGGCACCCCCACCTCGGCGCAGGCGGCAGCCGCCTCGGCGACCGGCTGCACGGTCCCCACCTCGTGACTGGCAGTGATCAGCGCGGCCAGCGCGACCCCGGGCGCGTGGACGGCGGCCGACCACGCGGGCAGGTCCAACCGACCCAACCGGTCAACCGGTACGTCGGTCGCGGTCCCACCGGCCGCCACGTGTCGCTCCGCCGCGTGCAGCACCGCCGAGTGCTCGATCGCCGAGTGCACAAGCGTCGACCCGACCCGGTGCCGGGCCGCCAGGGCACCGAGCACCGCGCCGTGCGCCGCTGTCGTACCGCTGGGGGTGAAGGACACCTCGTCCGGGCGGACGCCGAGCGTCACCGCGGTGGCCTCGCGGGCGGCGTCGAGCAGCTGCCGGGCCCGGCGGGCCTGGGCGTAGAGCTTGCCCGGGTCGGCCCAACCGTCGTCGAACGCGGCAAGCAGCGCCTGCCGCGCGACCGGATGCATCGGCGCGGCGGTCGCCGCGTCCAGGTAGACCGGGGATGCGCTCACAGATCCGCCTTCGTTCGCGACTGCGGGGCTCGCAACCCCGGCTCGCTCCTCGCGCTCACAGATCGACACGGTATCGCGGCGGTATGCCCATCATCCCCCCAATGGGGGGCGGACAGTGACCCCACCACGGTCGAGTCCGTCATGGTCGAGTAATCTGCGACCGTCGGTGACGCCTTTGCCGCCGGTGCTGACGAAAGACGCACCGCGGCGCGCTAGGGAGGCAGGACCAGGTGGTCGCAAGGAGTTCGGAGGTACGGCCGTCGGCCGTACGGCACAGCGCTTCGCCAGGGGTCGGTGGACGCCGGGGGCGTGGTGCTGGTCGGTTGGCCGGGCTCGGTCTCAGTGGCGTGGCGCTGCTGGTCCTGCTCACGGGCTGTGATGTGGGCCGGGCCTTTGACGGCTTCGGCTGGCCGCAGGGCGGCATCTCGGCGGAGTCCAAGCGGATGTACGACCTGTGGATCGCCTCCTGCATCGCCGCGCTCGCGGTAGGCGTCTTCGTGTGGGGCCTGATCTTCTGGTGCGTGGTGCGCTACCGCAAGCGTGGCAACACGCTGCCGGTGCAGACCCGCTACAACCTGCCGATGGAGTTCCTCTACACCATCGCGCCGATCCTGATCGTCTCCGTGCTCTTCTACTACACGGCGATCGTGCAGACCGACGTCGACAAGTTGTCGAAGAACCCGGACGTCACTGTCGAGGTCGTCGCCTTCAAGTGGAACTGGCAGTTCAACTACCGCGACGGCCAGGGCCCGGAGGCCCGCACCACCGCGTCGACGCTGGGCACCAGCGAGGTCATTCCGGTGCTGGTGCTTCCGACCGGCCGGTCCATCCGCTTCGAGGAGACCAGCCGCGACGTCATCCACTCGTTCTGGGTGCCGGAGCTGCTGTTCAAGCGGGACGTCATGCCGGGCAAGATCCGCAACGTGTTCGAGGTCTCCAGTCTGGACGCCGAGGGCGCCTACGTCGGTCGCTGCGCCGAACTGTGCGGCAGCTACCACGCGTTCATGAACTTCGAGCTGCGGGTGGTCTCGCCGGAGAAGTACGACCAGTTCCTGGCGGCCAAGCAGAGCGGCAAGTCGACCCAGGACGCGCTGACGCAGATCGGTGAGCAGCCGTACGCGGAGACCACCCAGCCGTTCGACACCCGGCGGACGCAGGACAACTTCAACCCGGACAAAGTTCCGGCCCGCACGGGAAGCTGAGGCAGCCGCATGAAGACCGAGTGGCGTATCTTCCTGATCATCGCCGGGTTCCTCCTCGGTGCCACCATCCTCTACGGCGCCTGGACCAACGGTGCGTCCGGCGGCATCGAGTGGGTGGGCACCGTGGCCCTGCTGCTGTCGTTCCTACTCTGCTCGATGTGCGGTGGCTTCTTCTGGTTCGTCTCCCGCCGCATCGACCTGCGCCCCGAGGACCGTCCGGACGCCGAGATCGCCGACGGCGCCGGTGAGGTCGGCTTCTTCAGCCCGGGCAGCTACTGGCCGTTCGGTCTGGCCCTGGCCGCCGCGATCGCCGCGCTCGGTCTGGTGTTCTGGCAGTACTGGTTGATCGGCGCCGGCCTTGTCGCTGTCGTCTTCTCCGCCTGCGGGCTGCTGTTCGAGTACTACAGCGGCACCCGGCGCACCGCCGAACACTGATCCAACCGGTCGCCCGTCGCGACCGACCCCGTACACCACGAAGGCCCGCACCCCACCGGGGAGCGGGCCTTCGTCGTGGCGCGACCCGATCGGGGCGCGGAGGTCGCGGGTGGGCCGTCGTCGCGCTCGGCCGGGCGGTGCGGGAAGTCTCAGGCGGCGTGACGGCGGGTGGGCTGGCGGCGTCGACGCTCGGCCAGCCGGGTGACCGCAGGCGTGAACGTGGCGATCAGCACTGCCGCGCCGCAGCCGGTGCAGACCAGCTCGGGACAGTCGGTGTCGTGGCCGTCGACGCAGGGCGGCGGCTCGAACGGTGCCACGCCCTCGCAGACATCGCAGTAGAGCTCGCGGTGCGACACGGGTGTCTCCTTCTCACTCCAGGCGAACCGCCCCCGGATGCGACAACTACCGACAACGGAAGCGGAGAACTACTCGCCTGTAGTTTTCCACGCGGGTCCGACAAATCTCCGCTCAGCACCGGCCGGTGGAGGGTGACGCGTCAGACGGGCGCCGGCCCGAGGGCCGCCGCGGTCTTGATCCAGCGGTCCAGGGTCGCGGCGGCCGCGCCGGAGTCGATCGACTCGGCGGCCCGGTTCATCCCCGTGCGCAGCGCCTCGGTCAGGTCGCCGTCGAGCGGACCCTGGGTGGCCAGCGCCGCGGCGGCGTTGACAAGTACCGCGTCCCGGACCGGACCCGTCTCACCAGCCAGCAGGCGACGGGCCACCCCGGCGTTGTACGCGGCGTCACCGCCCCGCAGCTCCTGCAGGGTGGACCGGGGCACCCCGAGGTCCGTCGCGTCCAGCACGGCCTCACGTACGGTGCCGTTCTGGGCCGCCCAGACCCGGGTCGGCGCGGCAGTGGTGAACTCGTCCAGACCGTCCTCGCCGCGCATCACGATCGCCGAGTCGCCGCGGGCGGCGAACACGCTCGCCATCACCGGGGCCATCCGCAGGTCGAAGCAGCCGACCGCGCCGGACCGGGGACGGGCCGGGTTGGTGAGCGGGCCGAGGAAGTTGAAGAAGGTGGGCACCCCCACCTCGCGGCGGATCGGACCGGCGTGCCGCATCCCGGGGTGGAAGCGGGCCGCGAAGCAGAACCCGATGCCCGCCTCCTCGACGCAGCGGGCCACCTGTTCGGGGCCGAGGTCGAGCGGAATGCCGAGGAACTCCAGCAGGTCGGCCGTGCCGCACAGGGAGGAGGCGGCCCGGTTGCCGTGCTTCACCACGCGTACGCCCGCGCCAGCGACCACAAGCGCTGTCATCGTGGAGATGTTTACCGTGTGGGCGAGGTCACCGCCGGTGCCGACCACGTCGAGCGCGGTGCGGCGCAGCTCCTCGGGAAGCACCACCGGCACCGAACGGCCCAGCATCGCCTCGACGAGACCGGCAAGCTCAGCCGGGGTCTCGCCCTTGGCCCGCAGCGCGATGGCGAAGCCGGCGATCCGCGCCGCGCTCGCCGAACCGGTCATGATCTCGTCCATCGCCCAAGCCGTGTCGGCGGTGGACAGCTCCTCGCCGTGCAACAGCGAGTTGAGCAGGTGCGGCCAGGTCCGATCGCCCATGGCGGGCCTCCCGAGCGTGCGAAGTGCGGGTGGGCTGGAACCGGCGCCGGTGGGTCCGGCGCCGCGACCGTGCCAGACAGCTGCGGGACGTCAGGCGGGCGCGTGCGTCCGCAGCAGCTCGGCCACCGTGCCGCCGGTGGTCACCGGGTCGAGCGGGTGCACGAGCGTGGCGTCGACCTCGGCGTACGCCGCGAGCCATCGGTCCGCGGCGCGGGCGATCACCAGGCAGGTCGGGGGAGCGTCGTCGCGATCGTCCTTGATCTGCCGGGCGATGCCGATGCCACCACCCGGGCTCGCCTCACCGTCGAGCAGCAGCAGGTCGATCTCGTAGTCGTCGACCAGCCGGATGGTCTCCGCGTAGGTCGACGCCTCGACGAACTCGATCTGCAGGCCGGGCGCGGGCCGGGTGCCGACGGCCATCCGCATCCGCTCACGGACCTGCGGGTCGTCGCTGTAGAGCAAGACGGTGCAAAGACGATCACTCATGCCGGCACTCCGCTTCGCTCCGTGCCGTCATGAGGCACCACCGCACTGAGCCCGATGATTCGTTCGCTGCGCTCACTCATGCCGGCACTCCGCTTCCACCTCGTAGCTGCCCGCAGATCGTACCGGTCGGCGTGACGTAGCCGACATCCCGCCCGGCGTCAGGCATTGGGGCGTACCGTCCGGGCAGCTCAGGCGGGTGCGGCGTCGCCGGCGCGCTCGCGGGCCTCCTGGCGGTCCAGCTCGCGGTCGACCCGGCGGGCCTCCCGCTCGGACTGCTTGATCCACTGCACCACCAGCACCGCGAGCATTGTCACACTGACGAACTCACCACCGGCCCAGAGGATGCCGCCGGCGACCACCTGGTCCGCCCGGGGGTCGGACCAGCTCAGGTTGAGTGACGGGTACCAGTCGCCGCCGAGGAGGGTGGTGCTCTGCATGATGGTGAGGCCGAGCACTGTGTGGAACGGCACCGAGAGCAGCATCAGGAGGGCCCGCGCCGGGTACGGCCAGCGGCCGGGCAGCGGGTCGAGGCCGAGCAGCGGCCAGAAGAACACACAACCGGTCATGATGAAGTGCGCGTGCACCAGCTCGTGCGCCCAGGCGTGTTCGAGGGTGAACTGGTACAGGTTGCTGAAGTACAACACGAACGGGTTGACCACGAAGATGGCGAACGCCACAAGCGGGAAGCTGTAGATCCGGGCGACCCGACTGTGCACGATCGCCAGCAGGCGTTTGCGTGGCCCGACCGGCAGGGTGCGCAGGGCCAGGGTCATCGGCGCGCCCAGCGCCAGGAAGATCGGCGCCACCATGGACAGCACCATGTGCTGGATCATGTGCACGGACAGCAGTGCCGTGTCGTAGGCGTGCAGCCCGCTGACCGTGACCAGCGCGATGCCGCCCAGCCCGGGGCCGAGGAAGAACACCGTACGGGCGACCGGCCAGCGGTCGCCGCGCAGGCGCAGCCGGTACACCCCGTAGAGGTACAGGCCGGCGGCGAGCACCAGGCCGAGGGCCAGCCAGCTGTCCAGCCGGGTCTCGGTAAGCACCGCGCCGACGGTGAACGGCGGCGGTGCCGAGGTGGCGGCGAAGATCGGATCGACGTGCAGCACGCTTTTCAGGCTAGGCCAGGCGAACCGGACCCTGACGCTCGGGCCACGGAAGGCGCAGGTTTGCCACCCCGCTGATCGCCGGCCCCGGTCAGGGGCAATAATGACGGCGTGACTGCGGCCCCAGCCATTGACAAGAGCCGGATCCACTCTCTGACCCGACCGAACATGGTCAGCGTCGGGACGATCGTGTGGCTCTCCAGCGAACTCATGTTCTTCGCGGCGCTGTTCGCGATGTACTTCTCGATCCGCGCGGCTGCGCCGGAGCAGTGGGAGAAGCACACCGAGGCGCTGAACATCCCGTACGCGACCACCTTCACGGTGATCCTCGTGCTGTCCTCCATCACCTGCCAGCTCGGCGTCTTCGCGGCGGAGAAGGGCGACGTGCACGCGCTGCGGCGCTGGTTCACCGTCACCTTCGTGATGGGCCTGATCTTCGTGCTCGGCCAGCTGAACGAGTACCGGCACCTGGTCGAGGACGGCATCAAGATCAACGGAGACGGCTACGGGTCGGTGTTCTACCTGACCACCGGCTTCCACGGCCTGCACGTGACCGGCGGCCTGATCGCCTTCATCATCTTCATGGTCCGTACCACCATGGGCCGGTTCACCCCGGCGCAGGCGACCTCGGCGATCGTCGTGTCGTACTACTGGCACTTCGTTGACGTCGTGTGGATCGGGCTGTACTTCATGATCTACTGGCTTCAGTGATCTTGCGCGTCACATCCCGCGCTGCTGCTCCGTCCCCTGAGACAGGTCCAACCGGTTAAGGACACCGCTCATGACTTCTGACAACGACCGCCGACGCGGTCTGCTCGCGCGGTTGCGTGAGCGGCCCGCCGCGCGCAGCAGGGGCCGCCGCCGGCTGGGCGCCGCGGTCCGGCTGATCGCCGCGCTGATGCTCGCCGGCGGCGCCTACACCGTCTTCGCCCCGGGTGCCCAGGCACAGGACAACCCGCCGCTGACCGGTGCCGCCGCCGAGGGCAAGGCGCTGTTCGACGTGAGCTGTGTGACCTGTCACGGCCGTAACGCCCAGGGTGTCGAGGGTCGCGGGCCGAGCCTGATCGGCGTCGGCGCGGCCTCTGTCGAGTTCCAGGTCAGCTCCGGGCGGATGCCGCTGGCCCGCCAGGAGGCCCAGGCGCACCGCAAGCCCCCCGTCTTCACCGACGAGCAGACCCGTCAGCTCGCCCAGTACATCCAGGAGCTCGGTGGCGGCCCGGTCGTGCCCGAGGGCGACGACCTGCGCGAGGACGGCAACGTCGCGGCCGGCGGCGAGCTGTTCCGGATCAACTGCTCGCAGTGTCACGCGTTCGGCGGTGGCGGCGGCGCGCTCTCCTCGGGCAAGTTCGCCCCGAGCCTGCACCCGGCCACCGACCGGCAGATCTACGCGGCGATGTTGAGCGGCCCACAGAACATGCCGGTGTTCGGCGACAACCAGCTCCGGCCGGAGCAGAAGGCCGACATCATCGCCTACATCCAGGAGACGCTGAAGCACGACCAGGACCCGGGCGGGTTCAACCTCGGGCGGTACGGCCCGTCCACCGAGGGCCTGGCGATCTTCCTGGTGGGCATCGTGGCGCTCGTCTTCGCCAGCCTGTGGATCGCGGGCAAGTCGTGACCGGGCGGATCAACCGATTCAGTGCTGTGGCGCCGCTCGGCGCCACCCGTAGCGAGGTGACGGCATGAGCACCCACACCGAGCACCAGGCCCCGCAGGGCCGGGAGCCGCTCGACGTGAATGACCCCAAGCTGACCCGGTTCGACATCGTTCGCGAGGGTGCGCGTCGGGACGACATCGAGATCGTCCACTACGAGCCGCAGGTGCAGCCCGGCACCAAGGCGGAGCGTCGGCTGACCCGGGTGGTCGCCGGGTTCTTCCTGATCACCGGTCTGGCCGCGACCGCGTTCCTGGCCATCTACATCTGGTGGCCGTGGCAGTACGAGCCGGGCCGTGGCGGCGACAAGTGGTACACCCCGCTGCTGGGCGCCACCCTCGGCATCGCCCTGCTCGCCGTCGGCTTCGGCATCCTGACCTGGGGCAAGAAGTTGCTGCCCAAGGAGGTCTCGATCCAGGACCGGCACGAGGGGCAGGTGGACTCCGAAGGCCGCACCATCACCGGTCAGACCATGCTCTACATGGCGGACGAGCTGGGCGTGAAGCGTCGCCCGTTGCTCGGCATCTCGCTGCTGGCCGGTCTCGCGCCGGTCGCCGCGGTCGCCGCCGCGCCGCTGGTCGGCGGTCTGATCTCCCAGCCGCACAAGAACAACCAGATGTTCACCACCGGGTTCGCCGCGGCCGATGGCGGCGACCGGATCCGCCTGGTGCGCGAGGACGGCCGGCCGATCCGTCCGGCGGACATCAGCGCCGGTGGCCAGTTGACCGTCTTCCCCGGCATCGAACACGGCGTGAGCAACCGACACGCGGACTCGCCGACGCTGCTGATCCACCTCCGGGACTCCGACGCGCAGGAGTCGCGTCGGGCCAACGAGAGGATCGGCCACGGCGACTACATGTGGGGCAACTACGCGGCCTTCTCCAAGATCTGCACGCACGCCGGCTGCCCGGCCAGCCTGTACGAGCAGCAGACCAACCGGCTGCTCTGCCCGTGCCACCAGTCCCAGTTCCTGATCACCAGGAACGCCGAGCCTGTCTTCGGCCCGGCCAGCCGGCGGTTGCCACAGCTGCCGATCGAGGTGGACTCCGAGGGCTTCTTCGTGGCGAAGTCCGACTACACCGAGACCGTTGGGCCTGACTTCTGGGAGCGGCCATGAAGCGTCGAAAGTTTGACCTTGCGGCGACACCGGGCAAGGCCGCGGTGGGAGTGGACGACCGCTTCCAGGTGGCCACCCCGCTGCGCAAGCTGCTGAACAAGGTCTTCCCGGACCACTGGTCCTTCCTGCTCGGCGAGATCGCGCTGTTCTCGTTCATCGTGCTGCTGCTGACCGGTGTGTTCCTCACCTTCTTCTTCGAGCCGGCGATGACCGAGGTGGTCTACAACGGCAGCTACGCGCCGTTGCAGGGCACCCCGATGTCCGCCGCCTACGCCTCCAGCCTGGACATCTCGTTCGACGTCCGGGGCGGTCTGGTGATGCGCCAGATGCACCACTGGGCGGCGCTGCTGTTCATGGCCGCGATCGTCGTGCACATGCTGCGGGTCTTCTTCACCGGTGCCTTCCGCAAGCCGCGCGAGACCAACTGGATCATCGGTTCGCTGCTGTTCTGGGTCGGCTTCCTGGCCGGCTTCACCGGCTACTCGCTCCCGGACGACGGCCTGTCCGGCACCGGCCTGCGGATCGCCTCGGCGATCATGCTGTCCATCCCGGTGATCGGCACCTGGGTCACCTCGTCGATCTTCGGTGGGGAGTTCCCGGGCACGATCATCATCAGCCGGTTCTTCATCGCCCACGTGCTGCTCATCCCCGGTCTGCTGTTGGCGCTGATCAGCGTCCACCTCGGCCTGGTCTTCAAGCAGAAGCACACCCAGTGGCCCGGCCCCGGCCGGACCAACAACAACGTGGTCGGCGAGCGGATGTTCCCGCGGTACGCGCTGAAGCAGGGCGGCTTCTTCATGGTCGTCTTCGGCGTCATCGCGCTGATGGGCGGTCTGTTCCAGATCAACCCGATCTGGCTGTTCGGCCCGTACGAGGCGTGGGTGGTCTCGGCCGCCAGCCAGCCCGACTGGTACGTCATGTTCCTCGACGGTTCGACCCGACTCATGCCGGCCTGGGAGATTTCGATCCCGCTCGGTGACGGGTACGTCATCCCGCCGCTGTTCTGGCCGACTGTCGTGCTGCCCGGCATCCTGGTGGGCCTGTCGACGATGTACCCGTTCCTGGAAGCCCGGCAACTCAAGGACCGCAAGAACCACAACCTGCTCCAGCGGCCCCGCGACGCGCCGGCACGCACCGCGGTGGGCGCCATGGCCGTCGCGTTCTACATCGTGCTGACGCTCTCCGGCGCCAACGACGTGATCGCCGACAAGTTCCAGATCAGCCTGAACGCGATGACCTGGGCCGGCCGGATCGGTCTGCTCGTGGTCCCGCCGCTGGCGTACTACGTGACGTACCGGCTCTGCCTGGGTCTGCAGCAGCACGACCGGGAGGTGCTCGCGCACGGCGTGGAGACCGGCATCATCCGGCGCCTGCCGGACGGTCGGTTCGTCGAGGTGCACCAGCCGCTCAGCGCGTCGGACGGGCACGCGGACGGCCACGGCGAGTTGGAGTACGTCGGCTGGGTCGTGCCGAAGAAGATGAACCGGCTCGGGGCACTCGGCCCGGCCATCCGGGGCTTCTTCTACCCGATCGAGAAGCCGGTCGAGGCGCCGGTCTCGCCGGGGCACCCGCCGGTCGAGGCCCGGCCGGAACGCGAGGAGATCGCCAGCGGCGACAGCCGCCGCTGACCAGCCTGAACGCACCAGCACGTGGCGCCCGCCGGATTCCGGCGGGCGCCACGTCGTCTGGGCACCCACCGCCCATCCGGCCAGGAGTCGGACGGCCACGGCGGGACCGGTCGACCCCGTGCGACTGGTGATCGCAGGAATAACCCCGGTGAGCCGGGTATCCGTGCGGTCCAACGTCTCAAGGGGGGGAAGCATGTTGGGTATCAAACGCCTCGGCCTGTTGGCCGCGCTGGTACTGGTCGGGGTCGCGCCGGCTGCGGCCGCGCAGGCCGCGGCACAGCCGTCAACGCAGGACACCCAGTACCTGCAGGCGGTACACCAGGTCAACCTGTTCGAGATCACCGCCGGTGACCTGGCCCAGCAGAAGGGCCACGACCAGGGGGTCAAGGACCTGGGCGCGATGCTGAAGACCGACCACACCCAGCTGGACCAGACCGTGCAGCAGACCGCGTCCCAGCTCGGGGTGGAACTGCCGAACGAGCCGAACGCCGATCAGCAGGCGGTCATCGACAAGCTGAACAACGCCAGCGGCGCGGAGTTCGACCGGCTCTGGGTGACAAGTGAGCTGGCCGGCCACGTCCAGGCCATCCAGGCCACCCAGACGGAGATCTCGCAGGGCTCCGAGCAGTCGGTGGTCCAGTTGGCCCAGACGGCCCTGCCGACGCTGCAGGCGCACTATGACGAGCTGGTGCAGCTCGCCAACAAGCTGGGCATCCCGGTTCCGCAGACCAGCGCCAGCGGTACGCCCAGCCCGGGTGGCACCGGCACCGAGTCGCCGGCTCCGGGCGGCACCGGCACCGAGGCCCCGGCTCCGGGTGGCGGCACCGA
This sequence comes from Micromonospora sp. NPDC049044, assembly GCF_040649215.1. Taxonomy (NCBI): domain Bacteria; kingdom Bacillati; phylum Actinomycetota; class Actinomycetes; order Micromonosporales; family Micromonosporaceae; genus Micromonospora; species Micromonospora sp. NPDC049044. The sequence continues at coordinate 18,813 of NZ_JBEZFA010000032.1, read as the reverse complement.
GGCTCCGGCCCCGGGTGGCGGCACCACCGAAACGCCGGCTCCCAGCGAGAGCTGACGTAGCGACAGCAGATGGCCGGTCCACGCCCGCGGGGGTGGGCCGGCCGCCGTGCGTGTGCTCGTCAGTCGGCGCTGGAGAGGCCGATCGCGAACGCCTCTTCCAGGTCGTGCTGGGAGTACGCCCGGAACGCGATGTGCGACTCGGTGTTGAGCACGCCCGGCACCTTGGAGATGCTGCCGGCGATGACCTGGGCGATCTGGTCGAACTCGCGGACCCGGACGATGGCGATGAGGTCGACGTGCCCGGCCACCGAGTAGACCTCGCTGACACCGGGAAGGCTGGCCAGGGTTTCCGCCACCTCGGGGATCGCGTCGGTGGCACAGTCGATCAGCACGATGGCGGTGATCACGGGACATTTCTCCGTTCGTCGGCGTCGTCGCCCATGCTAGATGTTCCGCCGCCGCCCGTCGGCGGCCGGGATTAAGTAGCGGCGTCACCGGCCCGCCGGCCAGCCGGCTCGGGTCAGCCGGGAGCGGTGGCGGGCACTGTCAGGTCCCCGGCCGCCCGGATCACGTCCCGCAGCCGTTCGCCGACGCGCACTGTCGCGCCCGGCCACACGACCGTCCGGCACACGTCGCCGTCCACCCGCGCGCCCGCGCCGACCACCGACTCCGCACAGCGACCGGTCACCGTGGCGGACGGGTCGACGAGGGCGCTGCCGTTCGCGGCGTGCAGGTTGGCTGCCAGGTAGTCGGCGGGGGTGCCGGTGTCGTAGAAGGTGCCCGGATACGGCACCACCTCCAGCGCACCCGCCGCCTCCGCCGGGCGCCAGAGGACGCGGACCAGGTCGGAGAAGACCACCGGCAGGTCGCGGACGAGCCGCCAGGGCAGCAGCGAGAAGCCGGTGAAGCTGTGCCCGGCGAAGGTGCCAGGTGCCGCCGGGTCGGCGGCGGCCTGACCGAGCAGGCGTACGGTGTGGCCGTCCCACCCGTCGAGCAGGGCGGCCACGTCCGGGCCCGGCGGAGCGGCCGGGTCGGCGAGGTACGCGTCGGCGTTGCCGACAAGCACCGGCCGGCCGTCGATCCAGTCCCGCAGCTTGGCCACCCCACCCGCGGTGCCCAGCGGCTCGCCCGGCTCGACGGACAGGTGTGCGCGGTCGCCGACGTGCGCGACCACCTGGTCACCGAGATAGCAGGCGTTCACCGCGACCCGGGCGGAGCCGACCAGGCCGAGCCCGGCGAGCCGGGCCAACGCCCGATCCAGCAGCGGGACGTTGCCCACCGGGCAGAGCGCCTTGGGCACCTGTTCGGTGAGCGGACGCAACCGGGTGCCCTCGCCGGCGGCGAGCACCACCGCGCACAGCTCCGTGGGCACCGCAGCCGCCCCGGTCATGGCAGATCGTCGGGGACCGGCGGCGGGAACTTCCCGGCCAGCGGCCCGATGTTGTAGTAGGCGAGCAGCCGGGCGGTCGGCCAGGTCAGCTTGGGTAGGTCGTCCAACGGGTGCCACCCGGCCTCGAAGACCTCCGCGCCGTCGACAGTCAGCTCAGTGCCCGACGCCGGCACCTCCGTCTCGAAGACCATGTCCACCCAGCCCTTGGCGTGCACTATCGCGTTCGGCACCGCCGGACGTAGCCGGGACGGGGGGAGCCGGATGCCGGACTCCTCGAACAGCTCGCGGGCCGCGCCCACCACCGGGGTCTCGCCACGGTCGAGCAGGCCGGCCGGCAGCGACCAGCCTTTGCCCGGCGGCTGGCGCAGCATCAGCAGCCGCCCGGCGCCCGGTGCCTCGGAGTCGCGGACCAGGGTGACCGCACCGACGATGTACTTCGGCATCGCCAGCTTGACCAGGCGTCGACGCACCGGCAGCGGCAGCCGGTAGAACGCCTGGTAGAAGATGGCCCGACCGGTGGCGCGGGAACGGGGGATCATGACCCCAGGCTAGTGGTCACGAATGTCCCTCGGACGCGCCGGGCCGGCCCGGTCACTGTCGATGGTCGACGAGGTCGATGAGCTGGCGTACCACGGTGTCCGGTTCGATCACCCGGTCGAAGACGGCGACCAGCAGGGTCTCCAGGTCGGGGTAGCCCAACTCCTCGGAGAGGCGCAACAGCGGCAGGTCGCTGGCGAGGCCCCGGTTGTGCTGGCGCAGGGTGAGCCCGATGGTGGCCCGCCCGAGACGGACCTTGTCGCTGATCGTGATGCCCGGCTCGGTGTGCTCGGCGAACCACTTGTTGATCTGCATCTGCGCGTGCGGCGACTTGACGAAGCCCAACCACTCCCGGCGGGGGCCCCGCGAGGCGACCCCGGCCTCGAAACCGTTGTCGCCGTCGTTCTCGGTGAAGATCTCCACCACGTCGCCCTCGTCCAGCTCCGAGCTCAGCGGGGCCAGCCGACCGTTGATCCGCGCCGCGAGACAGTGGTCGCCCCGCTCGTTGCCCAACTCGTACGCGAGGTCGACCGGGGTGGCGCCGCCCGGCAGCACGACCTGCCGCCCCTCGGCGAAGACCTGGATCTGGCCCTCGGCGAGGTCGCAGCGCAACGACTCGAGGAACTGCGCCGGGTCGGCGGCGGCCGGCTCCCAGTCGAGCACCCGACGCAGCCAGTCCAACTGCTCGGCGCGGGCTGCCGCGCTGCTGCTGCCCGAGCGGGGAAAGCGGAAGTCGGCGGCGATGCCGTACTCGGCGGAGCGGTGCATCTCCTGGGTGCGGATCAACACCTCCACCGTGCGGTCCTGCGGGCCGCAGACGCTCGTGTGCAGCGAACGGTAGAGGTTGTTCTTCGGTGAGGCGATGAAGTCCTTGAAACGGCCGGGAATGGGCCGCCAGGTGCCGTGGATCGCGCCAAGCGCGGCGTAACAGTCGGTGGCCGGACCGTCGACCACCACCACGATGCGGGGCAGGTCGAACGGGGCGGTGTGGCCGCCGGCGACGGTGTCCTTCCAGATCGAGTAGAGGTGCCGGGGGCGGGGGCTCACCTCGGCGTCGACCCGGCTGCGCTTCAGCGCCACCCGGGCCCTGTTGACCACCGCGTCGAGGTACGCGTCCCAGCCCGGCCGGTCGTGCACGTGCCGGGCCAGCCGGGCGTGCTCGTCCGGCTCCAGGTGCAGCAGCACCACGTCGTCCAGTTCACGCTTGAGGGTCTGGATGCCCAGCCGGTCACAGAGCGGGACCAGCACCTCCTGGGTCTTGCGGGCGATGCGCTCCCGCGACGACGCCGAGCGCACCCCGAGCGTGCGCATGTTGTGCAGTCGATCAGCCAGTTTGATGATCAGCACCCGGACGTCCTTGGCGGCCGCCACGATCATCTTGCGGATCGTCTCGGCCTCGGCGGCCTTGCCGTAGAACGCCTTGTCGAACTTGGTCACCCCGTCGACCAGGTGGGCCACCTCGTGGCCGAAGTCCTCGGCGAGCGCCTGGAGGGTGTAGCGGGTGTCCTCCACCGTGTCGTGCAGCAGTGCCGCGACCAGGGTGGTGGTGTCCATGCCCAGCTCGGCGCAGATCTGCGCCACCGCGAGCGGATGGGTGATGTACGGCTCACCGCTCTTGCGGAACTGCCCGCGGTGCATGTTTTCCGCGATCGTGTATGCCCGGCGCAGCACCGCGGGATCGGTGCCGGCGTGGATGCCCCGGTGGGTGCGAACCAGGTGGGTGACCGGATCGGAGTCGGTGGTGGGCCAGCTGAACAACGACCGCAGCCGGCGGGCGAGCGGCAGCTCGCCCGGCTGTGTCGGCAGGGCGCCCCCCAGGGCGGCGCCGTGTCCGGCGTCGACGTCCACGAGGGACACCTCCTCACCCCGGCTCCGCCACGCCGGGACCCGGCGATCGGAGCAGGCCCACGAATCGGGCAGGACTGCACTTCTCTAACAGCCTAAGCGAGTCGACGTAGTCCGATCGGTCAGTTGGTCATGAGCGTTCGGTCGAGAGTTGGTGGGACGCGCCGCTCTCGGCCTTCGCCAGCAGGTCACGGAACCGCCCCGCGCCTCCCACCGGGGAGGACCAACCGGAGGACATCTCGACAAGTCGGGTCTCCGGTCGTTCCAACCAGGACAGGATCCGCTCGGACTCCTCGGCGGTCGCCGCCGGCACCGGGCCGTGTCCGCCCGCCACCGTCTCGGCCGTGGCCCGGATGGCGGTCAGCGTCGGTCGCGGGTGCACGCCGGGCGGCGACACCCCCGCGCCGGCCAGCCGGCCGTGCCGCACCAACGCCAGCTCCCAGCCGCCCCGGGCGGCCGGCCGGGCCGCGGCCAGCTCGACGATCCCGGTCAGCGCGGCCAGCCGCTGCATCCGCACGGTGGCCCGCAGCACCGCCGCGAGCCGGGACCGCACCACCGCGGCCTCCTCGTAGCGCTGGTCGGCCGAGAGCACGTCGATCCGGGCGAGCAGCGCGTCCACCACCGGCTGCGGGTCGCTCGTGGTGGCGGTGCGGAAGGGTCGGGCCGCGCTGTCGTCGTACTCCTCGGGGGTGATCTTGTGTTCGCAGGGTGCCGGGCAGCGACCCAGCTCGGCCAGCGCGCAGGCCGGCGTGACGGTGCGCAGCGAGAGCCGGTGCGTGCACTGGCGCAGCGGCACCGCGTCGTGGAAACCGGCGGCGGCCAGCTCCGCGGCACGCCGGGAGGTGAACGGCCCGAGGTACGCGGTGTCGGTGGGGGAGAGGTCGCGGACGATCGAGAGCCGGGGATAGGGACCGTCGGTCAGCTTGAGCCAGACCATCCGCTCCGGGTATTTCGACCGCCTGTTGTACGGCGGGGCGTGCGCGGCGATCAGGCGCAGCTCGCGGACCTCCGCCTCCAACGAGTGGGCACACTCCACCGCCTCGACCCGTTCGGCCGCGGCGAGCATCTCGGAGATCCGCGCCCGCTTCTCGCCGGCGGTGAAGTAGCTGCGCACCCGGGTGGCGATGTCGACTGAGGTGCCCACGTAGAGCGGACGGTCGTCGGCCGCCCGGAAGATGTAGACCCCGGGGACCTTGGGCAGCCCCTCGGCCAGGTGCCGCTTGCGGCGTTGCGTCGGGGTGACCGCCCGGGCGAACTCGATGGCGTCGCCGACCGTGTCCACCCGGTGCCCACCGAGCCGACCGATCAGCCCGTGCAGCACGTCGACGGTGGCCTTCGCGTCGTCCAGGGCACGGTGGGTGGGCTGGGTGGCGGTGCGGAAGTAGGCGGCCAGGGTGCCCAGCTTGCGGTTGGGCACCTCGTCGCTGGTGAGCACCCGGCGGGCCAACGCGGCAGTGTCGAGCACCCGGGGGTTGGGCCACCGGTAGCCGTGCTTGACGCAGGCGGCCTTGAGGAAACCCACGTCGTACGGGGCGTTGTGGGCCACCAGCACCGCGTCGGCGATGAACTCCAGGAAGCTCGGCAGCACCTGCTCGATCGGCGGCGCCGGCACCAGCATCGCCTGGGTGATGCCGGTCAGCACGGTGATGAACGGCGGGATCGGCTGCCCCGGGTTGACCAGGGTGGCGAGCACCCCCAGCTGCTCGCCACCGCGCACCCGCACCGCGCCGATCTCGGTGATGCCACCGCCGTCCGGCGCGCCGCCGGTGGTCTCCAGGTCGACCACCACGAAGGTGGTCGCGTAGAGCGGCAGCGCCGGATCCACCCCGCCCGCCGTCGGGTCGAGACCGGCAAGTGACTCCTGGACGTACTCCGCCTGTGCCATCGCCGGCACGTTAACGCGCCGGTCCGACACTCCCGTCACAGCCGTCTCACCAGTCACCATGGGGCTAGGATGAGAGATCGGCTCACTCACCGGGCGGTGGGCCCGGTCGCGGTGGGAGACTTGCCACATGCCCCTCACCGAGCCGTCCGACGACCACCTCCCGCAGGAGGATCTGGTCGCGTACGCCGGTGCTGCGGGCAATCCGGACGACAACGTCGTCAGCGCGACATCCGGCGCAGCCGACCCGACGGAGGCAGCAGACGGCGCCGCTGCCGAGCCGGAGCCGGCGCTGCCCGAGCCGGTCCGACAGCGAATCGTGACGCTCACCGCCGCGGTGCTGCCCACCCTGCCCGCCGACGAGGTGCCGGTGCCGTTGCGACGGGTGGCCAAGTTCGCCCCGAACCGGCGGGCCCGGCTCGGCGCCCCGGTCATCGCCGCCCAGCTCACCGCCGACCCGCTGTTCCGGCAGCGGGTCACCGCCCGGGTCCTGAGCGACGCCGGCGACCTCGGGGCCGCCGTCGTGGCGGGCACCGCGCCGGCCGCCGCCGATCCGGTCGAGGTCGCCGCGCTCGCCTACCTGGCCCGGCCGCGCGGCTGGCGGGAGCTGATCGACGCCAGCGGCGCCGCCGTGCGCGCCGAGGCGGACAGCGCTGTCGTCGCCGAACTGGTCCGGGAGGCCGAACAGCGGGCCACCCGGGCCGAGCACGACCGGGCGGTGGCCCGGGTCGAGGCGGAGAAGCTGCGTGACGAGCTGGCCCGCGTCCGCGAGGAGCTGGGTCAGCTCCGCGAGGAGTCCCGGCAGGTCGCCCGTACCCTGCGGGAGACCCAGGCCCGCGAGCGCAAGGCCACCGAGTTGCTTGCCACCGAGCGGGGCCGGGCCGCCCGCGCCAGCGCGGACGTCGACGCCGAGCTGCGCCGCGCCCGCGCCCGACTGGCCGAGGCGGAGGCCGCCGCCGGGGTGGCCCGAGCCAGCGCCAAGGAGGCCCGCTCGGTCGACGACGCCCGGCTCTGGCTGCTGCTGGAGACGATCGGCCAGGCCGCCGTCGGGCTGCGCCGCGAGCTGGCGCTCGACCCGGTCGACAAACTCCCCGCCGACTTCGTCGCCGACGCGTTCGCCGAGCAGCCGGGCACCGCTCCGGCCAGCCCCGCCGCCCGGGCGCGGGACACCGACGACCCGGCCCGACTCGACCAACTGCTCGCCCTGCCCCGGGCGCACCTGGTGGTGGACGGCTACAACGTCACCAAGCGCGGCTTCGGCGAGATGTCCCTGGAACAGCAGCGCAAACGCCTGATCACCGGCCTGGGCGGGATCGCTGCGCAGACCGGCGACGAGGTCACAGTGGTCTTCGACGGTGCCGAGCGGATGCACGGGCTGCCACCCGCGCCACGCGGCGTACGGGTGCTCTTCTCCCGCAAGGGCGAGACCGCCGACGAGCTGATCCGTCGGCTGGTGCGCGCCGAGCCCGCGGGTCGGCCGGTGGTGGTGGTCTCGTCCGACCGCGAGGTCGCCGACGGGGTACGCCGGCACGGCGCGTACCCACTGGGCGCGGACTCGCTGTTGCGGCGGCTCGCCCGCTCCTGAGGTGCACCGGTTCGAGCGGGTAGGCGCGCTGCTCCGAGAGGCGGTCACCGATCTGGATCCTGGTTCTCTTCTTCTGGCGGCCGATGGTCCTGTCGTAGCCGAGCGTTAGCATCGCCGCTATCGCCGCCGGGAGGAGGGTCGCCATGACCCAGGACAACGTCAAGGTCTTCGTCGACAAGGACCTGCGAGGTGCCCGGTTCACCAGGTCGACGCTTGCCGGTGCGGTGCTGCGCGGCGTCGATGTGAATGCGCTGGACATCGATGCGCCGTGGCTCGCCAAGGGCACGCTCCTGGTCAACGGCGTCGATGTCGCGCCGCTCGTCGAAGCCGAGCTCAACAGCCGGTTCCCCGGGCGCGAGCTGCGGCAGGCCACGGATCCCGACGGGCTGCGCCGGGCGTGGGCGGCGCTCGAAGGGGCCTGGGCGGCGGCGCTCGACCGGGTCCGGTCCATGCCCCCGGGGGCGGTCGACTTCTCGATCGACGGGGAGTGGTCGTTCGCGCAGACCCTGCGCCATCTCGCGTTCGCCGCCGACACCTGGCTCGGCAAGGCGATCCTGCGCCTGCCGCAGCCCTTCCACCCGTTCGGCCTGCCGCACGTCGAGTACGAGACCGACGGCTTCGACATGTCGATCTTCGCCGCGGAGCAGCCGACGTTCGCCGAGACCCTGGAACTGCGGGCCGAACGGCAGGCGATGGTGCGCGACTTCGTCGCGGCCGTCACGCCGGACCTGCTCGCCGAGCCCCGACCGGCAGCCTGGTCGCCCGAGCACCAGGTGTCCGTCCTGCACTGCCTGCACGTGATCTTCGACGAGGAGTGGCAGCACCTCCGCTTCGCCCTGCGGGATCTCGACGCGCAGCAGTGAGTCAGGTGACCGGTAGCCGACGGGCCAGCTCACGACGCAGCACCTCGCGGTCCGGCGTCATCCAGGCGAGCTGGACGACCAACTCGTAGCGTCCGCGTCCGAGCGCCGACCACTGGCCGGGCCGCATCGGCGGGCGGGTCTGCTGAGGGTCGATCGGTGTGACCACGAGCCTCGGCTCCAGTCGGCCACGGATCTCGGCGCTGGCCAGGTTGGCCCAGTCGATGCTGAGCGTGGTGCCGTCCGGTCCGGTCAGGTGCAGCGCTTCGTCGGTCAACCGCAGCGGCAGACGAGGCCGCCGGCGCAGTTGCCAGGCGGTGGCCAGCGCGACGACGACGCCGATCGTGCCGAATCGCAGCAGCACCTGCCACCACGGCTTGTCGAACAGCGCCGAGTAGGCGGCGAGGAGAGCGGCGGCGCCCAACAGGACGACGAGCATCTGGGCGGCGCGGTGTCGCGGCGAGTAGCGGAAGTCCACGACTGACGACGCATCATCGAGGGTGGCCACCGCCACTCGGTGCCCGAGCGGCCCGCCGACTAAACGACGTCGGCGCCCGACGACACGAGTTCCTTGAAGTCGGGCGTTCCGGCCGGTCCGGATGGCCCGATTTCACTGAGCTGGAGTCGATCTCGACCCCAAACGGTCGGTCGGACGTGGTTTCTGTCGTACCCGGTGGTTAGCGTCGATGTCACCGATGGTGTTCGGCTGGCGACGATCGGGCGCGAGCGGGCACCGCGAGCCGATCAGGAGGGGCAATGCTCATCGACTGTGACGGGTGCGCACAGCGGGTCGACGGCTGTTCCGGCTGCCCGCTGACCGCCCTGTTCGACGAGACGTCCCCGGCGGCGGCGCTCGTCGCCGCCGAGGTCGAGGCCATCGAGGTGTTCGCCCGGGCCGGCTTCGACGTGGAGGTGCTGGCCGCGCCGGCGCGCCCCGAGGTGCGCCGCCGTGCTGTCCGCCGGATCGCCTGAGCCCCACACCGCGCCCGGAAGCGGGCTCCGCGCGGGCCATAGGATGAGCGGTCACGACGGGAGGACGGCGCGATGAGCGGGACACGACGGGATGACGGCGGGCTCGTCGGGGCTGGGTGCGGCGGCGCGGCGTGCCGTACGGCGGTGTCCCGTTGACCCCGCGCGGGTGGGCGCTGCTGACCCTGGCCGGGTTGACCATCGCGCTTGTCGTGATCGCCGCGCTGCTCATCCCGTGGCACCGACCGCCGGCCCCGCGGGCCGATCAGCTCGCCGCGCTGCGTGAGCTGCCGGCCGAGCAGGTGGCCAAGGGGCGGGAGTTCCGAGCCGCGCTGCGTCCGGGCGGTTACGCCGCGCTCGCCGTGGGGCTGGTCGTCGCTCTCGGGCTCGGGCTGACCCCGCTGGGCAGCCGCCTGGTCGAGCTGGTGGGCCGGCCGTTCGGCGGGCACTGGGCCGCGCAGGCGGTGCTCGGCGGGCTGGCCGTGCTGCTCGTGGCCGACCTGGTGACGCTGCCGTTCGCCGCCTGGCGCCAGAGCGTGCTCACCCGCTACGGGATGAGCACCAACGGCTGGAGTGGCTGGACGGTCGACCTGCTCAAGTCGTACGCGGTGAGCGCGGTGATCGGCGCGGTGGCGCTGCTCGGCTTCTACGCCGTGATCCGGTTCGCGCCGCGCTGGTGGTGGGCGTTCGGCGCGGCGGGCGCGGCCCTGCTGGTGGTGCTGCTGTCGTTCGTGCTGCCGGTGCTCGTGGAGCCGGTGTTCAACAAGTTCACCCCGATGGAGCAGGGCCCGCTGCGCACCGAGCTGATGAGCATGGCCGCCCGCGACGGGGTGCCCGTGCGTGACGTGCTGGTCGCCGACGCGTCCCGGCGCACCAAGGCGGTGAACGCGTACGTCTCCGGTCTGGGGCCGACCCGGCGGGTGGTCGTCTACGACACGCTGCTGCGCGAGGCGACCCCGGCCGAGGTGACAGCGGTGGTGGCGCACGAGTTGGGGCACGCGAAGGACTCCGACGTGACAGTCGGCACGTTGACCGGGGCGCTGGGAGCCGCAGCCGCAGTGGTGGCGCTCTATCTGCTCGGCTCGTGGGTGCCGCTGCTGCGGCTGGCCGGCGTCGACTCGGTCGCCCAACCCCGCGCCTTTCCGCTGCTGCTGGCACTCGTCACGGTGGCCGGGCTGGTCGCCGCGCCGGTGCAGGCGCTGATGTCGCGACTGGTGGAGGCTCGGGCCGACGCACACGCGCTCGCGCTGACGCGTGACCCGCAGGCGTTCGAGTCGATGCAGCGCCGGCTCGGTTCGGTGAACCTCGGCGACCCCGATCCGCCGCGCTGGGAATACCTCTACTCGGCCTCGCACCCGTCCACCGTCGAGCGGATGGCCGCCGCCCGCGCGTACGCCCGGGAGGCCGGCCGATGAGCCGCACGCTGTTGATCACCAACGACTTTCCGCCCCGTCCGGGCGGCATCCAGTCCTTCGTGCACAACCTCGCGGTGCGGCAACCGGCCGGCTCGGTGGTCGTCTACGCGTCGAGCTGGCGCGGGGCCGAGAAGTTCGACGCCGACCAGCCGTTCGAGGTGGTCCGGGAGCGCACCCGGGTGCTGTTGCCCACCCCGTTGATTGCCCGGCGGGCGGCCCGGTTGGCGCGGGCGTACGACTGCGACACTGTGTGGTTCGGTGCGGCGGCCCCGTTGGGGTTGCTCGCCGCCGGCCTGCGTCGGCGCGCCGGCGTCCGCCGGGTGGTGGCGCAGACCCACGGCCACGAGGTTGGTTGGGCGGCGGTGCCGGCGGCCCGGCCGGCGCTGCGCCGCATCGGTCGGGGTGTGGATGTCACCACCTATCTCGGCGAGTACACCCGCAGTCGGCTGGCCCGGGTGCTGGGCGGGGTGACCGAGCTGAGTCGGCTCGCCCCCGGGGTCGACGTGGACACCTACCACCCGACGGTGGACGGCGAGCAGGTCCGGGCCCGGCTCGGGTTGACCGACCGTCCGGTGGTGGTCTGCGTGTCCCGGCTGGTGCCGCGCAAGGGTCAGGACATGCTGATCCGGGCACTCCCGGAGATCCGTCGTCGGGTGCCCGAGGCGGCACTGCTCATCGTCGGTGGCGGACCGTACCGGGCGACCCTGGAGAAGCTGGCCCGACAGACCGATGTGGAGCGGGACGTGGTGTTCACCGGTTCGGTGCCGTCGGCGGAGTTGCCGGCGCACTACGCGGCCGGCGACGTCTACGCGATGCCGTGCCGCACCCGCAACCGGGGCCTCGACGTGGAGGGGCTGGGCATCGTCTACCTGGAGGCGTCCGCGACCGGCCTGCCGGTGGTGGCCGGTGACTCCGGGGGCGCGCCGGACGCGGTCCGCGAGGGCGAGACCGGGTACGTGGTACGCGGGCGGGACGTGGCCCAGCTCGCCGACCGGGTGGCCCGACTGCTCGCCGACCGGGATCTGGCCCGCCAACTGGGCGCTGCCGGCCGGGCGTGGGTGGAGCGGGAGTGGCGCTGGGAGGCTCAGGCGGAACGGATGGCGACGCTGCTCGCCGGCTGAGCGCCCCGCCGTTCAGCTCTCCCGGGCCGGCGCGTAGTGCGGCACGTACTCCTGGCCGGTCAGCTGCTGGATCGCCGGGGCCTCGAATCCGAGGTGGATGGTGGGGCCCGGAAGGTCAGCGGATGCGGGCCAGGATCCGGTCGGCGGGGGCCGGCCGCCCGAAATGCCAGCCCTGGCCGGCGTCGCAGCCGATCGCCCGGAGCCGCTCGGCCTGCCCGGCGGTCTCCACACCCTCGGCGGTGACCGTCAGGTCCAACGCGTGCGCCAGCGAGACGAGCGACGCGAGGATCCGTTCGTCGGTGCGGCCGACCGAGGGCGACCGCAGGCCGGCGACGAACTCCCCGGCGACCTTCAGTTCGGTCACCGGCAGGTCCCGTAGATAGGCCAGGTTGCTGTAACCGGTGCCGAAGTCGTCGATGGCGATCCGTACCCCGAGGTCGGCCAGCACCCGCAGGGCGCGCACCGGCTCCTTGGCGGTGCTCATCATCGTGCTCTCGGTGATCTCCAGTTGGAGCCGCTCCGGCGGCAGGCCGGTCTGCCGCAGCAGGGCACGAACCTCCTGCACCAGCCCGGGCCGGTGCACCTGCCGTACCGCCAGGTTGACGCTGACGAAGGGGGCGGCGACGCCGCCGGCCGCCCACGCCTCCGCCTCGCGGCAGGCCTCGGCCAGCACCCAGCCGCCCAACTGGACGATCAGGCCGGTCTCCTCGGCCAACCCGATGAAGCTGTCCGGATGCAGCACCCCCAGCTCCGGGTGGCGCCAGCGGACCAGCGCCTCGACGCCGACCAGGCTGCCGTCGCGCAGTGAGGTGAGCGGCTGGTAGTCGAGGTAGAACTCGCCCCGTTCCAGTGCGGCGGGGATTGCCGCGGAGAGCGCGTACCGTGTCAACTCGCGCTGGCTGCGCTCGGCGTCGTACAGCGCCCAGCGTGCACCGCCGGCCGACTTCGCCCAGTGCAGGGTGCTGTCCGCGGCCCGCATCAGGTCACTGGGGTCGGCCCCGGCCACCTGACGCTCGACGATGCCGATGCTCGCCGAGATCTGCAGCTCGTGCCCCTCGACGAGCGCCGGTGTCCGGACCGCGACCAGCGCGGTCTCGGCCACCGCCACCATGTCGTCGGTGCCGCCGCTGCGTTGCACCAGGATGACGAACTCGTCCCCGCCGAGCCGGGCAACCAGGTGCTCACCCATGGCCTGGCGCAGCCGTTCGGCCACCGTGACCAGCAGCCGGTCACCGATCTGATGTCCCAGGGTGTCGTTGACGACCTTGAAGCGGTCCAGGTCCAGGAAGCACACCCCGACCCGCTGCGCGCCCCGGCCGGGCTCGTTGAGCGCCGCGGTGAGCCGCTCGGTGAACAGCGTCCGGTTGGGCAGGCCGGTGAGCGGGTCGTGGGTGGCCTGATGCCGGAACCGGGCCTCGCTGGCGCGCAGCGCCCGCTCGGCCTGCGTCCGGGCCCTCATCGCGGCCCGGCGGATCGACTCCTGCTCGTCGAGAGTGCGGTCGCGCAGCGCGCGGGCGTAGCCGGTCGCCACGGCCGCCAGCAGGCGGGCCATCCGGTCCTCGACCTCCTCGGCCACCAACCCGAGGTCGCGCACCAGCCGAAGCTGGATGACCTCGACGGTACGACCGAGCCCCTCCGCCGAGGCGATGTGCGCGGCGACCAACTCGGCACCGACCCGGTGCCCGGCGCGCAGGTCGAACGGTTCGTTGAGCAGCGCGGCGGCCAGTTGCCCGGTGAGCCGGTCCAGCATGGTTTCCAGCTGGGCCTGGGTCATCGGCAGGTAGCTGGTGCCGGAGACCGCCTTCGCCCAGGCGCGGGCGAACGTGCCCGGACGGGCGGCCGCCTCGGGCGGCTCAGCCACCGAGTCGCCCGACGCCGCCCATGAAGACCGCGCGCTCGGCGTTCTGCGCGCTCTCCGGGGTGTCCGGTCGCCACTGGGGCACCCACACCACACCGGGGTCGAGCAGCTCGAACCCGTCGAAGAGCGCTGTCAACTCGGCCCGACCGCGTATCCACAGGGGATTGTCGGTGCGCCGGTAGACCCGTTCCGCCTCGGCCCGTTCGTCGTCGCTGCGCCCGTCGTCGCTGGCCTGCGACAGCACCAGATAGCTGCCGGGGGCCAGTGCGTCCCGCAGCGTGCGCAGCAGCTCGGCCGGTCGGTCGTCGTCCGGGACGAAGTGCAGGACGGCCACCACCATCACGGCCACCGGTTGGTTCAGGTCGAGCAGCCTGTGGACCTCCGGGTGGGCCAGGATCGCCTCCGGGTGCCGCAGGTCCTCCTGCACCACCACCGCCCGGTCGTTGCCGGCGAGGATCTCGCGGCTGTGCGCCACCGCCACCGGGTCGACGTCCACATAGACCACCCGCGACTGTGGGTCGAGCCGCTGGGCGATCTCGTGCACGTTGCCGACGGTCGGGATGCCCGAGCCGATGTCCAGGAACTGCCGGACCCCGGCCTCGGCGAGGTGGTGCACGGCCCGGCGCAGGAACGCCCTGTTGGCCTGGGCCATCAGCGGCGCCTCCGGCACCGCCGCGACCATCGCCTGGGCCGCAGCGCGGTCCGCGGCGAAGTTGTGCGAGCCACCAAGGTAGTAGTCGTACATGCGGGCGACACTCGGGCGCTCGATGTCGATGGTGTCGGGTGCCCAGTCCGGCCGCTGCATGCGATTCACCCCTTGAGTCCGCGCCGCGGACGTCGTCGCCCGCGCGGGTATTGTGCACCCCGTCACGTACGCCAGACCATAGCGTGCGAGAGGGTGCCCGCCGACGTCAGCCGATGCGCGACGGCCCGCGCCGGCCGAAGCTGGCACGGACCGTCGGTGGTGAAGTCCCGCTGCCCGAGCGGGGCAGGTCAGAACTTCGGCGCGTCCGGTGCTTCGAGCAGGCCGAGCCGCAGCGCGGTCATCAACGCCTGGGCCCGGTTGGCCGCGCCGAGCTTCTCGTAGAGCTTCGAGATGTGCGTCTTGGCGGTGGACTCGCTGACGAACAGCTGCTTGGCGATGCCGGCCACGCTCATCCCGTCGGCGAGCAGCCGCAGCACCTGCCCCTCCCGGGGAGACAACTGCGGGCCGGACGGCGCGAGGCGGCGCTTCATCGCCTCGGCCAGGTCGGCGGCGGTGAACGCGCTGGGGGAGGAGGCGGCGTGCCGCGCGGCGGCCACCACCTCGTCGGCCGGGGCGGTCTTCGGCACGAAGGCACTCGCACCGGCCTCCAGGGCACCGAAGAGCTGGTCGTCGCCGGCGTACATGGTCAGCACCACGATGCCCATCGACGCACTCGACTTGCGCAGCGCACGGGTGGCCTCCAGGCCGCTGCCGTCGGGCAGCCGCAGGTCCATGATCACCACGTCCGGCTGGAGGGCGCCGGCCTGGCGTACCCCCTCTGCCGCCGTGGCGGCCTCACCGACGACCTCGAACTGCCGGTCGCGCTCGAAGGCGTGGCGCAGGCCCTTACGAATCAGGTCATGATCGTCAACAAGGAGGACCTTGGTGCGGGTGGCCGGTGTCGGACTTGTGGTCATCCTCGGGTTACTCCCCTTCTGGTGCTGCGCTGTCGCGCACGTTATCTCGGCGGGACGAGGTGCCGACAACCACGGCCACTGTCGTGCCACTGGGTTGCCGCGGCCTGATCTCCAACCGGCCCCGGATACGTTCCGCCCTCTCGGCCATGATCGCAAGACCGTACCGTCCGTCGGGGCGCTGGTCAGCCATCCCCTGACCGTCATCCGACACTTCTATTTGCGCGTACGGGGGGTCGACCTCGCAGGTGACCCACAAATTCGAGGCGCCGGCGTGCTTGCGCGCGTTGGTAACCGCCTCCTGGGCGATGCGCAGCAACTCGGCCTCGGTGGCGGCCGGCAGCCGGGCGGTGGACTCGTCAAGCGAGAGGTGTACGCGCAGCCCGCCGGACGCGCCCACGGTGCGCGCGTACTCGGCGATGGCCGCGGCCAGCCCACCCTGCCGGTCCACCTCACTGCGCAGCTCGAAGAGGCTCAGCCGCAGCTCGGTGATCACCCGGGTCACCTCGCCGCGCAGCGTACGCAGGGCCTCGGCCGTCTCGTCGGCGTCGTCGAAGACGGTGGCCATGGCGTTGTCGATGCCGTAGCCGACCATCACCAACTCCTGCGCCACCCCGTCGTGGATCTCCCGGGCCAGCCGCTGCCGTTCCTCGTTGGTGGCCAGCGAGCGCACCTCGTCGAAGAGCAGCGCCGCCTCCAACCGCAGCGCGGCCGGGCGGGTCAGCGCGGTCACCCGGGACACCACCGGCGGTGGGTACGCCTGCGCGACGTCCGCCTCCAGCACCACCAGCCCCACAGTGCGCACCCCTGCGACAAGCGGAACGATGAGCGCTGACACGTCCGGCCCCCGGTGCGAGCGGGACTGCGAGCGGGCGGCCGTCGTGGCCTGCTGGCTGGCCCAGGCGTCGGCGATCGCCGAGTCCGCGTCGAGCGTCGTCTCCCAGTCCACCCGGTCGACGCCGGACTGGGCGAGCACCACCAGCCGGCCGCCGCCGCTTGCCGACAGCACCGCGCCGCGGTCCGTCTGGGCCACAGTGCGCAGTTCCTCCAGCAGGTGCTCGGAGATGCCGCCCGGATCCAGGGTGGCGCCGGGCAGCTGGCGGGCCACCGTGCGCAGCTGGGTCAGGAGCCGGGTCGCCTCGGCGTACGGCTGGGGCTTGCCCTCACCGCGGACCACCATCACCCGGTGCAGGGTGCCGGCCGCGTAGAGGCCCAGTGCCGCCAGGATCAGCCACTGCGCGCAGACCGCGAGGTATCCCGGCTGGCCGAGCTGGAGTTCCCCGCCGACGGTGGTGAGCGCACCGCTGACCAGCAGGGTGACGGCGGTGACGGCGAGCAGGGCGGCGCCTTCGCGGAAGTGGCGGCGCAGCGCGGTGACGGTCACCGGGACCGCCAGGTAGGGCAGCACCGCCGAGGCGCCGAGCCCGTCGACGGTGCCGATCGACGCCACAGCGGCCACCTGGCTCGCGGCCAGGCCCAGCACCACCACCTCGGCCACCCGACTCAGCGGGGCGATCAGCCGGTGCTGCGGGGCCAGCAGGGACGGCAGCCCAGCCACCGCCAGCAGCGCGATCCACCACAACTGGGTGACGTCGCGGGTGGCGAAGAGGGTCAGGATGGCGACCAGCGCCAGCATCACCAGGCGGGCGGCCGCGGCGAGGGGATGCGGGTGCGGTGCGGTGGCTGTGGATGCGGGCACGTGACGGATGGTAGTCAGCCTCGGTAGATATCGGCGATGTCCGCCGCGTACGTCTTGTGGACGACCTGGCGCTTGACCTTGAGCGACGGGGTCAGCTCGCCGGTCGCCTCGGTGAAGTCGCGGGGCAGCACCCGGAACGTCTTGATCGCCTCGGCCTTGGAGACGGCCTGGTTCGCGGTGTCGATCGCGGTCTGGATCTCCTTACGCAGGGCCTCGTGCTCCCGTAGCCGCTCGACCGGGGTGTCGGCGGGCATGCCGGCGCCCTCCAACCAGGCCGGCAGCGCCTCCTCGTCGACAGTGACAAGCGCCGCGATGAACGGCTTGCGGTCACCGACGACGACACACTGGCTGATCAACGGGTGCGCCCGGACCAGGTCCTCAAGCACCGCCGGGGCGACGTTCTTGCCGCTGGCGGTGACGATCAGTTCCTTCTTGCGCCCGGTGATGCTCAGGTAGCCGTCGGCGTCGAGCTGGCCCAGGTCGCCGGTCCGGAACCACCCGTCGGCGCTGAGCGCCTCGGCGGTCGCCGCCTCGTTGCGCCAGTAACCCTGGAAGACCAGTTCGCCGGAGATCAGGATCTCGCCGTCGTCCTCGATCCGCACAGTCACCCCGGGCAGTGGGCGGCCGACCGTGCCGATCCGGGTGCCGCTCGGCAGGTTCGCCGCGGCGGCGGGTGAGGTCTCGGTCAGGCCGTAGCCCTCCAGGATCGTCACGCCGATGCCTCGGAAGAAGTGCCCGAGCCGGGCGCCGAGCGGCGCCCCGCCGGAGATGGCGTCACGGCACCGCCCACCGAGCGCGGCGCGCAGCTTGCCGTAGACCAGCCGGTCGAAGACCACGTGCTGGGCGCGCAACGCCAGGCCCGGTCCGCCCGGGGTCTCCAGAGCCTCGCTGTACGCGATGGCCACCTGCTCGGCACGGGCGAAGATGCCGCCCTTGCCGTCGGCCTCGGCCTTCTGCTTGGCGGCGTTGTAGACCTTCTCGAACACCCGGGGTACGGAGAGCACGAAGGTGGGCCGGAACGCCTGCAGCTCGGCGACCAGGTTCTTGGTGTCGGAGCAGTGCGCCATGGTGGCCCGCGCCTGCACGACGCCGATCTGGATCAGCCGGGCGAAGGCGTGCGCCAGCGGGAGGAAGAGCAGGGTGGACGCGCCGGCGTTGAACAGGTTCGGCAGCACCGGCACCGCGTTGGCGATGTCGGCGTACATGTTGCGGTGGGTCAGCACGCAGCCCTTGGGACGGCCGGTGGTGCCGCTGGTGTAGATGATGGTGGCCAGGTCGTCGGCACCGACCGCCTTGCGCCGCCGCTCGACCTCGGCCAGCTCGACAGTGGCGCCGGTGCTGACCAGCTTGTCGACTCCGCCGAGGTCGATCTGCCAGACCTGGGCCAGCTCGGGCAGGCGCTGTCGGACACCGGCGATCAGGGCGGCGTGCGCAGCGGTCTCCACCACGACGGCGACCGCGTTGGAATCCTCGATGATCCACGCGGCCTGTTCGGCGCTGGACGTCTCGTAGATCGGCACGGTGACCGCTCCGACGGTCCAGATGGCGTAGTCGAGCAGCGTCCACTCGTACCGGGTGCGGCTCATCAGCCCGACCCGGGCACCCGGCTCGATGCCGGCGGCGATCAGCCCCCGGGCCACCGCGGCCACCTCGTCGCGGAACTGCCGGCAGGTCACCTCGGCCCAGGCGGTGACGGTGCCCTCGGCGCCGGGGACGGGGCGGGCGAACTGGACGACGTCGGGCGCGGCCTCGGCGTTGTCCCAGACCGGATCGGTGAGGTTGGCCGCGTCGCCAACTGTGACGATCGGCGGGACGGAGAACTCGCGCACCTGCACTCCTTCGTGCTCGCACTGGCCGGGCCGGCCACCGCCGATGGACGATGGCTGTGTCGAAACCTACCCGGTGAGCACCGGCACACTGCCAAGGCCCGGCGCGGTCCCGGCCTCCGGCGGGCCCCGGGCGGCCCGGCGGGTGCGCGGCGACGCGGCGGGGC
>NZ_JBEZFA010000031.1:77210-90293 GCF_040649215.1 Micromonospora sp. NPDC049044 | reverse complement strand
GGGGGGGGGGGCGGGCCCCGGCCCCGGGCCGCGCCGCAGCCCGAGGCGCCGCGGGCGGCGCCCCCCCCCCCCCCCCCCGCCCCCGCACCGCAACCACCGACCCACCGCACCGCAGCGCAGCGCCGGCACCCTCAGCCAGCCACCGCGAACAACCGCCGCCGCGCCCCCAGCAGCACGACGGAGGCCAGCACCATCCCGACTCCCATGGTCACCAACAGCGGACTGGGGTGCCCCGGGAGCAGCCCGGCAAGCGATCGGGACGCGGTGCCCAGCGCGAGGTAGAGACCGGCCCAGGCGGTGGCGCCGAGCGCCGCGCAGCCGAGGAATCGCCGGTACGACATCCGTAGCCCGCCGGCGGCCAGCGGCAGCAGCGCGTTGAACACGGGCAGGAACGGCGCGACGACCATCATCCGACCGCCGCCGCGACGCAGGATCCCCTCCGCGGCGGCCCAGCGCGACTCGCCGATCCAGCCGCCGATCCGGCTGTGTCGCAGCCGGTCGGCGTAGCGGCGGCCGATCAGGAAGCTCAGCGACCAGCCGGCGAGGCAGCCGACAAGCACCGCGGCGAAGGTCGCCAGCCCGGTGGTCGGGCGGCCCACGCCGACGGCGGCCAGGATCGCCACGTCGCCGGGGACCAGGACACCCAGCAGGGGTACGGCGTCGAAGAGCATGACGAGGCCGAGCGCACCCATCAGCAGCAGAACGGGTAGTTCGCCGATCTGTGCCAGCCATTGCGTCATGCCTCGTACGGTATGGCCGCCGCACCACTGCGGGCATCCGGTTTCAGCCCCCAGGCCCCCCTGGTATCGGT
Organism: Micromonospora sp. NPDC049044; assembly: GCF_040649215.1. Lineage (NCBI taxonomy): Bacteria > Bacillati > Actinomycetota > Actinomycetes > Micromonosporales > Micromonosporaceae > Micromonospora > Micromonospora sp. NPDC049044. The sequence goes on along the minus strand of NZ_JBEZFA010000031.1, from coordinate 89,482 downwards.
CTCGGGGTCGTCCCTGAGTGGCGTCCGCACTCAACTGGGTCGCAGCACCTGCACCCGGCGTAGCGACGAGTCGACAGACGGTTCGGTGGTGGGCACCGGATAGTCGGCCAGGACCGTCAGGCGGTCCGCCGGCAGGTGTCCCCGGCCGGGGTCGCCGACAAGCACCTCGGCGCCGTTGGCGGCGGCGCGCTGCAGGAAGGGCAGCATCTTCTCGGCCATCGCCCGGTCGTAGAAGACGTCCCCGGCGACCACCAGGTCGGCGTCGACGTCGGGGTTGTCGAGCAGGTCGTCGCCTGTGACGTCGACGGCTACCCGGTTGGCCCGCGCGTTGAGGGTGACGGCGGCGACGGCGTACGGGTCGATGTCGTTGGCGACCACCTCCGCGGCACCGGCGAGCGCGGCGGCGATGGCCACCAGGCCCGACCCGGCGGCGAGGTCGAGCACCCGTCGGCCGGCGACCAGCTCCGGGTGGTCCAGGAGGTGGCGGGCCAGGGCCTGGCCGCCGGCCCAGGCGGACGCCCAGTACGGGGCGGGCAGGGCGTGCCCGGCGACGGCCTCCATCCGGGCCCACCAGACGATCGCGTCCTCGGCCAGGTACAGCCGCACCTCGGGAACGAACGGGGTGCGCACCAACCGGAGCCGATCCAGACCGGCACCGGGCGCGTCGACCTCGCGCTCCAGTTCGGTCAGCACGTCGGCTGCGGCACCCCTCATCGGCGCAAGCATGCCCCAGCGGCGGGTGGTCGGGGCAGGTTTCACCTGCCGGCACGCGAAGTTCACCCGACTTCCCCAGAAGACCTACGGCACTTCGGCCAGCGGATCGGGGTTTCGCCCGTTACTGTCGGACAGGTACGGGCGATCAACGGCCAGAGGCCGCGGGTCAGCCGCTTTGAACAGGGAGAGATGCATGGCAACCGGCACGGTTAAGTGGTTCAACTCGGAAAAGGGCTTCGGTTTCATCGAGCAGGACGGTGGAGGGCCGGACGTGTTCGTCCACTACTCCGCCATCGCCTCGAGCGGCTACCGGGAGCTCAACGAGGGCCAGAAGGTCGAGTTCGAGGTGACCCAGGGGCAGAAGGGTCCGCAGGCGGACAACGTCCGCCCGATGTAGCTCCGTGCCGGTGACGGCGGCCGGTCTTCCGGCCGCCGTCGCAGCGCACTCAAGACGCCGCCGGGGCGGCGGGCAGGTCCCGCCGCCTCCGGATTGGCCCGATCAACAGAATCAACGGGGTGAGCGCCAACCAGGCGATCATCACGAATATTGCCGTTCCGACGCCGTAGCGCGCGCCGATCGCACCGGCCAGCAGGGCCGCCAGCGGGATCGTGCCGTAGTTGAGCAGCTGCATGCTCACCGTCACCCGGCCCAGCACGTGATGCGGCGTGTAGGTCTGCCGGAAGGCGCCCTTGACGACGTTGCCGATGGCCACGCCGAGGCCGATCAGCAGACCTCCGAGGGCTGGAAAGGCCAGCCCGATGCCGGGCGCGGCGAGCGGGATGAGCAGTGCCGGCGGGCCGGTGAACGCCGCCCCGATCAGCAGCGCCCGCGCGGTGCCGCAGCGCCGGCCCAGCGTGGTGGCGAGCAACGCCCCGATGATCCCTCCGGCGCTCATCGCGGCGATCAGGACGCCCACCAGGCCCGGTTCGAGACGCAACTCACGGACCAGGAAGACCACCAGGACGGCCTGGTAGCCGGTCAGCCCGATGTTGCTGGCCGCGCCGAAGACGGTCAGCACCCGCAGGTACGGGTCTCGGGCGACGAAGCGCAGCCCCTCGGCGATGTCGCGGCGCAGTGACCGGGACTGGTCCACTCGGCGGACGCGCGGTTCGACGGTGCGGATCCGCAGCAGGCACACCGCGGAGACCAGGAAGCTGATCGCGTCCAGCAGCAGAGCGGTGACCGCACCGATGAGCTGGGCGATCAGACCTGCGACGCCGGGGCCGACGACATAGCTCGCAGTCTGGGCGGCGTGCAGCTTCGCGTTGCCCTCCGGCAGTTGCTCGGGCCGCAGCAGCACCGGCAGGTACACCTGGTCGGCTGTTTCGAAGAAGACCCGGGCCACGCCGGCGCTGAGTGCCACCAGCAGCAGGTGCCAGACGGTGAGCCGGCCCAGCACGGCGGCCAGTGGGACGCTGAGGAAGGCCAGTGCGCAGAACAGGTCGCACACCACCATCACCGACCGTCGGGGCAGCCGGTCCACCCAGGCGCCGGCCGGCAGGCCGATCAGCAGCCACGGCAGCCAGGCCGCTGCGGTGAGCACCGCCACCTGGAAGGTGCTGGCGTCGAGCACGGCGACCGCGACCAGCGGCAGCGCGACGGTGGTGACGTTGCTGCCGACGCTGCTGATTGCCTGGCCGGCCCAGAGTAGCCGGAAATCGCGGTGCCGCAGCAGCCCGCCGCGTGGACGTACCGACCCCGGGTCGGTACGGGTGGCCGCGGTCACGGCCGGGCCGGAATTCCGTGGGCGAACACGAACACGGGCTGTCGTTCGTGTTCGTCCTCGGGCGGCGGCCGGTCGGCCCAGCGGGCCAGTAGGTCGGCCACGTCGCGGCTCAACTCGAGCAGTTCGGCCGGGGTCAGGTGCAGCCATCTGTCGGTGGAGAACGGGCCGTCGTGCCAGGCGGCGTGCGCCGATTCGTCGGCGGCGTGCCAGGCTCGGGCCAGGGCGACGTGCCGGTCCAGGTTGAGCGAGGTGGCGGCGTCGGCGACCGCGCGGGCGGCCGGGTCGGCGTCGAAGTCGGTGTTGGACCAGCGCACCCCTCGGGTGACCAGCCGCCACCACCGCTCGCGCCGGTCCCGGGCCAGCTCGGGGGCTTCGGTGACCAGGTCCGCGGCGGCGAGGACCTTGAGGTGGTGGCTGACGTTCGCCGGTGCCTGGTCGGTGCGTTCGGCGAGCAGACCTACGGTCGAGGGCCCGTGCACCTTGAGCACGTCCATCAGGCGGCGACGCAGTGGGTGGGCCATGGCGGCCAGCACCCGCGAGTCGGTGATCTGGCGCACGTCGGGACTCTCCATGCGGCCCAGGATGCCATTGGCAAGAGGTGTTGCGCAATAGGTATTGCCCAATGGTTGTTGCGGAATTGACGGAGGGGCGGCCCGGCGGCTACGGGCCGCCCCTCCGCTCAGGCGACCAGCCGGCGGGCCAGCTCGTCGGCGACCTGTTTGGCGATGGTGGGCGGAATCGCCGCGGCGATCTTCTCCGGCGTCAGCGCGGCCAGCACGCCCTGGACGATCGCCTCCTCGTCGGTGAAGTCCTTGAGGGCCAGCGCCTTGAGCGCGGCCTGCAGGTCGGTGAGCTGCTTCGTCATCGACTGCAGGTTCCAGTTGCCGGTCACCGGGGCCCCGGTGTCGTCCCGGCCCTCCGCCATCCGGGTGTAGATCTGTCCGATCGGGTTGCGGCCGTCCAGCACCGTGAGGTTCTTGTGGACGGTGGCCAGCCAGTTGTGCTCTTCGGGGGTCATGTCGTCGTCCTCCAGGAGTCCGATGGAGCTGAGGTAGCGCTGGAACAACGGCCGCTGGTCGCGGCCCGCCTTCGTGGCGTCGCGGAAGAAGCTGAAGTGGGTGTGCCAACGGTGCGAACTGTCACCGGTGCTGCGCTTGCCGAGGCGGTCCCACCGCTTCACGGTCTTGCCGTCGGGGCTGTAAATGATCTCCCGGATGTCCCGGGTGTCTGCCGCGTTCGCGGCGCACTGGGCCACGCACCAGACCGAGAAGCTGGCCAGGGTGTGCGTACGACCACCGGAGCGGACGTCGAACCCGCCGACGTCGAGCGCCGCCGCGTCCAGGGTCAGGCCGGCCCGGTCCCGGGGTGACTCGACCACCGAGTAGTCGTTCGTGACCACCCGGTCCGAGCCGCAGTGATAACCGCCGCGGTGGGACGGGTCGCCGACGATGCCGACCTCCGCCGGCTCCAGATCGTCCGGGCCGGGGGCGTTGTCGAGGTGAGTGAGGAGCAGGCTTCGGAGGGCCAACAGATTAGCCGGGGCCCGGGTCATGGGGTCCCCCTCTCAACTGGGGCGGGGACCGGGCACGGCCGTCACACCGCGTACGCGGTGGTGGGCTTGGGGCAAGCCCGGTCTGCTTGCTGCACGGCGCCGGGCGTTGACTCCACCATAGCCCGCGTTTCCGGTAAATGCCCAGCTCAGGACGCGTCTGTTCAGATAGGAGACGAGGCCGGGGCAGAGTGGACGATCGGCAGCAGCAACGCCGAGGGATGCGCCGGGTCGTGCAGGACCTGCTGCCAACCGGCACGCAGCGTCACCGCCGTACCGAGGGGTTCACCGGTGCCGGGGTTGCGCGCCCACCGCGGATGGGCGCCACCGGCGACCTGCACCCGCAGTCGGTGCCCGGTGCCGAAGCGGTACGCGGTCGGCCAGAGCGCCACCGGGACCCGCCGCACCCCTGACGAGTCGGCGGGGAAGCGGTCGGGTGTCACCCGCACCAGACCGTCGCAGACGTTCCACGATCGACCACGCCGGTCCACATCGCACAGCCGCACGAAGACGTCCAGGTGCGGCAGCTCACCACGGACGTGGATCTCGGCGCGGACCGGGCCGATCACCTCGACCGGCCCGGTCAGCGGGGCACTGGTGTAGGTGAGCACGTCGCGGCGGGCTTCGACCTGCTGGTTGTCCACCGGGCCGGCGCGCTTGCCGACGAGCAGCGGCCCGCCCAGCGAGGGCGTGGGGTCCGCCGGGTCGTACCGGAACTCGTCGGGCGGCGACTCGATCGGCGGACGTACCGCCAGCTCGGCGCCGGGATGCAGGTGCCAGGCGGTCTCGACGGTCGGCGGTGGCCAGTCCGGCAGGTCCCGCCAGCCGCCGCCGGGACCACCCACGTGCAACCGGACCGGGGCGGACCCGGCGCGAGCTGGTCGTTGGCCGGCCGGTGGCGCGGCGGCCAGGTGCTCGTCGAGCCAGGCCAGTCCCTCCCGCAGGGCAGCCACGAACAGCCCGGGGCTGCCGTGGGTCCAGGGACCGATCACGAGGCGGGGCCGCGCGCCGGCGGCGCGCAGCGTGGCGTGGTCGTCGAGCTGGGCGGGCAGGAAGATGTCGTGCCAACCGGTGACCATGACCACCGGCGCCCGCACCTCGGCCACCCGGTCGGCGAAGACGCGCTCGCGCCAGTACGCCGCCGCCGGGGTGTGGTGGCGCAGCCACTCCTGAAAGAACGGAATTGTCACGCCGGTGGCCACCCGGTCGGCATCGGCGAGCGGCAGGTGCGCCAGCCCGGCGGCCAACCGGGGCTGGCCACGCTTGAGCTCGTACTGCCGGGCCAGCCACGGCACGGTCTGCGCGTGCAGCAGCTCCGCCCAGGTCAGCACGGTGTCCAGGGCGAAGGACTCCCCCGCGTACGTCGAATCGCGGGTGGCCGAGGCGGTCACCACCGCGACCATCGCGTGCAACTCGTCGCCGGCGTCGGCGGCCAGTGCCCACTGCGCGAAACCCTGGTAGCTGATCCCGAACATGCCGAGCCGGCCGGACCACCAGGGCTGGCGCCGCAGCCAGTCCAGGGTGTCGACGCCGTCGGCGCGCTCGTGCACAAGCGGCGCGAACGTGCCACCGGAGCCGCCGGTGCCCCGACAGGCCTGGATCACCGCGTGGCGGCCCCGCGCGGCGAGCAGCCGGCCGAGCAGCCGCAGCGGTCCGCCCCGCCCGTAGGGGGTGCGGATCAGCACGGTCGGCGCGTCAGGCACCGCCGGGGCGTAGTGATCGGTACGCAGCACCACACCGTCGCGGGTCCGGACCGGGATGTCGCGGGTGACCCGCACCGGGCCGGGCCGGCTCGGTGGCAGCCGCAGCAAGACGGCGGCGACCCGGGTGAGCAGGCGGCCCGGCATGGCTCAGTCCGCCGGTTCGCGGGGAGGCTCGGGCCGGGCGGAGCGCACCGCGTCCCGGTGCCCCCGCAGCGACTCGCTCATCTCCGTCATGAACCGGTGCACGACCTCCAGCTCGTCGTCGTCGAAGCGGGCCATCACCGCGTCGGTACGCGCGCCCAGCGGCTGGAAGAACCGCATGGCCAGGGCCGCTCCCTGGTCGGCGTAGTGCAGCAGCACCTTGCGCCGGTCGGCGGTGTCCCGGTCCCGGCGGATGTGACCGGCCCGCTCCAGCCGGTCGATCAGGGCGGTGACCGAGCCGGAGGAGAGGTTGAGCTGCTCACCGAGGCGGCCCGGGGTGATCGGGGCACCGACCAGCTCGGCGTCCATCACCGCGATCAGGGCCTGCAGGTCGGTCGGGTTGAGGCCGTGCAGGTTGGCGAAGGCGTGACCGACCTGTTGGGCGTCGACCGTGTATCGCCGGAGGTTGTTGGTGATCTCCGCGACCAGCTGCTCGCGGCGCGTGGCACGTCGCCGGTACATGCCGTGTGTCGCCACCTTGCGCCGCTCTCCCCATCGTCGGTTCGCCAGGTTGCAGCATAGAGCAGCCGCCGATAATCTCGGTTATCAAGATACTCGACTGCCGAAAGATTTTGGGGTCAGCTGATGTCTCTGTTCACCAGGGTCGCTCGCGGCCGACTGGCCGCCTGGCTCACCGTGGCCGCGGCGATCGTCGTCGGCGCGGTCGTCTTCGGCACGCCCCAACCGGACAACCCGGCCCCGGTCTCGGCCACCGGGTTGTCGGTGCAGTGGCAGTCGACCCAGGTGGAGCGCCTGCAGGAGCAGTTGCCGTCGAGCGAGGTCCAGCCGGCCATCGTGGTGGTGAGTCGAGGCGACGGCGGCGCGCTGAGCGAGGCCGACCGGGCCACCGTCACCGCCCGCTCCGGCGACCTGGGCCGCTTCGCGGTAGGCGGGCGGGTCAGCCCTGCGCAGCTCTCTCCGGACGGGGCTGTCGCGCTTGTCGCAGTGCCTGTCGACACGAGCGGTGGTCAGGACAAGGTCACCGACACCGTCGATCAGCTGCGCGCCGCGCTTGCCGACCTGCCCGGCGGGCTGACCGCCGAGGTGACCGGCGCACCGGCCTTCACCGCCGACCTGTCCTCGGTGTTCGACGGGGCCGACATCACCCTGCTCGCGGTGACCGCCGCCGTGGTGGCGCTGCTGTTGCTGATCACCTACCGCAGCCCGTTCCTGTGGATCGTCCCGCTGGTAGTGGTCGCCGCGACCGAGCAGCTCACCCTGCGCGCGGTCGACGCCATCGTGCCGGCCGTCGGCATCAACCTCCAGCAGGGCCAGGTGACCGGCATCGCCAGCGTGCTGGTCTTCGGCGCCGCCACCGACTACGCCCTGCTGCTCATCGCCCGCTACCGGGAGGAGTTGGGGCGTACGCAGGACCGGTACGCGGCGATGCGCGCCGCGTTGCGCCGGACCGCCGAGCCCATCCTCGCCAGCGGCGGCACCGTGGTGCTCGGCGTGCTCACCCTGCTGCTCAGCGAGCAGGAGACGAATCGGGCACTCGCCGTGGCCTGCGCCACAGGGGTGGTCTTCGCCATGCTCTCGGCGCTGTTCGTGCTCCCCGCCGTGCTGGTGCTGCTCGGTCGTGGCCTGTTCTGGCCGTTCGTGCCCCGCGTCGGTGGCCCGGTCCGGGAGGGCCGGCTCTGGGGTCGGCTCGGCACCGCCGTGCAGCGCCGTCCGGTGGTGGTCGCGGTGCTGGCCACCCTGCTGCTCGGTGGCCTGGCGCTGGGCGGCCTCGGGATCCGCACCGGCCTGTCCGAGACCGAACAGTTCCGGGTGAAGCCCGAGGCGGTCACCGGGGCGCAGACCCTGGCCCGGGCATTCCCCGCCGGCAGCACCCAGCCGGTGGCCGTGCTCACCAACCCGGCGGCGGCACGGGCGGTCACCGAGGCCGCCACCGCCGTGCCCGGGGTCGCCTCGGCCCGCCCCGGTGACGCCGGTGCCGCCGTCGCCCAGGTCGACGTCGTCCTGGACGCCGAACCCGGCACCACCGCCTCGGACCGCGCGATCGAGGCGCTGCGCGAGCGGGTCGCCGCGGTGCCCGATTCCGCCCCGCCGGCCGCTGCCGGCGCCGACCGGCCAGCCGGAGCGATCGTCGGCGGCTCCGTGGCCGCCACGTACGACTCCGACGAGGCCAACGACCGCGACCTGCGACTGATCCTGCCGATCATCCTGCTGCTCGTCGGTGCCGTGCTGGTGCTGCTGCTCCGCGGCCTGCTCGCACCGCTGCTGCTGGTGCTCACCGTTATCGCGTCGTTCTTCGCCAGCCTCGGCGCGGCGTGGTTGCTCTTCGACCACGTGCTGGGCTTCCCCGCCCTGGACAGCGGTGTGCTGCTGCTCGCGTTCGTGTTCCTGGTGGCGCTCGGGGTGGACTACAACATCTTCCTGGTCACCCGGGCCCGGGAGGACGCGCGTGGCGCGGGCACCCGCGACGGGATGCTCTCCGCGCTGCGGGTCACCGGCGGGGTGATCACCAGCGCCGGGGTGCTGCTCGCCGCGGTCTTCGCCGTGCTCGGCGTGCTGCCACTGATCACGCTGACCCAGATCGGCATCATCGTCTGCATCGGCGTACTGCTCGACACCCTGCTGGTCCGCACCGTCCTCGTGCCGGCACTGGCGTTCCTGCTCGGCGACCGCTTCTGGTGGCCCGGACGGATCACCCCGGAGCACCAGGCGGACGCTGCGGCGACGCCGGAGCCGGTCGCCGCCCGCGACTGACCGGCACGCGCGCGGGGCCGGGCCGCCAGCGGCCCGGCCCCGCGCGGGTCAGTAACCCCGGCAGACGCACTCGGTCATCAGTGCCCGCACGTCTCCCCCGGATGACGGTGGTCACGCCCTAACGAGGCTCAACCGGGCGTCGATGCCCCCGGCGAAGGCGTGCGCGCCTGGTCGTCCGGCTGCGGGAGATCACCCACGGCCCGGTCCCGGGTGGCCCAGGCAACGATGAAGACCACAGTCCAGAGCACCCCGAGCAGCACCGCCGCGGCTGTCCCACTCGCCGTGTCCAGCCCGAGGTAGAGCCGTGCGCCGCCGATCCCGAGCATCCCCGCGGCGGCGGCCGTCCACGCGGCCACCGCCACCGGCCAGCGGGCACTGCGCGACACCAGCCAGGCCAGCGTGCAGAAGCTCGCCGCGACCACGGCGTTCTGGGTGGAGAGCGGGGCCACCTCGCCGCCGCCCGGTGTGCTGCCGTGCGCACCTGTCACCTCGGCGGCCACGGCCAACACCACGAGCGGCACGAACGCACCCACAGTGCCGACCACACTGAGCAGGTCCGCCCGCCAGGGTCGGCTGCGCCAGGCCAGCACCGCCGCCACCAACCCCACCAGCGCGATCAACACCGACCCGCGGACCACCGACACCACGACCCGGGTGGCTTCGGCGGCGTCGGGGGTACGCCGGGCGGCGAACCACCCCGCGATGGCATCGTCCAGCGCGGCCAACCCGCTGTTGCGGATCACCACGGCGAGCAGGCCGGCGATGGCGAGCCCGGCGGCGAAGAGCAGCAGCAGCCCGGCGGCCAGATTGAGCAGCAGTGTCCAGGCCGGCCCGATCCGCATGGCCACCAGGAAGAACAGCACCCCGTAGCGGGCGGTGAGCCAACGCACCGGGGGTAGCGCGCCGGCCCGGGACAGCAGCGCGCGCACCGGGTCCGGGTTGCGGCCCAGCCACCGGCCGACGAGCACGACGCCCAGCAGGCCGGCCAGCAGCAGCAGCGCCACGCCGGTGGCCCGACCGAGCAGCCGGGAGACAGTGTCGTACGACTCACCGGCGAGATGACCGAGCAGGACCGAGCCGCCCACCCAGGTCGCCACCCCGGCCAGGTTCCACGGTGCGAACCGCCGGTACGGCATTCCGGCCGCCCCGGCCAGCCGGGGCACCAGGGTGCGGGCGAAGGCCACCCAGCGGGCCGCGAACACACCCCGCCCACCCAGGCGGGCGAGCATGGCATCGGCCCTGGCCCACCGCTCGGGACCGACCCGGTGACCCAGCCCGGCGCGCAGCCGGGGCCCGTAGCGCCGGCCGGCGCGGAAGGCCAGCCCGTCACCGAGGACCGCCGCGACGATCATCGCGAGCAACGCCGGTCCGAGCCGCAAGGTACCGTTGTAGGTGAGGAAGCCGACGAGCAGCAGGGTAGCCTCACCCGGCACGAGCAGGCCGAAGATCACCGCGGTCTCGCCCGCCACGATCAGCGCGGCGACCAGGTAGATCCAGAGGGCGGGCAGACTCTGCACCCAGGTCAGCAGGTCGTGCACTCAGGCCCCCGGAACACGGGAGTCAGCATGCCAGCCGGCGGAACCACCGGCACAGCAGTTTCACCATAGATCAGGGGCACCTGGGGGTGACCCCGACGCGGCCTGCGCGAGCGCAGGCGGAAGGATAGAGGGTATGCAGCTTCGCACCGACCTCCGCAACGTCGCCATCATCGCTCACGTCGACCACGGCAAGACCACGCTGGTCGACGCCATGTTGCGGCAGGCCGGGGCGTACGGCGCCCGGGGCGAGAACACCGAGCGGGTGATGGACTCGGGTGACCTGGAGCGGGAAAAGGGCATCACGATCCTGGCCAAGAACACCGGCGTGCGTTACCTGCCGGCGGACGGCTCCGACCCGGTCACCATCAACATCATCGACACCCCCGGCCACGCCGACTTCGGTGGTGAGGTGGAGCGCGGCCTGACCATGGTCGACGGCGTGGTGCTGCTCGTCGACGCCAGTGAGGGCCCGCTGCCGCAGACCCGCTTCGTGCTGCGCAAGGCCCTGCGGGCCCGGATGCCGATCATCCTGGTGATCAACAAGGTGGACCGCCCCGACGCCCGGATCAAGGAGGTCGTGGACGACACCTACGAGCTCTTCCTCGACCTGGACGCCGACGAGGAGCAGATCGACTTCCCGATCGTCTACGCCTGCGCCCGCGACGGCATCGCCTCGCTGACCCAGCCCGCCGACGGTTCGGTGCCGGACGACAGCACCTCCCTGGAGCCGCTGTTCCGCACCCTGCTGGACACCATCCCGGCCCCCGCGTACGAGGACGGGGCGCCGTTGCAGGCGCACGTGACGAACCTCGACGCCTCGCCGTTCCTCGGCCGGCTGGCGCTGTGCCGGGTCCGGCAGGGCACGATCAGCAAGGGTCAGACGGTGGCCTGGTGCCGCACCGACGGCAGCACCCAGCGGGTCCGCATCTCCGAGATGCTGATGACCGAGGGCCTGGAGCGCAAGCCGGCCGAGACGGCCGGCCCCGGCGACATCATCGCCGTTGCGGGCATTCCCGAGATCATGATCGGTGAGACGCTCGCCGACATCGACAACCCGGTCGCGCTGCCACTGATCACCGTCGACGAGCCGGCCATCTCGATGACCATCGGCACCAACACCTCGCCGCTCGTCGGCCGGGTCAAGGGCTCCAAGGTCACCGCGCGGATGGTCAAGGACCGGCTCGACAAGGAGCTGATCGGCAACGTGTCGCTGCGGGTGCTGCCCACCGAGCGGCCGGACGCCTGGGAGGTGCAGGGCCGTGGTGAGCTGGCGCTGGCCATCCTTGTCGAGCAGATGCGCCGGGAGAGCTACGAGCTGACCGTCGGCAAGCCACAGGTGGTCACCCGGGAGATCGACGGCAAGACCTGCGAGCCGGTCGAGCGGCTGACCATCGACGCCCCGGAGGAATACCTGGGCGCGATCACCCAACTCCTCGCCACCCGCAAGGGCCGGATGGAGCAGCTGGTCAACCACGGCACCGGCTGGATCCGGATGGAGTGGCTCGTTCCGGCGCGCGGCCTGATCGGTTTCCGCACCGAGTTCCTCACCGACACCCGGGGCACCGGCATCCTGCACCACGTCTTCGAGTCGTACGAGCCGTGGTTCGGTGAGCTGCGCACCCGCAACAACGGTTCGCTCGTCGCCGACCGGGCCGGCGCGGTCACCGCCTTCGCGATGATCAACCTGCAGGAGCGCGGTCAGCTCTTCGTCGAGCCGACCACCGAGGTGTACGAGGGCATGATCGTCGGAGAGAACTCCCGCTCCGACGACATGGACGTCAACATCACCAAGGAGAAGAAGCTCACCAACATGCGGGCGTCGACCTCCGACGAGACGGAGAAGCTGATCCCGCCGCGCAAGCTCTCGCTGGAGCAGGCCCTGGAGTTCTGCCGCGAGGACGAGTGCGTCGAGGTCACCCCGACCGCGGTGCGCATCCGCAAGGTGGTGCTCGACCAGCAGCAGCGCGGCCGCGCCGCCGCCCGCCGCAAGCACGCCGGCTGACCACAGCAGCACCCGACACCTGGCGCGGGGGGCCGCAGCGGGGCGGGCGGCCGGCGCGGGTGGGCGCGCGGGTGCGCGCCCGCACCCCGCCCCCCGAGGGGGGACGCGGGGCGAACCAGGCCGGCC
>NZ_JBEZFA010000031.1:1520-77200 GCF_040649215.1 Micromonospora sp. NPDC049044 | reverse complement strand
CCCCGCGATCGGCCGCGCCCCCGCCGCCGTCCGCGCCCGCGCCAGATGCGTTTCCGGCAGGGGTACGCGACCCTCGCCGGCCGCCTGTCGTCGATCGGCTACGGTCACCGGCATGACCTGGGATGATCTCGACGCCCACCTGGACCGGGTGCCCGGCACCGTCTCGGCGTACGTGGAACGACTCGACGCGCCGCCGGCCTGGACCCGCCACCCGGACGCCGCACACTACGCGGCGAGCACCATGAAGGTGGCGGTGCTCGCCGCGCTGCACCGGGCCGCCGAGGCGGGCACGCTCGACCTGGCCGCCCCGGTCCCGGTGGTGAACGAGTTCGACTCCGCCCAGACCGGTGCGCCCCGGTTCTCCTGCGCGCAGCACTACGACAACGACGACGCGGTCTGGGACCGGGTGGGCGGCACCGCGTCGCTGCGCTGGCTGGCCGAGCGGATGATCGTGCGGTCCAGCAACCTGGCCACCAACCTGGTCATCGGGCACGTCGGGCTGCCCGCCGTGGCCGAGGTGTGGGCGCTCGCCGGTGCCCGCACCAGCGTCACGGGTCGGGGCATCGAGGACTTCGCCGCCCGCGCGGCCGGCATCACCAACACGGTCAGCGCCGCCGACCTGGCCGCCCTGCTCGGTGCGCTGGCCACCGGGGCCAACGCCCCGGGTCGGCTCGCCTCGCCGGCGGCCTGCTCGGCAATGCTCGACGTCCTGCTCGCCCAGGAGCACCGGGAGGACCTGGCCGCCGGCCTGCCCGAGGGCACCCGCATCGCGCACAAGAGCGGTTGGGTCCACGGGGTGCGCCACGGCGCCGGCGTGGTGCTGCCCACCGACGCTCCGCCGTACGTGATAGCCGTCTGCACCACCATCGAGCCGACCGACGGCGACGACGAGACCGAGGCGGACGCCTGCCAGCTGCTCGCGCACATCTCCGCGCAGGTCTGGGCCGCCCGTCACCAGCTCTGACCACGACCCGTCGTTGCGGCTAGGCTGCTCGCACCCCCACCCCGGAGCCGCCGATGCCCCGCAGCCGCACCGTCCTCATCGTCCTCCTCGTCGTGACGGCGGCGAACCTGCTGGCCAACGCCACCGATGGCCGCGTGGCCGAGGTGCTCACCAAGCCGCTGCTGATGCCGCTGCTGGCCGCGTACCTCTGGCGGGCCGCCGCCGAGCGCGACGCCCGCCCGGACCGGCTGGTGCTCGTCGGGCTGGCCTTCTCCACCGGCGGCGACGTGTTCCTGCTCGGCGACGGCACCGCTTGGTTCATCGCCGGCATGGCCTGCTTCCTCGGCACGCACCTCTGCTACCTCGTGGCGTTCACCCGACACGGGGCCGCCACCGCGCTGCGGCGTGCGCCGCTGCTCGCGGTCCCCCTGACGTACGCGGTGCTGACCGTCGTCGCGCTGTGGTGGATGTGGGCGGGGCTTACCGACGTCGGGCTCGCCGTGCCGGTGGCCGGCTACGCGCTCGCGCTGGCCGCGATGGCCACCACCGCCACCACCCAGGGCTGGCGGGTCGGTCTCGGCGCAGCGCTGTTCCTCGGCTCCGACCTGTTGATCGCCGCCGGGGTGGCCGAGGTGGCCCAACCACCCGGCGCACCCGTGCTGGTCATGGCCACCTACGCCGCCGGCCAGGCGCTGATCGTCCTCGGTTTGGCCGCCCGCGTCGGCACGCCCCCGGGGGCGACGGTCACTCCAGCAGTTGCGCCCGCAGCGCGCTGAGGGTCTCGTCGGTCAGCCCCAACCCGTCGCGCAGGTACGCGTCGAACGAACCGTGCACCCTCCGCACCTCGTCGTAGCCGGCGTCGAGATACTCGGCGCGGACCTCCAGCACCGGCAGCACCGCGTCCACGTCCAGCTCGGGCTGCCGCCGCCGCATCGCCTCGACGATCACCAACCGCAGGCTCTCGGTCAGCTCGTTGTTGCGCAGGTAGTCGGCGCGGACCGCCGCCTCGTCCACCCCGAGCGCGGTCAACAGGATGACGGTGAACCACCCGGTGCGGTCCTTGCCGGCGGAGCAGTGGTAGACCAACGGCAGGTTCTCCGGTTGCGCGGCCAGCCGCACCGCCTCGGCGAAGCCGACCCGCGCCGACTCCCCGGTGACGAACCACCGGTAGATGGCCGCCATCGCCCCCGCCGTGCCCTGCCGGGCCAACTCCGCGTACGCGTCCAGGTCGTGGCCCAGCAGCACCGCCGAGACGTACGTGAAGACCGGATGCTCCGGGTCGTGCACCGGCAGGCACACCACCCGGGGCGCACCGGCCAGCCGATCCGGCGGGGCGACCGCGATCTCCGCGGGGGCGCGCAGGTCCAGCACGCACGCCGGCCCCAGCTTGCCGAGCACCGGCAGGTCCTCGTCGGTGAGCCGACCCAGCGCCGGTGTCCGGATCAGCTGCCCCGCGCGGACCCGCCGGCCGCCGGCGCCGACCAACCCGCCCAGCTCACGCGCGTTCGGTGCGCCCACCAGCTCCCAGCTCTGCCCGGTCATCCGGTCCCCCATCCTGCCGCCCGCCTGCGTATAGGGTGCCTGACATGACGATCTCGGAGGTACGCACCCACCGGGTTTCCGCCCCCTTACACACCCCGTTCGTCACCGCGCTGCGGCGTACCACCACTGTGGACACCCTGGTCGTCGAACTTGTCGACACCGACGGGCGGTCCGGCTTCGGCGAGGCACCCCAGGTGTGGCAGGTTACCGGCGCGTCGGTCGCCGGCGCACGCGCGTGCGTACGCGAACTGCTCGGTCCGCGGTTGATCGGTCGCGACCCGGACGACCTGGTGACCCGGTGCGCCGAGGTGCAGGGCGCGGTGGCCGGCAACGAGGCGGCGAAGGCGGCGGTGGACGTCGCCCTGCACGACCTCGCCGCCCGGCGGTTGGGCGTACCCCTGGTGCGGTTGCTCGGGGGCACCACGCTGCGGGTTCCGACGGACGTCACCCTGGCGGCGGGCGACGCGGTGGACCTCGCGGCGGCGGCGCGGCAGCGGCAGGCCGACGGGTTCGGCGTACTCAAGTTGAAGGTCGGCACCGACGCGGGCACCGACCTGGACCGGGTCCGCGCCGTCCGCGCGGCCGTCGGCCCCGCGGTGCGGATCCGGCTCGACGCCAACCAGGGCTGGACCCCGCGGGAGGCGGTCCGGGTGATCCGGGGCATCGAGGACGCCCAGCTCGACGTGGAGCTGGTCGAGCAGCCGGTGGCCCGTTGGGACCTGGACGGGCTGGCCTGGGTCAGCGACCGGGTGTCCGTGCCGATCCTGGCCGACGAGGCGGTCTTCGGGGTCCGCGACCTGGTGGAGGTGATCCGCCGCCGGGCCGCCGACCTGGTGAACGTCAAGCTGGCCAAGTGCGGCGGGCTGCACCCGGCGCGTACCCTCCTCGAACTGGCCACCGCGCACGGGCTCGGCACCGTTGTCGGCTCGATGATGGAGAGTCAGGTCGGCATCGGGGCGGCGGCGAGTCTGGTCGCCGCGTACGGCACCACAGCGGTCGCCGACCTGGACGCCGCCTGGTGGCTCGCCTGGTCACCGGTGCAGGGCGGAATACGCTACGACGGGGCGAGCGTGGTGCTGCCGAACGCCCCTGGCCTGGGCATTTCCGGGCTGGCTGAAGCAAAGATGCAGACGCCCGCTTGATGGACGTTGGTTTCTTTCATAGGGTTCCCCCTGGACAGCCGACCGGATCTGGGGGTTGACGTGGAGCTGCAACCGGGCCGCGAGGCCGTCGTCCGGGTCGCTGTGGCAACACTGTGGACCTCCCCCGAGGCGGTCCGGCCGGTCGACCGCCCGGCGTTGACCGCCGGTGCCGACATCCCGGCCTGGGTCTCCGGTCTCAGCACCGAGCAACAGGTCGGCGACTGTGTGCTGAGCCAGCTTCTGCTCGGTGAGCGGGTGCTGGTCAGCGAGCTACGACCGGACGGCTGGGCCCGGGTCGTCGCCGTCGAACAGCCAGCCGCCAAGCTGGATCCGCGCGGCTACCCGGGTTGGCTGCCCGCCGACCAACTGGTCGCGCTCGACCCGGCCACCGACACCGGCCCCGACCACCCGCTGGTGGTGGACGCCACGGTCACCGGGCTGCACGCCGCCCCGGGTGGACCGGTGGTGCTGCCCGGCGTCGTCGTCGGCACCCGCCTGGTCCCGGCCGGCCCGGCCCGTGACGACTGGCGGCCGGTGCACGCCCCCGGGCAGGCCAGGCCGCTCTGGCTGCCGGACAGCCACCTGGTCCCGGCGTCGGCGGCGTCGCCGGACGCCGAGCAGGCGCTCGCGGTGGCGCAACGGCTACTGGACGTCGTCTACATCTGGGGTGGTCTCTCCGCGCACGGCATCGACTGCTCCGGCCTGGTGCACCTGGCCTGGCGGCGGTTCGGGGTGCTGCTGCCGCGCGACGCCGACGACCAGGCCGTGGCCACCACCCCGCTGGCGTTGGGGGCGGAACGCCCCGGCGATCTCTACTTCTTCGCCCGACCCGGGCGCAAGATCCACCACATCGGCATCGTCACCGCTGCACCGGGCGGTGGCGGCGAGCGGCGGATGCTGCACGCCTGCTACCGGCGGCGGCGGGTCATCGAGGAGCCACTGCCGGCCGACCGGACCGCCACGCTGGTCGGCGCGCACCGGGTCTGAACGGCGGAACGGCGCGCGCACCGGGATCTGACCGGCCGGACGCCGCGCACCGGGTCGGACCGGCCGGACGCCCTGGGGCATCCGGCCGGTGCCCGGTCAGCGACGGGCGTCGGCCAACTCGCGACGCCGGTCCCGGGCGGACTTGACCAGGCTGGCGGCGGTGGCGACGCCCAGGGTGCCGATGATCACCAGCAGCGACAGCCAGATCGGGATGTGCGGCGCCCAGCCGACGTGCTCGCCACCGTTGATGAACGGCAGGGTGTTGTCCGCCAACGCTTCGAGCACCAGCTTGACCCCGATGAAGCCGAGCACCACGGCCAGGCCGTAGCTCAGGTAGATCAGGCGGTCGAGCAGGCCACCGAGCAGGAAGTAGAGCTGACGCAGGCCCATCAGCGCGAAGACGTTCGCGGTGAAGACCAGGTACGGCTCCTGGGTGATGCCGAAGATCGCCGGGATCGAGTCCAACGCGAAGATCAGGTCGGTGGTGCCGATCGCGATCATCACGATCAGCATGGGGGTGAACAGTCGCCGGCCGTCCACACGGGTGGTGAGCTTCGCGCTGTCGTAGTCCTTCGAGATCGGCAGCGCCTTACGGCTCCACCGGATCAGCACGTTCTCGGAGAACTCGTCCTCGTCCGGCTCGCCCTGGCGGGCCAGGTTGACCGCTGTGTAGATCAGGAACGCGCCGAAGATGTAGAAGACCCAGGAGAACTGCGAGATCAGCGCCGCGCCGGCGGCGATGAACCCGCCGCGCATCACAAGTGCCAGCACTATTCCGACGAGCAGTACCTTCTGCTGGTACTGCCGGGGCACCCCGAAGCGGGCCATGATGATCACGAAGACGAAGAGGTTGTCCACCGAGAGGCTGTATTCGGTGAGCCAGCCGGTGTAGAACTGGCCGGCCGCACTGGCACCGGCGGTCAGCCAGAGACCCGCGCCGAAGATCAGGGCAAGCCCCACGTAGAAGGCGACCCAGAGGCTCGACTCCCGCACACTCGGCTCGTGCGGGCGCCGTCCGATGATCAACAGGTCAACGAGCAGGACCGCAGTCAGTGCGACAAGCGTCCCCGCCCACACCAATCCGGACACGTCCAACGTTCATTCCTCCGGCAGACACGCGGCGTCGGGCACACCGTACGCCCCCAGCGGGGGCCGGCGTGCCGCTGTCGCTCACTCTGGTGACTGTCGGAGGTCTCTTCCGCCGCCGCCCCGGCAACGGGGTGGCGACCTACGGGGCCGGGTCGCGCCGCCGTGGTTCCGGCGGTCGACCGTGCTGACGACTCCGTTGCGGGGGAATACTCCCCTCCTCGGTGACCATTGTTGCCCACCACGCCCCGTGATCACACCCCGGGCGGCGTGACACCGCCGGTCCCTCTCACACCGTCAAGGGTTTCCTAGGAGGCTAGTGCGAGTCGGGTGCGGCGATCGGGTCGGCGAGCGACCAGCCCGCGGCGAGCACCGCGTCGCAGGCCCGTACCGCCCGGGCCAACCGGTCGGCCGGCGACCCGGTCAGCTCCACCACCGGCACCCCGCACCCCGCCAGCTCGGCCCGGAACCGCTCGGTCATCCAGGCCCGCAGGTGCTCCCCGTCGCGCAGCCCGTCATCGGTGAACGGCACCCCCCGGTGATCCGTCAGCAGATACAACGCCGGCCGGCGGGCCGCCGCCAGCACCCCGGTCACGAAGCCCAACAGCTCGGCCCAGGTGGTGCCCGTACCGGCCACCCGAAACGCGGTGCCGGTCAGCCAGTCAATGATCACGAGGCCACCCTAGGGGTGTCGCCGGCACCGGAACAGACCCCGCGACACCAACTGCCCGCAGGCTCGTGGGAGGCTGTCCACCATGGTGCTTGAGGTCGCGCTGATCGACGTACTACCCGGACATGAGGACGCGTTCGCCGCCGCGTACGCCGAGGGTCACCCGGTGCTCGCCGGGGCGACCGGCTGCCGGTCCGTCCGGATGACCCGGGGAATCGAGTCTCCGACCCGCTTCGTGCTGCTCGTCGAATGGGACTCGGTCGAGGCGCACGAGAAGAACTTCCGGGCCACCGAGCGGTTCGAGCAGTGGCGGGCGCTGATCGGCCCCCACTTCGCCGGGCCGCCCCTGGTCGAACACTTCCTCGACGTACCGGCCTGAGCGACTCTGTCGTACCCCGCGGTTACCGTGCTTCGCGCACGCGCCGGTCACCGGTCCCGACGGTCTCGGGGGCGCCGGGCACGGTGGCCGCGCGGCGTGCCACCCTGCCCACCCGCTACTCGCCGACGCGCCGGGCCAGCGCGGTGACCGTCTCCTCCGGCGACAGCGCGGCCGCCAGCAGCGCCTCGGTCATCCGCTCGTAGCGCCCGACGTCGAGCACTGTGGCCAACCGGACGTCGGTGGTCAACGCCTCGATCATCACCGTCCGCGGGTCCGCCGGGTCGGGAAAGGCATAGCAGGAGTACGGCGTGAGCGGGTGCAGCCCCGCACCGGCCGCCCCGCGGGGCAGCAGCCGCACCGTGACGTGGGACAGCCCGGTCACTGTGACCAGGTGCCGGAGCTGCTCACGCCACACCGGCACCGGCAGGTCGCCGGGATCGCAGACGGCCGCGGCGAGCACCGCCGTGTACCGCGGCGGATAGGCGCGCCGCAGCACCTCCTGCCGTAGCGTCCGGGCCCGCACCTCGGCCTCCACATCGATCTCCGGCGTGAACTGCGCGCCGGCCTCCACCAGCACCCGGGTGTACGCGGGCGTCTGGAGCAGCCCCGGCACCACAGTGGGCTGGTATTCGACGATGTCGGCCGCGCCCGCCTCCAACTCGGCGTAGGTGCGCTGCCTCTCGCTCATCTCGCCGAGCGTCTTCCACCAACCCCGGCTGGTCGCCGCATCGCGGGCGATCACGATCAGCGCGTCCCGGGTCGGAGTGGGCACCTTGTAGATGTCCAGCAGATCGAGCACGTCGGCGAGGTCCGGACGGCTCTGGCCCAGCTCGATGCGGGACAGCTTCGACGTCGAGGCCCAACCCAGCCGGTCGCAGACCTGCTCCAGGGTCAGCGCCTCGCGCCGACGTAGCTGGCGCAACTCAGCGCCCAGACGTGCACGTCGAATGACAGGACTCGTTGGCAGCGGCATCCCGGCCTCCCCAACGAGGGAGCGTACGCAGGACGATCACCCAGTGCAATAGTTTGCTCGCTCACCGCAATCAGGTCATTCGGCGCGGTCGGTGGTCGGACCGGCTGTGCCACGTCGACTGCGGGGCCCAGTGGCGGCTGCGGCCGGGGCCCGGGCGCGGATGCCGGCTGGCACGTGCTGCCGGTGCGCCATCGTGCCGACGCACCGGCCGCACGCTGCGGCCGACCATGCCTGGCGGGCCGTCACCCGCCACCCCCCGCCGGCCGCACCAGCCGCAACGGCCAGCCCCGGCTCAGGGCCGGTAGCTGCCGAAGGCCCAGACGTTGCCGGCCAGGTCGCGTGCGGCGTAGTCGCGGGAGCCGTAGTCGGTGTCGAACGGTTCCTGGGTGATCTCGGCCCCGGCCGCGCGGGCCTGGGCACAGTGGGCGTCGACGTCCGGCACTGCCACGTACACCGACCAGTCGTCGTCGGCCGACCGGGACGTCACGTCGGCCCGAGCGCCCAGCATGATCATGCCGCCGTCGAAGACGAGTTCGGCGTGCGCGACGGTGCCGTCCGGAGCTTCGTGCACGGAGTGCACCTGGAAACCGAAGGCGGTGCCGAGCCAGTCGATCGCGGCGCGGGGATCGGGGTAACGGAAGACGGGATAGACGGTTCGCATGACCACAGTTTGCGCCCGGCAGCCCGCAACCGGATTGGACGAATGTGACCTCGGCGGGTCGCTCCGCGACCGGGTGGTGCGTCAGACGGACAGCGTCGAACGAGCGGCGAGCAGCGCGGCCGGGGTCGCCCCCGCGAACTGGTGGAAGTCCCGAATCAGGTGGGACTGGTCGTAGTAACCGCAGCGGGCCGCCACCGCAGCCCAGTCCACCACCGGTCCCCGGCCGGCTGAGGCCAGGCCGGACAGCCCCGGGCCGGACGGGGCGACGCCGCCTGCGGGCTGGCCAGCACCGGTCGGCGGCCTGGCACCTGGCCCGGTCACCGCGTTCGGCCGCACGTCGCTCAACACCGTGCACGCGTGCTGGAAGCGCAGCAACCGGGCGACCATCTTGGGTGGCAGCCCGATCTCCTCCCGGAACCGGGACGCGAGGTGCCGCCGACTCCAGCCCAGCTCGTCGGCGAGCACACCGACGCCCTCCTGGCCCCGGCGGGCCACCAACCGCCGCCACGCCCAGTCGAGCCGGGCGTCCACGGGCGGCGACTCCGCCAGGCGGCCGGCGAGCACCCGGTCGAGCAGGGCGAACCGCTCCGGCCAGGCCGCCGCCTCGGCGAGCTGGCCCCGCAGCCGATCCAGCCAGTGGCCGGGGAGCTGCCCGACACCTACGGCACGGTTGGTCAACTCACTGAGCGGCAGACCGAGCAGCCGACGGGCGGTCAGTGGAGCGAGCAGCAGCTCGACGCCCTCCCCCACGCCCGACGTACGCGTGGTGCACCAACCGTCGAAGGTGCCGGCCACGAACGAGTCGACCCGGCTGGCACCGCGCTCCGCACTGCGCGGATCGGTCACGTCCAGCGGAGCACCCCAGCCCAGGATCAGCACCACGAAGACGCCCGCCGACTCCCGGCGGACCAGCGGCAGGTGCGCCTGTTCCCGGTAGCCGACGTACCTGTCGACGAACGGGCGCAGACTGACCGCGGGCAGCCCGAGGACCAGCTCATCGACCGGTGCCACAGCGGTCATCCTCGCCCCACCTTCCTTCCGGCCCGGCCGCGTCCCCAACGGGGCGCCGCGCACGCCCGGCCGCTGGTCGTCACTTCACCCCGGCGGCGTCCATCCCCCGCAGCTCCTTCTTCAGGTCGGAGACCTCGTCCCGGATCCGGGCCGCCAGCTCGAACTGCAGCTCGCGGGCGGCAGCCAGCATCTGGTCGTTGAGCTCCTGGATGAGCTGGGCGAGGTCGGCGCGGGCCATCCCCTCCCGCGAGGTGGTAGTGGCGGCGCCCCGGCTCCGGCTGCGGGTCTCCTTGACCGGCGCCTTGCCCCGGGAGAGCTGACGCACCGCGCCGCCGACGTGGGAGTTTTCGGTGTCCTCCGCCTCGCGGTAGATGTCGTCAAGGATGTCGTGGATCTTCTTACGCAACGGCTCCGGGCTGATCCCGTGCGCCTCGTTGTGCGCGATCTGCTTGGCCCGGCGCCGATCGGTCTCGTCGATCGCCGCCGCCATCGACGGCGTGATCTTGTCGGCGTACATGTGCACCTGGCCGGAGACGTTACGGGCGGCTCGCCCGATGGTCTGGATCAACGACCGGCCGCTGCGCAGGAAGCCCTCCTTGTCGGCGTCGAGGATCGCCACAAGCGACACCTCGGGCAGGTCCAGACCCTCGCGGAGCAGGTTGATGCCGACGAGCACGTCGTACTCGCCCTGGCGCAGCTCGCGCAGCAACTCCACCCGGCGCAGCGTGTCGACCTCGGAGTGCAGGTAACGCACCCGGACGCCGTTCTCCAGGAGGTAGTCCGACAGGTCCTCGGCCATCTTCTTGGTGAGGGTGGTGACCAGGACCCGCTCGTCCTTGTCGGTCCGCAGCTTGATCTCGTGCATCAGGTCGTCGATCTGGCCCTTGGTCGGCTTGATCACGACCTCCGGGTCGACCAGGCCGGTGGGCCGGATGACCTGCTCGACGAACTCGCCCTGGGCCTGCTCCATCTCCCACGTGCCCGGCGTCGCGGACAGGAAGACCATCTGACCGACCCGCTCCAGGAACTCGTCGAAGCGCAGCGGCCGGTTGTCGGCCGCGCTGGGCAGCCGGAAGCCGTGGTCGATGAGCATCCGCTTGCGGGACGCGTCGCCCTCGTACATGCTGCCGATCTGCGGGATGGTCACATGCGACTCGTCGACGACGGTGAGGAAGTCGTCGGGGAAGTAGTCGAGCAGGGCGTGTGGCGGGCTGCCGGGCAGCCGCCCGTCCATGTGCATCGAGTAGTTCTCGATGCCGGAGCAGAAGCCCACCTGGCGCATCATCTCGATGTCGTAGGTGGTGCGCATCCGCAGCCGCTGCGCCTCCAGCAGCTTGCCCTGCCGCTCCAGCTCGGCGAGCCGCTCGGCCAACTCCACCTCGATGTCCCGGATCGCCCGTTCCATCCGCTCCGGACCGGCCGCGTAGTGCGTGGCCGGGAAGATCACCAGCTGGTCGACCTCGCGGACCACGTCACCTGTCAACGGGTTGAGGTAGTAGAGCTTCTCCACCTCGTCACCGAACAACTCGATCCGGATCGCCAGCTCCTCGTACGCCGGGATGATCTCCAGCGTGTCGCCGCGGACCCGGAAGGTGCCGCGCTGGAAGGCCATGTCGTTGCGGGTGTACTGGATGTCGACAAGCCGGCGCAGCAGTTGGTCGCGGTCGAGCTCGTGCCCGACCTGCACCTTCACCGCCCGGTTGAGGTACTCCTCCGGAGTGCCCAGGCCGTAGATCGCCGAGACGGTCGCCACCACGATCACGTCGCGGCGGGTCAGCAGCGACATCGTCGCCGAGTGCCGCAGCCGCTCCACCTCCTCGTTGATCGAGGAGTCCTTCTCGATGTAGGTGTCGGTCTGCGGGATATACGCCTCGGGCTGGTAATAGTCGTAGTACGAGACGAAGTATTCGACGGCGTTGTGCGGCAGCAGCTCGCTGAACTCCTTGGCCAGCTGCGCGCAGAGCGTCTTGTTCGGGGCGAGCACCAGGGTCGGGCGCTGCAACCGCTCGATCAGCCACGCCGTGGTGGCGCTCTTGCCCGTGCCGGTCGCGCCGAGCAGAACTGTGTTGCGGTCGCCGCGTCGGACCCGACGCTCAAGTTCGTCAATGGCCGCCGGTTGGTCGCCGGCCGGCTGGAAGTCACTGACGACCTGGAAGCGGCTGTCGAGCCGGGGAATGTCGAGCGCCATGCCGTCAACGGTACGCCGGAGGTCCGACAGGAACGGCCGTCACGCCAGGTACGTGATCGGCTTCAATATTCCCATTGTGTGGCCCATGTCACCGGGACTACCCTCTCCATGTAGGCCGCTCGCGGCGGCCGACCGGGCCGGTGGCCAGGCCGTCATCACGGCCGGCCGCCCCCGGCACTGCGGTCGCAGCACCCGGCTCGTCCGGCGTGCGCACCCGTGTGGTCGCGCTCGAGGCGCAGACCGGCCGCCGCGAGCGCCCCTGCTCGTCACCCCGGCGCCGCTCCGCCCGTTTCCCAACCGTGGACACCTCTGCGACCCCGCCACCCGACCCCGCCCCCACCGCCGCCGCCACGCCCCGCCCAGACGGCACCGGCCGGCGGAACACGTCCACGACGGGCCAGCCCAGCGCGCCGGCCGCCGGACTCGGCACCGGACGGCACCGCACCGACTCGGCCGCCGAGACGACCGGCAGCGCCGGTCCGCGACCGGCCAGCCGACGACGACGTACCGTGCTGATGCTGCTCGGCCTGACCGCTGTGACGTCCGCGACGGCGTTGGTGCTCGGGTTGTTGAGCTGGGCACCGGACCCACCCGCGCCCGCCCGGCCGCTGACCTCCGCCGAAGGCGAGCGGCTGGCCGCCTTGCGGGTCACCAACCTGCGGGATCTGCGCGCCGGGGTCCGCGTCAGCACCGGCGTCGACGCGGCCCGGATCGAGCTGGTGGGCTGGGTGGACTGGTCGCGCTCCCTGCTCTACCTGGACGTGGGCGGGCCCGGCGCGGGTGCCGAACGCGGGCTGTTGCAGCGGGCCGGGTCGGTGCTGGTGATCCGGCCCGACCCGGCGGCGGTGCCCGTCCCGGCCGCACCTCCGCTGGTGCCCCCGACCGATCGGTGGCGGCTGCACCACCTGAGGCCGGGGAGCAGCCTGGCGCCGGTGCTCGACCTGCTGCTCGGCCTCGCGGCGGACCGCCCGGACGCGGCCCCGGCGGTGCTGGCTGGCGCCGCACGCTGGATAGCCCGGGAGAGCATGGCGGGCGGCCCGGTGGACGTTCTCCAGGCGCCGCTGGTCGCCGGGACGCCAGCCGCTGGCGGCACCACCGCAGGCAGCGCCGCCGCGGGCAGCCCCACCGCGAGCAGCGCCGCCGCGCAGGTTCCGGGTGTCGGGTCGACGGGCAGCGAGCCGGCGGGGCAGACCCGGTACTGGCTCGACCAGGACGCTCGGCTGCACAAGCTCGTCACCCGATTGCCCGGCGTCGGCCCGGTCACGGTGACGCTGCACCGGGCGGACCGGCCGACCCTGCAGCCGGTGGACGCCCTCGGCGGCCGGCCAGGTCTGCCCCGCGCACTCACCGACGCCGAACAGCGCCGGTTGGATCGGCTGCCGGCCCGGCTCCGCGCCCAGGGCGGTGCGGCGGTCACGCTCACCGCGCCGACGGGCACCGAGACGAACCTGCGGGGCACCGGCTGGTTGAGCTGGACGGCGCGCACCGGGTACCTCGCGGTCGCCGACCTGGGCGTACCGGATCGTCGGACTCTGCTGCGACGCGACCCCGCCGGTCTGGCCCGGGTGGACCTGCCAGCGGCGGCGGCTGGTGGCGGCACGGCAGAGGCGCCGGGCCGGCCACCCCTGCCGCCCCCGGCCGGAGCGTGGCGGGTCTCCCGGTCCGTCCGCGACGACCTGGGCCGGCTCGTCGACGCCGCGGTGGCCGCCGGGTCGGTCGGGCCAGCCGGTGCGGCCCTGCGGGTACGCGAGGACGTCGCCGCCGGACGGACGGTGGACGTCATCGAGGTGGGCCCGGCCGCCGCGCGGCTGCGTTACTGGATCGACAGTGACGGGTCGCTACGGCGGCTGGAGCTGCACACCAGCGGCAACGCGTGGGCACAACTGGAGCTCCAGCCCGCCGCGGTGCCCCGACTGGCCCCGGTGCCCCGGCCGGCGGTGAAACCTCTGCCCTCCCCCGCTCGGACCGGGGCCCGCTGAAGCGGTGCGCTCAGGGCCGCCAGCCGGTCTGCGCGGCCCACTGCTCGGCCCGCAGGTACTCCTCGTCGAACCACGGGTCCCGGGCCGTGCCGGAGTCGCCGGCGGCGGGGGCCGCGTCCACCAGGTCCCGCTTGAGTTGCAGGTACGCGGCCCGCTGATCCGGGTCGGCACGCAGGTGATCGCGCATCAGCAACGCGTACCGCCAGCCTGGCGACCCGGCCAGTCGCACGTGCAGGCGAACCGGACGAGCCGGGTCGGCGCTGCCGTGCAACCGCTTCTCCCACCGACCGCTGCCAGCCGGGCGCGGATCGTCCCACCACTGCCCCGGCATCCGCGGGAACCCGGCGTTCGCCAGCC
This sequence comes from Micromonospora sp. NPDC049044, assembly GCF_040649215.1. Lineage (NCBI taxonomy): Bacteria > Bacillati > Actinomycetota > Actinomycetes > Micromonosporales > Micromonosporaceae > Micromonospora > Micromonospora sp. NPDC049044. The sequence continues at coordinate 63,282 of NZ_JBEZFA010000031.1, read as the reverse complement.
GGTCGGCGAGCGGCCCGTCGGCCTCGGCGAGGCTCGACACGGCCACCTGGACGTCGATGACGTTCTGGGCGGCCACGCCGGGCACGGCGGTCGAGCCGATGTGGTCGATCCGTAGCGCGTCCGCGCCCAGGGTGTGCCGAATCCGGGCGGCCAGCCGCGCGTACTGCTCGGGCCAGCTCGCGTCGGTCGCCGCCGGGTCGGTCCCGCCCGGCGGGACCACCCGCCGCTGACGCAGGTTGTCCTCGTAGGGCCGCAGCCGATGCCGCCAGAGCGCGTCGACGGCCTCGTGCAACGCCGCCAGGCTCCCGTCGTTGCGGAGCACCACGTCGGCGGCCGCCCGGCGACGGGCGTCGTCGGTCTGGGCGGCGATCCGCCGCTCGGCCTCCGCGCGATCCATCCCCCGGTCGCGCACCAGCCGTTCCAGTCGGGTCGGCACGGCCGTCTGCACCACGACCACCAGGTGGTACGTGGGCGCGAGACCTACCTCCACCAGCAGCGGTACGTCGTTGACGACGATCGCGTCGGGGGGTGCGGCGGCGACCAACTCCGCGGTGCGAGCCCGGACCCGAGGATGGGTGATCGACTCCAACCGGCGGCGGGCGCTCTCGTCGGCGAACACCACAGCGCCCAGGGCGGCACGGTCCAGCGCGCCATCGGCGTCAAGCACCGCGCCGGAGAAGGCGGCGACGATCTCGGCCAGCCCGTCGCTGCCCGGTGCGACGACCTCCCGGGCCACCCGGTCGGCGTCGATGAGCACCGCTCCCCGCTCGACGAGCCGCGCCGCCACCGCACTCTTGCCCGACCCGATCCCACCGGTCAACCCCACCCTCAGCACGCGACCAGTCAACCGGATCACCAGCCCTGCCGCCAAACCCGCCACGACCATGCTCCGCCGAAGCCCCCCGCCCCCCGCCCCGCCAGCGCGCCAGCGCGCCAGCGCGGCAAGATCGTGCTCGATCCTGGTTCTAGTGGTGTAGCAACCGCCCAAGGCCACTACTTCCAGGAACGAGCACGATCTTGCGGGGCCACCAACCGCAGCGAGCTCGCGGCGGCGACCGCAGCGGAGCGCTCGGCGGCGACCACTGCGGAGTGCGCGGCACCGACCACGGCGAGCGCGAGCGGCCGTCCGGGTACGGCGAAGGCCCCGCCCCCAACGATCCGGAGATCGCGGGGACGGGGCCCGTCGTCGTTCAGTCGTTCAGCGGGTCACTTGCCGCCGGCGAGCTTCTCCCGCAGTGCGGCGAGCGCCTCGTCGGTGGCCAGGGTGCCGGCCGGCTCCTCGGCCTGCCGGCTCGGGGCCGGGCTGGACGAGGAGGTGGTGCCACCGCCGCCACCGGCAGCGGCCGGGACGACCGGAGTCGGGTTGGCGGCAGCCTCGGCGTCGGCGGCCCGAGAGGTCTGCACCTGCTTGGTGTGGGCCTCCCAGCGCAGACGAGCCTCGGCGTACTGGTTCTCCCAGGTCTCGCGCTGCTTGTCGTACCCCTCGAGCCACTCGCCCGTCTCCGGGTCGAAGCCCTCCGGGTAGATGTAGTTGCCCTCGGTGTCGTACGTCGCGGCCATGCCGTAGAGGGTCGGGTCGAAGTGCTCCTCGCCCTCGACGAAGCCCTCGTTGGCCTGCTTGAGCGACAGCGAGATCCGGCGGCGCTCCAGGTCGATGTCGATGACCTTGACCATGACCTCGGAGCCGACCTGGACGACCTGCTCCGGGATCTCCACGTGGCGCTCGGCCAGCTCGGAGATGTGGACCAGGCCCTCGATGCCGTCGTCCACCCGGACGAAGGCGCCGAACGGCACCAGCTTGGTGACCTTACCCGGCACGATCTGCTGGATCGCGTGGGTGCGGGCGAACTGCCGCCACGGGTCCTCCTGGGTCGCCTTCAGCGACAGCGAGACGCGCTCGCGGTCCAGGTCGACGTCCAGGACCTCGACCTCGACCTCCTGGCCCACCTCGACAACCTCGGACGGGTGGTCGATGTGCTTCCAGGACAGCTCGGAGACGTGCACCAGACCGTCGACGCCGCCAAGGTCGACGAAGGCGCCGAAGTTGACGATCGAGGACACGACGCCCTTGCGGACCTGGCCCTTCTGCAGCTTGTTGAGGAACTCGGTGCGCACCTCGGACTGCGTCTGCTCCAGCCAGGCCCGGCGGGACAGAACCACGTTGTTGCGGTTCTTGTCCAGCTCGATGATCTTGGCCTCGAGCTCCCGCCCGACGTACGGCTGCAGGTCGCGCACCCGACGCATCTCGACCAGGGACGCGGGCAGGAAGCCGCGCAGCCCGATGTCGAGGATGAGGCCGCCCTTGACCACCTCGATGACCGAACCGCGGACGACGCCGTCCTCGTCCTTGATCTTCTCGATTGTGCCCCAGGCCCGCTCGTACTGCGCCCGCTTCTTGGAGAGGATCAGACGACCCTCCTTGTCCTCCTTCTGGAGGACCAGGGCCTCGATGTGGTCACCAACCGTCACGACCTCGGCGGGGTCCACGTCGTGCTTGATCGACAACTCCCGAGAGGGGATGACACCCTCGGTCTTGTAGCCGATGTCGAGCAGGACCTCGTCCCGATCGACCTTGACGACGGTGCCTTCGACAATGTCGCCGTCGTTGAAGTACTTGATGGTCTCGTCGATCGCGGCGAGGAATGCCTCCTCGGAACCGAGATCGTCGTGGGTGACCCGGGTGGCGCTCGAGGGGGCCTCGATGCTGCTCGTCATGTGGGCGGTTGCTCCGGTCGGTGGGTTGTCACGGCAGGCTGGTGTCGCAGTGACCTGTTCGCGCCAGCGGATCCGTCGCCGGGCACACCGAACGATCGCCTAGTGAGATCATGATGTGGCTCCGTCGACCGCGCACCTGCTCCCTGCCGAGGCAACGCGATCCGCGAGCGCATCGTCTAGCCTACCGTGCGCATTACCACAGGGTGCAAGCCCTCCCGGCTTCTCTGCGTGCGGTGACCTGCGAAAGACGAACAATCGCCCGGAAAATGCCCCTGCTGTCTCGTGCGTCACAGCAGTCCCACGCGCCGCCCTGCCCGATCCACTCAGCCTTGCGTGATCCACTCGGTTTCCTGCAACCCGGGGTCTCCCGCTGGCCGGACACCCCCGGTTCCACCACAGCCGAGTCGATCACGCCGTACACCGGGGTGGGTGATTCGCCCGGACCGCGGGCACGCCGCCGCGCCCAATCGGGTGGGTGGGGCCTAGCGTGAGCGCCGTGGATGACGACAGCCGGGTCACCCGGCGCCGGGTGGGTGACGCCGAGGTCCGGCGGGCCAACCGCGGCTGGTGGGACACCGACGCCGACGACTACCAGGCCGAGCACGGCGCGTTCCTCGGCGACGTGGACTTCGTCTGGTGTCCGGAAGGGCTCCGCGAGGCCGACGCCGGCCTGCTCGGTGAGCTGTCCGGGCGACGCGTGCTGGAGGTCGGCTGCGGTGCGGCGGCGGCCGCCCGCTGGCTCGCCACCCAGGGTGCCCGGCCGGTCGCCTTCGACCTGTCCGCCGGCATGTTGCGGCACGCCGCCAAGGCCGCCGACGACACCGGGGTACGCGTACCGCTGGTGCAGGCCGACGCGCTCGCCCTGCCGTTCGCCGACCGGTCGTTCGACATCGCCTGCACCGCGTTCGGCGCGATTCCGTTCGTTGACGACTCGGCGGCCCTGCACGCCGAGGTGCACCGGGTGCTGCGCCCCGGTGGACGGTGGGTGTTCTCGGTGACCCACCCGATGCGCTGGATCTTCCTCGACGATCCCGGCGAGGGCGGGCTGACCGCCGTGCACTCGTACTTCGACCGTTCTCCCTACGTCGAGCAGGACGAGACCGGCGTGGCCAGCTACGTCGAGCAGCACCGCACGCTCGGCGACCGGATCCGGGAGCTGGTCGGCGCCGGCTTCCGGCTGGTGGACCTGGTGGAGCCGGAGTGGCCGGCGGGGCACGAGGGGATCTGGGGGCAGTGGAGCCCGCTGCGCGGACGGCTCTTCCCCGGTACGGCCATCTTCGTCACCGAGAAGCCCGCCGACTGAGCGCGTCGCACTCGTGGTCCGACCTGCGAGCCATCGATCGCCGGTAGGCTCGACTCCATGAGCGCCGAGCCCATCCCGACATCACCTGGCCCCTGGTGTCCGGATCCGATGCGGCAGCAGCGTGCCGACTACACGCTGGAGGACCTGCTCACCCTGCCGGACGACGCCCCCCGCGTCGAACTCGTCGACGGAGTTGTCCAGGTGACACCCTCCCCCACCCTGGGCCATCAGGACATCTGCAGCCTGCTCTGGCTATGGCTTCGCTCCCACGCCCCAGCGGACCTTCGTGCCGCACAGGCAGTGGGGGTCGGGCTCAGTCGGAACACCAGCCGTCAGCCGGACGTGCTGCTCTGCCGTGCCGAGGTGCCGTCCAACCGGTCCACTCTGCGGCCGACGGACGTCGTACTCGCGGTGGAGATCGTTTCGCCGGGCACACGACGGCTCGACCGGTTCGCGAAGCCCGGGGAGTACGCCGCCGCCGGCATCCCGTTCTACTGGCGGATCGAGCAGGATCCGGTGCACGTCTACGCGTACCGGATCGGCGACCGGGTGGGGCCGGGCGGTGAGCGGCAGTACGAGCTGATCGCCGACGGTGCTGACGTGATCGAGCTGACCGAGCCGTTCGACATGAAGCTGCCGATCGCCGAGATCACGCCGTAGCGGTCTCGCCCCGCAGCCGTTTCACGCCGCTGCAGTTTCGCCCCAGCGGCGACGGGTAGCCGAGGGTATGGCCGAACAGAGATTCCCCAAGGGCGACGTGGCCCTGCACCCCGAGGCGTTGCGCCATGAGCAGGGCTGACGATCAGGGCCGGGACACCTATCGGGAGTTCACCGAGGCGGTGAACATGAAGCCCGGTGAGCTGTCGTCCTGGCTGGAGACCGACGAGTCGAAGCGGGTCGGCTGGCACAAGGGCGGCCGTTCCGGTGGCGGCGAGTCCGTCGGGCACGAGTCCGGCCGAAAGATCATCAACCTGCTGCGTCGCAAACGCGGCGACCTGTCCGAGGGCGACTACAAGCACATGCGCAAGGTGGTCGGCTACGTACGGCGGCACATGGCGCAGCGCCCCTCCGGCAGTGTCCGCGACACCAAGTGGCGCTGGTCCCTGATGAACTGGGGCCACGACCCGATGAAGTGACCCACCACCGAGCGACTCCAGATCAAACCCTCAGGGCGACGGGCGCGACCAACACGACCTGGTCAGGGGTTCCGGGGCAGTCCGACCCACGCAGGGATCACGCCTGACCGCGCGGAGTGGGGCGGGCTGCCCCGGAACCCCCACACCGCAACCACCACAAGATCAGTGATCGGCGCTGTTCCAGTCGCGGCCCTCGCCCACCGACACCTCCAACGGCACCGACAGCGGGTACGCCCCGCCCATCTCGTGCCGGACCAACGCCTCCAGCGCCTCCCGCTCACCGGGGGCGACCTCGAAGACCAACTCGTCGTGCACCTGCAACAGCATCCGCGAGCGCAGCCCGGCCGCGCCGAGCGCGGTGTCGACGTGCAGCATCGCCACCTTGATGATGTCGGCCGCGGAGCCCTGGATCGGGGCGTTGAGCGCCATCCGCTCGGCGATGTCACGGCGCTGCCGGTTGTCGCTGACCAGGTCGGGCAGGTAGCGGCGGCGGCCCAGGATGGTGGAGGTGTAGCCGTCCTGGCGGGCCCGGGCGACCACCTGGTGCAGGTAGTCGCGCACCCCGCCGAAACCGGCGAAGTAGTTTTCCATCAGCCCCCGGGCCTCTTCGGTGTTGATCCCGAGCTGCTGGGACAGACCGAACGCGCTCAACCCGTACGCCAGGCCGTAGTTCATCGCCTTGATCTTGCGGCGCTGGTCGGGGGTGACCTCGTCGAGCGGCACCCCGAAGACCGACGAGGCGGTGGCGGCGTGGAAGTCGGCGCCGGAGTTGAACGCCTCGATCAGCGCGTCGTCCGAGGACAGGTGCGCCATGATGCGCATCTCGATCTGGCTGTAGTCGGCGGTGAGCAGGCACTCGTAGCCCTCCCCCACCACGAAGGCCCGCCGGATCCGCCGGCCCTCCTCGGTGCGGATCGGGATGTTCTGCAGATTGGGCTCGGTGGAGGAGAGCCGTCCGGTGGCCGCCACCGTCTGGTTGAAGGTGGTGTGGATCCGACCGTCGTCGGAGACCGACTTGAGCAGCCCGTCGACTGTCGACTTGAGCTTGGCCACGTCGCGGTGGCGCAGCAGGTGGGCCAGCACCGGGTGCGGCTGCTGCGCGTAGAGCCACTGCAGGGCGTCGGCGTCGGTGGTGTAACCGGTCTTGATCTTCTTGGTCTTCGGCAGGCCCAGCTCGGTGAAGAGGATCTCCTGCAACTGCTTGGGTGAGCCGAGGTTGAACTCCCGGCCCACCGCCTCGTACGCGCCCTGCGCGGCGGCCTTCACCTCGGCGGCGAAGTGCGCCTCCAGCTCGGACAGGTAGTCCGTGTCGGCGGCGATGCCGGTGCTCTCCATGCCGGCCAGGACCCGCATCAGCGGCAGCTCCACCCCGGCCATCAGCCGGGCGGACTGCTCGCCGTCGCGGGACAACTCGGCGTCGATCGCGTCGGCCAGGTCGAGGGTGGCCCGGGCCTGGAGCATCAGGTTCTGCTCGGCCACGCCTTCGTCGCCGAGCCCGTCGAGGGTGAGCTGACCGGACTCCGGGACGTCCACCCGCAGCTCCCGGTGCAGGTAGCGCAGCGCCAGGTCGGTGAGGTCGTAGGAGCGCTGGTCGGGGCGGGCCAGGTACGCGGCGATCTGGGTGTCGCGGACGATGCCGGCGAGCTGCCAGCCGTGCGCGGCGCAGGCCAGCACTGCCGGCTTGCTGTCGTGCAGCACCTTGGGCCGCTGCTCGTCGGCCAGCCAGGCGGCCAGCGCGCCCTCGTCGGTCGGGTCGAGCCGGGCCGGGTCGACCCAGGCCGCCGCGCCGCCGGCGGTGGCCAGCGCCAGGCCGGTGATCGAGGCGGTGTGCCGACGGTTGACGCCGGTGTCGAGCTTGACCGCCAACCCGACAGGCGTGCCGGTCGGCGCGTGCGTGCTCAGCCAGGCGGCCAGCGCCCCGGACTCGGTGAGCACCTCGCCGGCAAGGTCGAACCCGGACTCGGCCTCCGGCTCGACAGCCTCCAGGTACTGGTAGAGACGGTCGCGCAGGATGCGGAACTCGAGGGTGTCGAAGACCTGGTGCACGGCCTCCCGGTCCCACCCGGTCCAGCGGGTGTCCTCCGGGCGCAGCGGCAGCTCCAGGTCGGCGACGAGCCTGTTGATCTCGTAGTTGCGGATCACGTCGGCGAGCCGCTCGCGCAGGCTGTCGCCGGCCTTGCCCTTGATCTCGTCGGCGCGGGCGATCACGCCCTCCACCCCGCCGTACGTGGTGATCCACTTGGCGGCGGTCTTCGGGCCGACGCCGGGGATGCCGGGCAGGTTGTCGCTTGTCTCGCCGACGAGCGCGGCCAGGTCCCGGTACTGCTGCGGGCTGACGCCGTACTTCGCCTCGATCGCGGCCGGGTCCATCCGGGCCAGGTCGGAGACGCCCTTGCGCGGGTAGAGGACGGTGATCTGGTCGTCGACCAACTGGAACGCATCCCGGTCGCCGCTGCTGATCAGCACCGTCATGCCCTGGTCCCGGGCCTGGCAGGCGAGCGTGGCGATGACGTCGTCAGCCTCGAAGCCCTCCTTCTCGACCACCGGGATCTGGAGTGCGGCGAGCACCTCCTTGACCAGGCTCACCTGGCCCTTGAAGTCGGTAGGGGTCTCACTGCGGCCGGCCTTGTACTCCGCGTACCTGTCGGTGCGGAAGGAGCGGCGGGAGACGTCGAAGGCCACCACGATGTGGGTGGGCTGCTCGTCGCGCAGCACGTTGATCAACATCGAGGTGAAGCCGTACACCGCGTTTGTCGGCTGGCCCGTCGTGGTGGAGAAGTTTTCCACAGGCAGGGCGAAGAACGCCCGGTATGCCATGGAATGTCCGTCGACGAGGAGCAGGCGCGGTGTCGTAGCTGTCACGGCAGCGACTCTAGTCCGTCGTACCGACACCTTCCGGGCTCGGCATGCGGTGACGTCGGGAAGTGCTCCGCACCGGCACCCGCGTCGCGCGACTACGCAGAGCGTTGTCCGTGCAACGACGACCCGGCGAGCCGCGCCCGCATCTCGTCAGCCTTGGGATGGCCGAGCTCGGCCAGGATGGCAAGCGATAGACGCCAGTCTTCGCGGCTTGCCTCCGGGTCACCGTCGGCGTGGTGGGTGTCACCCAGCCGGGCCAGGGACAACGCCTCCGCGAAACGGTCCCCAACCGCCCGGAACAGCGTGACAGCATGCCGGAAACAGTGCGCGGCGGAGCGGTGCCGGCCGCGGCGGTAGTTGGCGTAGCCGATGCTGTCCCAACTGTCCGCCGCTCCACGCCGGTCGTCCAAACGCTGGTGCAGCCGCAACGCCCGCGCCGAGTAGGTCACCGCCTGGGCATGATCACCGAGCAGGGCCCGGCACCAACCGACCGCGTTGAGCGCGTTGGCCTGGCCCGGGCGGTAGCCAGCCCCCTCATACAGCGCCAGCGCACGCTCGGCGTGCTTCAGCGCCGCCGCGTAGCGAAGCCGGCGCTCACAGGAGTCGGCGAGGCTCATCTCCGTGTTGGCCAGGCCGACGTCGTCGCCCAGGGCCGCGTAGAGGAGCACCGCCTGCCGCAGCTCACGACTCGCGTCGGCGTGCCGGCCCAGCCGAGAGTAGGCCCGGGCCAGGCCACGATGGGTGCGGGCCCGCACCGACTCGTCCCCCAGCCGGCCCGCTGCCGCCAGGGCGATCCGTTGCACCGTGGCCTGATCGTGCCACTGCGCCCGATGGTCGAGAAAGGTCGTGAGGCTCCACGCCAGCTCGCACGTCAACCGGTGGAAGCCGCTCGCCGCGGCCTGGTTGATCACCGCGAGCAGCACCTCGCACTCGGCGGCGAACCAGTCGAACGCCGTGTCGGTTTCGCTCGGCGGCTCGGCCCCGAGACCGACCGGTGACGCGCCGGCCCGGACCACGCCGGGCTCCCCCGGCGCCGGTCGACCCGGCGGGCGGTACGGCGAGATCAGTTGGTCGGCGACCGTCGCCCAGGCCAGGTAATGCGCGGTGAACCGGTGTACGGCGTCCTGCCGTACCGACTCCGGGTCGACGGCCCGGGCGAGATCGGCGGCATAGACCCGCAGCAGGCCGTGGCAGGCGTAGCGGCCGGGCCGGTGTTCGACAAGGAGGTGAGCCCGGGTCAGTTGCTCGAGCGGGCGCCGCACCTCCTCGACTGTCGTACCCGCGAGGGCCGCGGCGGCAGCTACCGAGATGTCCGGACCGGGATGCAGGCCGAGCAGCCGGAACAGCGCTGAGGCGTCGGCGGGGAGGGCGCGGTAGGACCAGGAGAAGACGGCCCGGATGTCGAAGGACTCGTCCTCGTCGGCGAACGCGGTGAGGTCACTGGCACCGGCGCGCAGCTGGCTGGCCAGGGCCGCCAGCGGCAGCTGGGGCTGGGCGGTGGCGCGGGCGGCCACAATGGCGAGTGCCAGCGGCAGTCGGGCGCAGGCCGCCACGAGCTGGTCGACCGCTTCGGGGGCCGCTGCCACCCGTGGCGAGTCGAACCGGCTGGTCAGCAACTGCCGCGCCTCCACCTCGGTCATCAGGCCCAGACTGAGCGGTCGGGCCCCGGTGACCACGAGACCACGCTGGTCGACGCGGCTGGTGACGACCGCGAAACAACCGGCGGAGCTGGGCAGCAGCGGGCGGACCTGGTCGGCGCACCGCGCGTTGTCGAGCAGGACCAGCACCCGCCGGCCGACGAGCAGACTGCGATAGAGGCCGACCTGGGCGGTCAGCCCGGCCGGCATCCGCTCCGTGGCGACCCCGAGGGCGGTGAGGAAACCGCGCATCACCTCGTCGACCCGGACCGGACCGGTCCCCGCATCGAATCCCCGGAGGTCGGCGTAGAGCTGGCCGTCGGGAAACCACTCGGCGGCCCGGTGCGACCAGTGCACCGCAAGCGTGGTCTTGCCGACCCCGGCCGTACCGGTCACCACCGCAAGCGGCGAACGGCAGCTGGCCCCACCCGTCGCCACGTCGTCGAGCCACCGCAGTTGCTCGGTACGACCGACGAACGCAACCGCGTCGGGCGGAAGCTGGGCCGGCACGATCGGCTGTTCGACGGCCGATGAGCCGGCCAGGCCGATCGGCTGTTCGACGGCCGAGGAGCCAGCCAGGCCGATCGGCTCCTCGACGGCCGAGGAGCCGGCCAGGGTCACCGAAGGGGCAGCTGGTCGGCTGACGGCGGGCGTGCTCCGATCGGGTTCGAGCAACTCCCGATGCGCGTCGGTGAGCAGGGCGCCGGGGTCGACTCCCAGCTCGGCCACGAGACGCCTGCGGGTCGATTCGAAGACGGCGAATGCCTCCGCCCGCCGGCCGAGGGCCAGGTAGCACCGCATCAGGTCCGCCTGCGCCGGCTCGTCGAGGGGCCTGGCGCGGGCCTCCGCGCGTACCAGTGCGAGCACCTCCGCTGCCCGGCCCATGCGGATCGCCGCATCCACCCGCCAAGAGATCACCAACTGCGACTCCGTGGTCATCGCAGCGGTACGGGGGTGCCCGGCGAGCATCGGAACGTCGGCGAGGGGCGTCTGCCAGAGGTTCAACGCCCATCCGGTCAGCTCCCAGACCCGCGCCTGGTCGTCGGCGGCGTGTGCGGTACGGGCCTCGTCCACCAGCCGACGGAACCGGTACAGGTCAACCGCGACCGGATCGACCGCCAGCCGGTATCCGGTGCCGACCGAGGGCAGCACCCGGCTGGGTTTTCGCGCCGTCCGGCCGGGCTCCAACACCCGACGCAGATGCTTCACGTGGGTCTGCAGCACGTTCGTGACGCGCCTCGGCGGCTCTGTCGGCCAGAGCGCGTCCACCAGTTCGTCGCGCCCGACCGGCTGGCCCGCGGCCAACGTCAGCAGCGCCAGCACCGCCCGCCGCTGCGGTGGGCCCGCCGGCAGCTCGGCCACGCCCCGCCACAGGCGGACCGGGCCCAACATGTCTATCCGCAGATCCCCTGTCCCATATTCCGGCTCCACGCCACCCCCCGTGGCCAAGATCGCTTTCTGTCGGCGTCCTGACGCTCCGACCGTCCATTGTGCATTCAGTCGATGACCAAGCGGAAGATCCACGATGGTTGTCAACAGATTGAAGGAGGTGAAACTAATGATCCGAATCGTCAACTCGGTCGGCGACCGCCTGCTCGGCTTCGTCGCCCCGAAGGCGACGGCCTCGGCCGCCGACTGCGGCCCCATCGAGCGATACGAGTTCCGCTGCTACAACGGTGTCTACCAGCGGCGGGGCTGCTTCGCGCGCCCCGGCTGCGCCTGCACGACATGGGTCGTCGTCAGGGACGGCTGCTGACCCAGCGGCTGACGTCACGGCCCGGGCGGCCGGCCTTCACCCGCCGGCCGCCCGGGCCTCGCCCGGCACTGTCGCCGATTGCTCGCCAACCGTCCCGTGGTCTTGCCGACCCCGGCCGTGCCGGTCACCGCCGCAAGCGGCGAACGGGCCCAACATGTCTATCCGCAGATCCCCTGTCCCATATTCCGGGCTCCACGCCACCCCCCGTGGCCAAGATCACTTTCTGTGTCGGCGTGCTGACGCTCCGGTCGTCCATTCCGCATCCAGTCGATGACCAAGCGGAAGATCCACGATGGCTGTCAACACAGCTTCAAGGAGGTGAAAACGAATGATCCGAATCGTCAACTCCATCGGCGACCGCCTGCTCGGCTTCGTCGCCCCGAAGGTGACCGCCTCGGCCGCCGACTGCGGCTCCAACACGCGGTACGAATACCGCTGTAACCGGGGCGTCTACCAGCGGCGGACCTGCTGGACGAACACCAACTGCGCCTGCGGGCCCTGGACGGGCGTCAAGGACGGCTGCTGAACCAGCGGCTGACGTCACGGCTCGGGCGGCCGGCCTTCCACTCGCCGGCCGCCCGGGTCTCGCCAATCACTGTCGCCAAATGCCCGTCAACCGTCCCGGTCGGCCGGGGATCCACGAGAAGGAGTAGCGCCGTGCCGTACCTCATCACCGCCGTGGTCCTCGCGTGCACGCTGGGGACACTGAACCTGCTGCTGGCCCTGGCAATCATCCGCCGACTGCGTGAGCACAGCGAGTTGCTCGCCGGTCGGCCGTCCGGCGACGGGCCGGGCATCATCGGGGCCGGGCAGACGCCCGCCGCCTTCGAGGGCGTCGACACGGACGGAGTGCCGGTACGCCGGGAGGAGCTGACCGGGGACACGCTCGTCGTCTTCTTCTCGACCGACTGTCGGGCCTGCCGGGAGGCGCTGCCCCGGTTCGTCACGCAGGCCACGGCCTTCCCCGGTGGTCGAGGTCAGATCCTCGCGGTGGTGACCGGTGATGAGCCGGAGGTGCCCGAGCTGGCCAGCCGACTCACCGAGGTCGCCCGGGTGGTGCTCGACGGCGCCGACGGCAGCCTCGCCACCGCGTTCCAGGCCGCCGCGTTTCCTTGCTGGTGTCTGCTCGACACGACGGGCACCGTCCGACGCAGCGGTACGGGATGGACCGACCTGCCCGCCCCGGTGCCCGCGTGACACCACGGGACATCCGGCGTGGGGTGGACCGCCAGCTGGTCATCGCAGCGGTCGGCCTGGCCTACCGATCGGCCCCCAGCATGGCGGTCCTCCAAGCGCTGCTGGCGATCGTCGCCGGCGTGACCCCGGTGGGCGTCGGCCTCCTCACCAAGCTGGTCGTGGACCGGCTCGCCGATCCTGGCGGCGAACCGGTGGCGGCGGTGGTCGGGGGCGCGGTCGCGCTCGCGCTCACCGGGGTGGCCGTGGCCACGCTGCCGCACCTGCTGCGCTACGTGGAGGCCGAGTGGCGGCGAAGGATCTCGATCCGCGCCCAGGCCGACATGTATCGCGCGATCGACCGTCTGCCCGGCCTCGGGAGGCTGGAGGACCCGGCCTTCCGCGACCACCTCAACATGGCCGACGAGGCCGGCCGCAACAGCCCCATCGCGGTCGCCGGCGGCGGGCTGGACCTGCTTGCCGGCCTGCTCACCATCGTCGGCTTCACCGCCACGCTGGCCCTGCTCAACCCGTGGATGGTGGGAGTCCTCGCCCTGGTGGCCATCCCCACCATGCGGGCAGAGCTGCGGTTGTCCCGGCAACGGGCGACGGTGATGTGGCAGATCACACCGACCGAGCGACGCCAGTACTTCTACGGGGAGCTGCTCACCGGCCTGGCCGCGGCCAAGGAGATTCGACTGTTCAATCTCGGCGACCTGTTCGGCAAGCGGATGATCGCGGAGTTGCGTGCCCTCAACGCGGCCAACCGCCGGATGGACCGGCGGGAGGTCCTGGTGCAGGCCGGGCTGGCGCTCACCGGTGCGATCGCCGCCGGCACCGGCCTGGTCTGGGCCATTCTCGCCGCCCGGCAGGGTCGGCTCAGCCTTGGCGACGTGACGATCTTCATCGCCGCCGTGGCCGGGGTGCAGGGGGCGGTCGCCACCGGGATCAGCAGGTTCGCCGACGCGCACCAGGCACTGCTGCGCTTCACCCACTACCGGGACGTTCTTGCCGCCACCCCGGATCTGGCGCTGCCCGCCGACCCGGCGCCGGTGCCGCCGCTGCGCCAGGCCATCGAACTGCGCGACGTCTGGTTCCGGTACGGCGATGGGCACCCCTGGGTGTTGCGCGGCCTCAACCTGACCATTCCGCGCGGCCGGACCGTGGCCATCGTCGGGCTCAACGGCGCGGGCAAGAGCACGCTCGTGAAGCTGCTGTCCCGGTTCTACGACCCCAGCCGCGGCAGCCTGTGCTGGGATGGCGTCGACTACCGCGAGCTCGACGTCAGCCAGTTGCGCGACCGGCTCGGGGCGACATTCCAGGACTTCATGTGCTACGACCTGTCCGCTGCCGAAAACATCGCCCTCGGCGACACCAGCGCCCTCGACGACACCGAGCGCATCACCACCGCGGCCAAGAGGGCCGGCGCCCACGATGCCGTGATGGCACTCCCGCACGGGTACGCGACCCAGCTCACCCGTATGTTCGCGGACCCGGCCGACCGCGACGACGTCAGCACCGGCGTGCTGCTCTCCGGTGGACAGTGGCAGCGCCTCGCGCTCGCCCGGTCCTTTCTGCGCGCAGACCGCGACCTGCTGATCCTCGACGAGCCCAGCGCCGGCCTGGACGCGGAGGCAGAGGCCGATCTGCACCACCGGCTGCGACGGCTGCGCGAGGGGCGGACCACGCTGCTGATCTCGCACCGGCTGGGCACGATCCGCGACGCCGACCACATCGTGGTGCTGCGCGACGGGGTGATAGCGGAACAGGGCAGGCACGAGGATCTGCTGGCGGCGCAGGGCACGTACGCCCGGCTGTTCAACCTGCAGGCCGCGGGCTACCAGCCGGTTGCGAATTGAGAGGTGAGCGGCAGATGGTCTTCGCGGTGCTCAGCGGTCTGGTCGTGCTGGTGCTGGGTGGCCTGCTGATCTGGTTGCGACGCGGCTGGGCGCTCATCACCGTGGAGGGACAGTCGATGGCCCCGACGCTCCGCCCGGGTGAGCGGGTGCTGGTCCGCCGGGTGCCGGCGGCCAGCATCAAGACCGGCGAGATGGTGGTGGTCGAGCGGCCGGTGGACGGCGGGTGGCGGACGACGCCGCTGGCCGCCGGGACGACGCCGCTGGCCGGCCGGAAATGGATCGTGAAGCGTGCGGTCGCTGGACCCGGCGATCCGGTGCCCACGGAGTTCCGCGCCTCGAACCACGACGATGACGGTGCAGCGGCCGGCGGGGTGCCCGACCCCACCGGCGGGTCAGCCCTCGTCCCACCCGGGCACTACCTGCTGCTCGGCGACAATCGCCACAACAGCGTCGACTCCCGGATGTTCGGCTTCGTGCCGGGAACCCGGATCCTCGGCCCGGTCCGCCGGGGTACGGGCCCGACCTGACCAGCCCCGAGACCGACAAACGGGCTGGCCGGCCGGACAGCCCCGCACCAGCACCTCGGCCCACCGGGTGTGGCGGGCCCGGCCGGCGCGACGTCAAGCGAATGGTTCCGACTACCGGAGGACAAGCAGTGTCCTATGTGGCCGCGTTCAGTCGATCTCTCATCTTCCTGATCTTCCTCGCCGCGGTGCTGGGCAAGCTTCGTGACCGGCGGCGGTTCGGGGAGTTCGTGGCCTCCGTGGCAGCCCTGCGCCTGGTGCCGGCGAGCCTGGTGGGGCCCGTGGCGGTGGCAGTCGCCGGCGCCGAGGTCGCGGTGTGCGCGCTGCTGCTCGCGCTACCGGTACCGGGGTTGACGGCCGGCGGGCTCGGGCTGGCCGCCGCGTTGCTCACCGGGTTCTCGGCTGCCATCGCCACCGCCCTGAGCCGCGGGGTGACCGCTTCGTGCCGGTGCTTCGGCGGCGACCTCTCGGCGCCCTTCGGCCGGCGTCACGTCGTCCGTAACGCCACACTGGCTCTGGTCGGTGTGGCCGGGGCCGGTGCGGTCCTGTGGCAACCCGCCACCGACCTGCCCGCCCTGGCCATCACCGCCCCGTTCGCGTTGCTCGCGGCAGCGCTGACGGTCCGGCTCGACGACGTGGTCGAGGTGTTCCGGCCCCTGTCGGTGCCGGGTCGGTAGCCGCCGCCGTTTACCGACAGCGCGCGAAGAAACCGGCCGGGTGGCAGATGCCACCCGGCCGGTCACCGCGTCACGCGACGCCGAGGTACGCCTCCTTGACCGCCGGGTCGTGCAGGAGTTCCTGGCCGGTGCCCTCCTTGACGATCCGACCGGTCTCCAACACGTACCCCCGGTGGGCCCGGGAGAGCGCCTGCTGGGCGTTCTGCTCGACAAGCAGGATGGTGGTGCCCTGTTCGTTGATCCGGGTGATGATCTCGAAGATCTGCTGGATCAACTTGGGCGCCAAGCCCATCGACGGCTCGTCCAGCAGCAGCAGCTTCGGACGGGTCATCAGCGCCCGACCCACCGCCAACATCTGCTGCTCACCGCCGGAGAGCGTCCCACCGGCCTGCTTACGCCGCTCGTGCAGCCGTGGGAACAGGTCGAACACCATGGCCAGGTCCTTGGTGATCTCGGCCTTGTCCCGACGGGTGTAGGCCCCCATCTCCAGGTTCTCCAGCACGGTCATGCCGGGAAAGACACCACGCCCTTCCGGCGACTGCCCGATCCCCCGGATCACCCGCAGGTCGGCGCGCAGCCGGCTGACATCGTTGCCCTCGAACTTGATGCTGCCCCCGGAAATGGCGTGCAGCCCCGAGATCGCCTTCATGGTCGTGGTCTTGCCGGCGCCGTTCGCGCCGATCAGCGCCACGATCTCGCCCTGGTCGACGTGCAGGCTGATGCCGTGCAACGCCTCGATGCGACCGTAGAGCAGCTTCAGATTGTCGATCTCAAGCAGCATCCTCGACACCTCCCAGGTAGGCCGCGATCACCTTCGGATCGTCGCGCACCTCGGCCGGCGACCCCTCGGCGATCTTCTGCCCGAACTCCAGCACCACCAGCCGGTCCACCACGCCCATGACCAGTCGCATGTCGTGCTCGATCAGCAGGACGGTCACCCCGGAGTCGCGGATCTTGCGGATCAGCTGCAGCAGGGCCACCTTCTCCGCCGGGTTGAAGCCGGCGGCGGGCTCGTCGAGGCAGAGCAGCGTGGGATCGGTGGCCAGGGCCCGAGCGATCTCCAGACGACGCTGGTCACCGTACGACAGGTTGCGAGCCAGGTCGCCGGAGCGACCCTGGATGCCCACGAAGTCCAGCAGCTCGTGGGCCTTCGCCTTGCCCTGCCGCTCCTCGCGCCAGTGCCGCGGCAGCCGCAGCAAGGCGCTCGGAACGCTCGTCTTGTGGTTGGCGTCGGCACCGACCTGCACGTTCTCCAGTGCCGTCATCTCCGGGAAGAGCCGGATGTTCTGGAACGTACGGGCGATGCCCAGCTTGGTGATCTGGAACCGCTTACGGCCGCTGACCTTCTCACCCCGGAACCGGATCTGGCCGGTCGTCGGGGCGTAGACGCCGGTCATCGCGTTGAAGCAGGTGGTCTTGCCCGCGCCGTTCGGACCGATCAGCCCGAGGATCTCCCCCTCGTAGAGGGTGAAGTTGACGTCGTTGAGGGCCACCACGCCGCCGAACCGCAGCGTGACGTGGTCGACCTCCAGCAGCGGCTTGCGACCGTCGGCCGACGGGGTCGGCTCACTGACCGCCTCGTCCGGCGTCGACGACGTCTCCGGCGGGCTACCCACCGTCGTCCGCGCGTCGATCGCCATGTCGCGCTCGCTGCTGACGTCGCGCTCGCTACCCATCCGTGGCTCACTCAACGACAGCCACCTCCTTCTGCCGGTCCTTGAGCTCGGCGGCCCGCCGCCGGTTCGGCCAGAGACCCTGCGGTCGGAAGATCATCACGATGATCAGCAGGATCCCGAAGATGAAATAGCGCAACGAGGTCGGGCTGACGTCGAAGTCGTTACCGAAGACGGTAGCCGTCTCCGGCAGGCCGAAGACGTCACCCACCGACCGTAGCCACTCCGGAATGTAGATGACCAGGAAGCCGCCGAGGATCGCGCCACCGATGCTGCCCGCACCGCCGAGCAGCACCGCCGCCAACACCAGGATCGAGTTCTCGAGCGAGAACGTCGACGAGTTGACGAAGTTGGCCTGACCGGCCCACAACGTGCCGGACAGACCGCCGACCGCCGCGCCGATCGCGAACGCCCACAGCTTGAACCGGAACGTCGGCACGCCCATCAACTCGGCCGCGTCCTCGTCCTCACGGATCGCCACCCACGCCCGACCCACCCGGCTGTTGGCCAGGTTCCGGATCAGGAAGACCGCACCGATGATCACGGTGAGCAGCAGCCAGTAGTACGGCTTGAACTCGAACTGGAAGATGGCGGAGCCGTCCGGGTACTTGCCCGGCGGGTGCCCCACCTGCGGGATGCCCCGGTCACCGTTGAGGATCCAGTCCTGGTTCTTCGCGATGATCCGGATCATCTCCGCGAAACCGAGCGTCACGATCGCCAGATAGTCACCACGCAGGCGCAGCGTCGGCGCACCGAGCAGCACACCCGACAGCAACGCCAGGGCGATCGCGATAGGCACAGTGACCAACCAGGGCCACGGGCTTTCCAGCCAGTTGTACTCGGTGATGAGCTTGCTCTCCGGCGACGTCAACAACGCCACCGTGTACGCGCCGACGGCGAAGAAGCCGAAGAAGCCCAGGTCCAGCAGGCCCGCGTACCCGACCACCACGTTCAGACCGAGGGACAGCAGCACGATCCACGCGCAGTAGAACAGCACCGCCGCCATGTCGTTGCGCGTGGTGTACAGCGGGATCCACAGACCCGGAATGTTCAGGTACTCGTAGAACCACTTGTTCGGCAGGACGTAGAGGAAGGCGATGAAGGCCAACAGTCCCGTGATCCGGGCGGACTTCGGCAGCCCGTCGACCCGCCGACCGATGGCACTCGATGCGGAGTGCCAACGCTCTCGCAGAGCGGTCATGCCCGCGCCCTCCCCAACGACTCGCCCAGCAGACCGGTCGGCCGGAACATCAGCAGGACGATGAGCACCACGAAGGCGATGAGGTCCCGCCACTGCGAGCCGAACAGCGCCGACCCGTAGTTCTCGACCAGGCCCAGCAGGATGCCGCCGATCGCCGCGCCCCGCAGGTTGCCGATACCGCCCAGCACCGCGGCGGAGAACGCCTTGAGGCCGAGCAGGAAACCGATGTTGTACCTGGTGTTTCCGCTCTTCATGTCACTGAAGACGGCGGCCACACCAGCCATCAGACCACCAAGCACGAAGACCAGCGCGATCACGCGGCTCTTGTTGACACCCATCAGCGCGGCGGTGTTGGCGTCCTGCGCCACCGCGCGGATGCCCTTGCCGAACCGGGTGCGGTTAACGAACCAGTCCAACCCCACCATCATGATGATGGCCACGCTCAGCGTCAGCATCTGCACCGGCGTGACGCTCCAGCCACCGATGCTGAACAGCGTGTCAGCGGGCAGCAGGGCCGGGGCGCCGACCTGGCGGCGCTGGGTGAGCGTGCCCATCAGCTCCATCAACGCGTACGACGCGCCGATGGCCGTGATCAGGAAGGCCAACGGCGGTGCGTTGCGCCGCCGAAGCGGACGGTAGGCGGTAACCTCGATCAGGAGCGCGACGCTGCCGGACAGCAGCGCCGCGGCCACTATCGCCAGTGCGATGAGAAGCAGCGCGCCACCCACCGACGGAGCGCTGCTGTTGCTATCAAGCCCGAAGGCCGCCCAGGTCCAGATGGCACCGAACGTGCCGATCATGAAGACCTCGGAGTGCGCGAAGTTAATCAGGCGAAGTACGCCGTAGACGAGGGTGTAGCCAAGGGCGATGAGCGCGTAGATCGCTCCTTGCACCAACCCGGTTGTGGTCAGTTCCGGGAAACCCCGGACGAGTTCTGCAAAGTCCACCGATGCTCCGAAGGGTGTTGCGCTGAGCCGACGCGGCCGGGGTTACACACCCCGGCCGCATCGAAACAGCTCTGTTCGTCACGCCCTCAACCTGTGACCCCAACGGGATCAGGCCTTCGGGACCTCCACGTCCGGAGCCCACGCGCCGGCCTTCGCCTTGAACGCCCACACCTTGACCTGCGCCGGGTCCAGCTCGCCGTTCGGCTCCCACTTGTAGGTCACGCCCGAGGCGGAACCGGCCTTGTTGTAGGAGGAGAGGAACGCCTGAATGTCGGCGCGCGAGGTCTTACCGGCCTTGATCGCCTCGAGGTAGATGTTCGCCAGGTCGAACGACACGTCCGCGTACACGCCCGGGTCGACGCTGTACTTGGCCTTGAAGTCGGTCACGAAGGTGCCCTTGGCCGCGGTCGCCGGCCCACACGGGCAGGTGGCGATGGTGCCCTCGACGTCCTTCTGACCGGCCACCGACAGCATGTTGGCGTCGTTGATGCCGTCACCACCGATGAACGTGCCGGTCCAGCCCGCAGCGCGCAGCTGCTTGAGGAACGGCGCGGCCTCCTCGGTGTAACCGCCGTAGAAGAGGACAGCGGCACCGCTGGTCTTCACCTTGGAGATCTGCGCACCGAACTCCTGTGCGTTGTCGACCACCTTGTCGGTGCCGATCACCACCGGGCCGAGGCCCTTCTTGACCTCGTCGGCCAGACCCGCGCCGTACGCCGACTGGTCGTCGATGACGAACGCCTTGTCGGACTTCAGCACGTTCTTGATGTAGCTGGCGACCGCCGGGCCCTGGGAGAAGTCGTTGCCCACGCCACGGTGGAAGACCTTCCAGCCCTTCTCCGACAGGCTCGGCCGGGTGGCCGACGGGCTGATCACGGCGAGACCCGCGGTGTCGAAGATCGGCAGCGCGACCTCGCTCTCACCGGAGAACGCCGGGCCGACCATCGCCACGATCTTCGTGTCGGCCGCCGCGCTGGTCGCGAGGCCACCGGCCAGGTCGGCCTTGCCCTGCGAGTCGAACGCCTGAACGGTGACCTTGCAGTCCGCGTTCTCCGCGTTGTACTTCTCCACGGCCAGGTCGGCACCCTGCTTCATCGGGGTGACCAGGCCAGCGTCGGCGCCGGAGAGCGCACCGAAGAAACCGATCTTGAGGTCGCACGCCTTGTTGGCGGAACCTTCCGACGTGCCCTCGTCCTTCTTACATGCGCTGGCGCCGCCGGCAACAAGCGCCAAGATGGCGACGCTGCCGAGGACGCGCACGAAGTTTTGCCTCAAGGCTGGAACCCTCCTCCGTCCAGAAGCCCGCCGGCGCCCGGCAGAACGCCGAGGCGACAACGGACCGGACCGTTCACCCGGTCTGGGGCGGGACGTTATCCCACAAGCACTACTCACCGTAAGGTGTCGTAGGCGGCATTGACTCAACCGTTACCAGCGGCGGGGAACTTCGCGTTTAGATGTCACATCGGCGGGTGTCGACAACTCGTCAGACGGGCCCGGAAGGGGCGAACCACAGTCTCGCCGCCACCCCGTCGTCGATCGTGACAACCATCCGACCGTCCTGCGCCGTAACCGCCGCCGACGTGTCCCCACCAGCGGAAACTTCCGCCGGCAGCGCCACCGGCAACCACGACGCGCCGTCCCCGGCGGAGCGCCACAGCCGATGCCCATCGGCTGCCACAGTCATCGCCAGCAGCACACCAGCACCGCCGGCGACCGCCTCCACCCCGGCCACCGCGCCGGTGCCGGTCGCCCCGAACCCGGCCACCGCCCGCCACTGGCCGGCACCCGTCGCCGTCCCCGGCGACCCGGCCCGGGGCTCAAACGCCCACGCCTGGAAGCCGCTCCCCCGCACCCCGAGGGCGTGCACGACGGCACCCACCCGGACGAGACGCTGCACGATCTCGTCCGCGTCCGTCGCCGGCAACGCCAGGCGCGTCCACGCCCGACCGTCAGCCGACGACCAGACGAACGGATCACGGTCGGCCCGATCCGCCGGCCGACCGGCGCCGCCGACCAACCAGCCGTCAGGCACCGCGAGCGCATCCGTCGCGATGGTGGTCAGCCCCGAATCACTTGCCAGCCCGGGAGCGTCGTCGACCAACGCGAAGCCGGCCGCATCCGGGGAACGCCACACCGCCGCCCCGCCCGTCCGGGCACCCGCGATCAGCCATCCGGCGGCACCACCGGCGATGCGGCTCGCGCTCACCGCGTCCGGTCCGCCGTACAGCTCGAACTCCGCCGGCACCTCGGTCAACGCACCGTCGGTGTCCGGCCGCCACGTCCGCACCCGTGGGTTGCCGTGCGCGCCACCCGCGCGGGCGCCGATGACGGCGATCCGGCCCTGGTGGCAGCCGGCGGCGTAGAGGATCGCCCGCTCGCCGTAGTAACTGATCGGTCGCAACGGCACAGGAGCCCAATCCTGGCCGTCCACGCTCCGCCAGGCCGCCGGCCGGGTTGCGCCGTCCGGCGCACCCACCGCACCGACCGCGTACCACGTACCCGCACAGGCGGTCACGTCACGAACGATGAGCCGACCCGGCGGACCCGGGGGCACCGGCAGAGCCGCCAACGCCCACCGTGGGCGAACCGGTTCGGGCGGGCGCCGGTCCTCAGTGGACGGGCAGCCCGCGAGCAGCGTGAGGGCAACTCCGGACACCGCGACCACACGTCGGACCGACACGCGGGTGATGCTATCGATCCGTTCGCCCGCCGCCGAGCACCTGACAGCGATCAGACGGTCGGCTGCTGCGACACCTCGCCGCCGGCGGTCTCCGCGAGGATCCGCTCGGCGACCTCTTTCATGGTCATCCGGTGGTCCATCGCCGTGCGCTGGATCCACTTGAACGCCTGCGGCTCGGTCATCCCGTACGTGGTCATCAACGCGCCCTTGGCCCGCTCCACCGCCTTGCGGATCTCCAGACGGTCGGTCAGGCTCGCGACCTCGGCCTCCAGGGCCGCGACCTCGGAGTAGCGCGACAGCGCGATCTCCACCGCCGGGACCAGGTCACTCTTCTGGAACGGCTTCACGAGGTACGCCATCGCGCCTGCCGCCCGCGCCCGCTCCACCAGATCACGCTGGCTGAACGCGGTCAGGATGATCACCGGCGCGATCCGGGCCCCGGCGATCCGCTCGGCGGCAGCCAACCCATCCATGATCGGCATCTTGATGTCGAGGATGACCAGATCGGGCTTCAACTCCTCGGCGAGGCGAACGGCTGTCTCACCGTCGCCGGCCTCCCCCACCACCTCGTAACCCTCTTCGACAAGCATCTCGGCGAGGTCCAGCCGGATCAGCGCCTCGTCCTCGGCGATCAGCACGCGCCTGCGCTCGGCATCCGTCGGCATCTCAGCCACCAGCCACTCCCACCATCGATCACTGCACGGCTACCACCCATGCTCCCGCATGAGAGTAGTCGGGTACAGTAAGCGGCACCCGCCGGGATGGTGGAACGGCATACACGGAAGTCTCAAACACTTCTGCCCGAAAGGGCTTGCGGGTTCGAATCCCGCTCCCGGCACCTTGTCATACACCTGTTCGATGATGTGCGGATGCACCCACCGCAGTTACGGGCACGAGCCCGCGCTCTCCACGCACGCGGACACACCGTCCGCTCCGTGGCTCGCACGCTCTCGTTGCCGTATGCCACGGTCTGGCACTGGTGCGTCGATCGACCCGAGCCGGTGAAGCGCGGCACGGAGCTACGGTGCTTCCGGTGCCGGCCGGATGTCCAGAATCCGACCGACCTCGCCGCCTACGCCTACCTGCTCGGTCTCTACCTGGGCGACGGCCACCTGGTGACAGCGGCACGCGTCCCGGTGCTGCGCATCTACTGTTCCCATGCGTGGCCCGGGTTGATCGAGGCGTGCGACACGGCCATGCGAGCCGTGCTGGCGTCGAAGGTGCAACGGGTCCAGAAACAGGGTTGCGTCGGCGTGCAGAGTTACGGCACCCACTGGCCGTGCCTGCTGCCACAGCACGGTCCGGGCAGGAAGCACGAGCGACCTATCGTCCTGACCGACTGGCAACGGCGGATTCTCGAAGTCCATCCCGGCAGCTTCCTGCGCGGGCTCTTCCACTCCGACGGATGCCGAACAGCCAACCGGGTGACAGTGCGTGGCAAGGCGTACGTCTATCCGCGCTACATGTTCGTCAACGAGTCGGCCGACATCATGCGGCTCTGCCAGTGGGGCCTCGACCTGCTGGGCGTCGCCTGGCGGATGAACCGGCGCAACTCGCTGTCGGTGGCGCGACGCGACGCGGTCGCCACGCTGGACCGGCACGTCGGCCCGAAGTGCTGATCCCGCTGGCGCGCCGGTGGGACGCTCGGTTGTCCGGAACACCACGCCTTCGAGCAGGATGAGCCGAGTGGTCGACGACAGGGGTGGATGCTGATGCGGGTGGTCATCTTCGGTGCGACAGGCATGGTCGGCCAGGGTGTGTTGCGGGAGGCGCTGCTCGCCGAGGACGTGCGGGAGGTGCTCACCGTCGGCCGGAGGCCGACCGGTCGGCACGATCCGAAGCTGCGGGAGCTGACAGTCGCGGACGTGGGCGAGTTGGCGTCGCTCCGCGCCGAGCTGACCGGCGTGGACGCGTGTTTCTACTGCCTGGGGGTGTCCTCGCTGGGTCTGGACGAGGCCGCGTACACCCGGGTCAGTTACGACTACCCGCTCGCGGCGGCGCGGTTGCTGGCCGAGGTGAGCCCGCAGGTCACCTTCGTCTACGTCTCGGGGGTCGGGACGGATTCGTCGGGTCGGGGTCGGGTGATGTGGGCGCGGGTCAAGGGCCGTACCGAGAACGCGATCATGGAGTTGCTGCCCAACGGCTACGCGGCGCGTCCGGGGTTCATCCAGCCGACCTACGGCGCGGTGTCGCGGATCCGCGGCTACCGGATCGGCTACGCGGTGACGCGTCCGCTGTTCCCGGTGCTGCGTCGGTTGCTGCCGAACCAGGTCACCACTACCGACGGGATCGGTCGGGCGATGCTGCGGGTGGCTCGGCAGGGTTCCCCGATCCGGGTGTTGGGCAACCGCGAACTGCGCTGATCAGGCGATCGTGTCGAGTGCCTGGGCGAGGTCGGCGCGCAGGTCCTCGGGGTCTTCCAGGCCGACCGAGAGACGCAGCAGGCCGGCCGCGGGTTTCGCGTCGCCGTCGACGGGGCGGTGGGTGAGCGACGCCGGGTGCTGGATGAGGGTGTCGACGCCGCCGAGCGACACCGCGTGGGTGATGAGGTGGCAGGCGCCGGCGACGGTCGCCGCGGCGGGAGCGCCGCCGCGTACCTCGAAGGCGAGCAGGCTGCCGGGTCCGGCCATCTGCCGGCCGACGAGCGCCGCCGGGTCGTGCACCGAGGGGTGGTGCACCCGGTGTACGGCGGGGTGGTCGGCGAGCCAGCCGGCGAGCTTCTCGGCGCTGGCCTGTTGTGCGCGGACCCGCAGCGGCAGGGTCTGTAGGCCGCGGTGCAGCAGGTAGCCGCCGAGCGGGTGCAGGATCGCGCCGGTGACCGCGCGGACCTGACGGAGTCGCGCGGCCCAGTCGGCGTCGCAGGCGACGACGCCGGCGAGGACGTCGCCGTGTCCGCCGATGCTCTTGGTGGCGCTGTGCAGGACCAGGGTGGCGCCGTGCCGGGCGGGTTGTTGCAGGACCGGGGTGGCGACGGTGTTGTCGACGAGCAGTGGGACGTCGCCGGCCGCGGCGGCGAGGGCGGCGATGTCGACCAGGTCGACTGTGGGGTTGGCGGGCGTCTCGGCGATGACAAGCGCGGTGTCGGGGCGGATGGCGGCGGCGACCTCGTCGGGGCGGGCCCAGGTGACTGTGGTGCCGAGCAGGCCGGTGGCGAGGACGTGGTCCGTTCCGCCGTAGAGGGGTCGGACGGCGACGACGTGCCGGCGGTCGTCGCGGGCGGCGGCGAGCAGCGTGGCGGTGAGGGCGGCCATGCCGCTGGCGAAGGCGACGGCCTGCGCGGTGCCCTCCAACTCGGCGAGGGCGGTTTCGAAGCGGGCGACTGTGGGGTTCCAGAGCCGTTGGTAGACGGCGCCGCCCTCGCTGGGCAGGGTGCCACCGGTGGCGAGTTGTTCGTACGCGGCGCCGCCGTCCTCGACCGAGGGCAGTGGGTTGGTGGTGGACAGGTCGATGGGCGGTACGTGCACACCGAGGGTGCGGAGGTCGTCACGACCGGCGTGTACGGCCCGGGTGTCCATCGTTGTCATGCCGGTAGCGTCGAACATCTACCGTCCGACAGGCAATGCCTCGGCAGATGATTCTGTCGATGCCGCTGGTTTCGGTTCAGGATTCGGGCGAGGATGGCGGAATGTCTCCTGCGCCGAACGATCTGCGGCCGTACCCGGCCCTGGACGAGGTGGATCGCGCGATCCTGACCGAGTTGGCCGCCGATGGCCGGCTGCCGAACAACGCCCTCGCCGAGCGGGTGGGGGTGGCCCCGTCGACGTGTCTGACCCGTACCCGGACGCTGCGCGAGCGGGGCGCGATCCGCGGTTTCCACGCCGAGGTGGACCCGGCCGCGCTCGGCCTGCCGTTGCAGGCGCTGGTGTCGGTGCGGCTGACCGCGCACGAGCGGGCGGCGGTGGACGCCTTCCGGGCCCGGTCGGTGCGGCTGCCGGGGGTGGTCTCGGTGTTCCACGTGGCAGGTGCGGAGGACTACGTGCTGCACGTGCGGGCGGCGTCCGGTGACGCGCTGCGCGACTTCGTGCTGGACCACCTCGCGGTCGACCCTGTGGTGCAGCACACCCAGACCAGTCTGATCTTCGAGCAGGCGCGCGGGATGGGCTGAGCAGCGGGTGAGCTGGCCGACGAAAATCCGCAGGTCGGAACAAAGCCGGCCGCCGACGGGTTGGCCAAGCGTGTGATCACCGTACCGTTGTCTGTTCTTGATCTTGCCCCGGTCGCCAAGGGCACCACTGTCGGCGCGGCCCTGGAAGCCACCACCGAGTTGGCGCGACGCACCGAGGAGTTGGGCTACCGCCGGTTCTGGGTGGCCGAGCACCACAACATGCCGGCGATCGCCAGTTCGGCCCCCGCGGTGCTGCTGGCGCACCTGGCGGCGAACACGTCGACGATCCGCCTCGGTTCGGGCGGGGTGATGCTGCCCAACCACGCGCCGCTGGTGGTGGCCGAGCAGTTCGGCACCCTGGAGGCGCTGCACCCCGGTCGGATCGACCTGGGCATCGGGCGGGCCCCCGGCACCGACCAGGTGACCGCGCTGGCGTTGCGGCGCACCATGGAGGGCCTGTCCGCGGAGGGCTTCCCCCGCGAGCTGGCGGACCTGATGAACTACTTCAGCGGGGAGAAGCCGGGGCAGATCGTCGCCACCCCGGGTCGGGGCGAGCAGCCGGCCGTGTGGCTGCTGGGCTCCAGCGGGTTCAGCGCCCAACTCGCCGGCCTGCTCGGTCTGCCGTTCTCCTTCGCGCACCACTTCAGCTCGGCGAACACCCTGCCGGCGTTGGCCCTGTACCGGCAGAACTTCCGGCCGTCGCAGTGGTTGGACAAGCCGTACGCCATGGTGGCGGTCAACGCGGTGTGCGCGGAGACCGACGAGCGGGCCGAGTGGCTGGCCGGGCCGAGCGCGTTGTCGTTCCTGAAGCTGCGCTCCGGACGGCCGGAGCCGCTGTCGACCCCCGACGAGGCGGCGGCGTACCCGTACTCCGAGATCGAGCGGGAGTTCGTCCTGCAACGCCGCGACGGTCAGGCGATGGGCTCGCCGGAGACCGTACGCCGGCAGCTCACCGAGCTGGTGGAGCGCACCGGCGCGGACGAGCTGATGCTGACCACGCTCGTCTACGACGTCGCCGACCGGGTGCGGTCGTACGAGTTGATCGCCGAGCAGGTGGCGGGCGGTCTGCGCCGGGAGGCATGAAACACGATCTTCACGTCAGCGTCACCCCAGCGACCCCGACGCTGCCTAATGTTGGTGCCGGTGGTGGTACGGCATTCCCGGTCGGGACGGGTCGGGAATGCCGCGGTGTGGCGCACCGGGCCGGAGCTGAGCGGATTCCGCGGCTGCGGCCCGGTGCCTGCCACCCTAGGCGACCCCGGTCGGGACCACCAGGGGTCAGATCAACGTAGATAGATGTTCGGGGTGGGTGGGCTGGCCATCTGGTCGCCGATGAAGAACCCCGGGTGTGGCGGCTGGTTGTAGGCGGTGTTCTGCCACGCGATCGCCACCCGATACTGCGGGTCGTGCATCAGGGTGTAGATCCGGGTGCTGGTCGGGGTGGGTGTGCTGTAGATGCGCAACGCCCGGCTGTCGGTGGTCCGCCAGATCACCTCCTCACGCCAGTCGCCCAGGATGTCGCCGGAGAGCGCCGGCGTGGACTTGGTGCCGTTGTTGGACGCCACGTTGCTGCCGGTGAGCAGCCGGGTCTCGCCACCGGTGCCGTACTTGTCGATCTTCGTGGCGTCGAGCAGCTCCCGCACCGGGTCGCCGTCCCACCAGGCGAGGAAGTTCGCCGAGGACGGCTTGCGGCCGACGTTCTGACCCCTGGTGTTGGCCAGCCCGTTGACCGCCGACGACCACGACTCGGCACCGGGGCTGCCCGCCCAGATGTCCGCGGAGACACCCCGGCCGTTGTCACCCGAGGCCGGCGTGGACCAGAGGATCTGACCGGTACGGGCGTCGGCGAACCAGGAACTGGGCTTGCTCGCGTCCTCGTCGACCTTGAACACCTCCAGGCCGGCGCGGCCCGGGTCGAGGTCGCCGACGTGCAGGGCGTCGCCGTGCCCGTTGCCCGTGGAGTAGAGCAGCCGACCGTTGTCGTCGATGGTGGCGGCACCGTAGACGATCTCCTGGCGGCCGTCGGCGTCGACGTCGGCCACGGAGAGCTGGTGGTTGCCCTGGCCGGCGGCGGCGCCGTTGCCGGAGGAGTTCGAGTCGAACGTCCAGCGCTTGGTAAGCGTGCCGTTGCGGAAGTCCCAGGCCGCGATGACCGCGCGGGTGTAGTAGCCCCGGGCCATGATCAGCGAGGGGCGCTCTCCGTCCAGGTAGGCGGTGCCGGCGAGGAACCGGTCCACCCGGTTGCCGTACGAGTCACCCCAGGACGACACAGTGCCGCGCGGCGGGTCGTAGTTGACTGTGGAGGCGATCGCGCCGGTCTGGCCGTTGAACATGGTCAGGTACTCCGGGCCGGACAGCACGTAGCCGCTGGAGTTGCGGTAGTCCGCCGACGACGAACCGATGAGCTGACCGGTGCCGGAGCGGGTGCCGTCGGCGGTCTTCATGGCCACCTCGGCGCGGCCGTCGCCGTCGTAGTCGTACACCTGGAATTGGGTGTAGTGGGCGCCGGCGCGGATGTTGCGGCCCAGGTCGATCCGCCACAGCCGGGTGCCGGTCAGGGTGTACGCGTCGACGTAGACGTTGCCGGTGTAGCCGGACTGGGAGTTGTCCTTGGCGTTCGACGGGTCCCACTTCAGCACGATCTCGTAGCTGCCGTCGCCGTTGAGGTCCCCGACGGAGGCGTCGTTGGCGCTGTAGGTGTAGGTCTCCCCGCTGGGCGTGGTGCCACCAGCCGGGACCTGCAACGGCACGTCCAGGTAACCCGCCCCGAACTGCAGGGCCGGCGCCGACGCCGCCTGCTCGACGCCGCCGACCACGGCCCGCACTGTGTACGCCGAGCCGGCCGCCGCGCCGTCGTCGAGGTAGTTGGTGGCGCCGGTGATCGGGCTGGCGTTGACCCGGGTCGAGCCCCGGTAGAGGTTGAACGCCACCCCGGAGGTCTCGGTGCCGAGCAGTCGCCAGGAGACCAGGTTGCCGCTGCCGGAGCGAACGCTTATCAACCCTCGGTCCAGGTTCTCCAGCTGTTTCGCCCCGGCCGGTGGCGGGGTGGTCGGTGGCGGCGTGGTGGGGGGTGGCGTGGTCGGCGGTGGGGTGGTCGGGGGTGGCGTGGTCGGTGCCGGTGTGGTCGGTCCGTCGGTGGCCGGCGCGCCGGTGCAGGTGGTGCCGTTGAGCGCGAAGCTTGTCGGCACCGGGTTGCTGCCGGTCCACGAGGCGTTGAAGCCGAACCCGGCGCTGCCGTTTGTGGCGATGGCGGCGTTGTAGTCGACGTTACGTGCGGTGACCTGGGCGCCGGACTGGGTGACGGCGGCGCTCCACGCCTGGCTGACCTGCTGCCCGGCGGCGTACGACCAGGTGAGAGCCCACCCGTCGACCGGGTCGCCGAGGTTGGTGACCGTGACGTTGGCGCCGAAGCCGCCCTGCCACTGGTTGGTGATCTGATAGTCGACCCGGCAGCCGACAGCGGCGGCCGAGGCGACCACCGTGCCGAGCGTGCCGGCCACGACGGCGGCCGCCGTCGTTCCGGCGAGCAGGATCAGCCGATGTCTGGACGGGTGCATGCACTGCCTCCGAGGATCCGCAGGTGATCGCGGCGGCCCACCGGCCCGGCCCGGAACGCGCGGTGGACCCGTCCCGCCGCTGCGGCGGCGGACGGCGATCTGATCGGGGGTGAACGCCCTGGCACCCGCGGATCCGACTCCCCGCGCATCGTAAGGCAAGCGCTTTCCGTCCCGCAACATCGACGATCGTTGTTCCTGCCTCGTCGATCATGGAATCGTGGTGGGTGACAAAGTGCCCGGATCACCGCACGTCAGGCGCCATAACTCCATGATCGACGAGGCTGGACGGCCGCGATCTTGCGCTTACGGTGGCCTCGGTGGCCTTGGCGACCTCGGCGCGGGCCCGGCGGGTGCGGCGAAGGGCGCGCACGGCAAACACCAGGGCGGCCAACCAGCCGGCGGCCAACAGGGCGTACGTGACCGGGCGGACCGGGCCGTCGAGTCCGGCGGAGCGGATCAGCGTGCGGGCGTTTGTCAGCACGATCACGCCGCCGACCGCCGCGCCGAGCAGTTGGGCGGGCACGATGCGCACCAGCCAGGCGGCCAGCGGGGCGGCGATGAGCCCGCCGATCAGCAGCGCGGCGACGGTCGGCAACAGGAACCCTTCGGAACCCAGCCCGATCAGGAAGCCGACACTCGCCGCACCGGCCACCACGAACTCGGCGGTATCCACCGAGCCGATCACCTTGCGGGGCTCCATGCGGCCGGAGACCAGCAGTGCCGGGGTGGCCACCGGGCCCCACCCGCCGCCGCCGGTGGCGTCGACGAAGCCGGCGACCAGGCCCAGAGGGCCGAGGAAACGTCCGCGGAGCCGGCCGCCGGCCCGGTCGGTGCGCAGCGGTCGGGCGAAGCGGACCAGCAGGTACGCGCCGAGCGTGAAGAGGATGCCGGCCATCCACGGCGCGGCGGCCTCGGTCGAGATCGAGCTGAGCACTGTGGCACCGACGAAGGCACCGATGGCGCCGGGCAGGGCGATGCGGGAGACCACCCGCCAGTCGACGTTGCCGAAGCGCCAGTGCGCGACACCGGCGGCGAGCGTGGTGCCGATCTCGGCCAGGTGCACCGAGGCCGAGGCGGCGGCCGGGGCGACCCCGGCGACCAGCAGCAGAGTGGACGAGGTCAGCCCGTACGCCATGCCGAGCGAGCCGTCGATCAGCTGCGCGACGAGCCCGACCAGAGCGAGAACCAGCAGCTTGCGCACGAGCGCCCCCTGAGTTTTCGGCATCTCCTATCGACTTGGTCGACAATGCGGCACCGAGGGCCCGGGGTCAAGCCTCAGATCGGTGGATGGGACGCCGCCGATGCGACGCGACGCGGTCAGTGCGAACCGTGCGCCAGGCATGGCGCGGGCCACGGCGGACACCCGGGCACGGGTGGGCCGGGCAGACGGGCAGGCCGGCCGGGCGGGGCTGGCCGGCCGCACGCGGACCGGCCGGGTCGGGACGGGCACCCGGGCCGGGGTTGGAAGCCTGCGCTCAGATCCAGGCGCGCGGGTCGGCGACCAGCTCGGTGATCCGCGCGGGCAGCGTGCCAGCGGCCACGTCGGCGACGCTCACCAGCTCCAGGATCTCCCGTTCGCTGGCCCGTAGTGCGATCCAGACCTCCTGGAGGGCACGCGCCGGGCCGTGGTAGCCGAGCTGCTCGGGGCGCTGCCCGCGAACGTGGGCAAGCGGTCCGTCGATCACCCGGATCACCTCGGCGAGTGAGATCTCCTCGGCCGGGCGGGCCAACCAGTAGCCACCCTCCGGGCCGCGCTGGGCGTGCACGATGCCACCCCGACGCAGTTGCAGCAGGATGCTCTCCAGGAACTTCGGCGGGATCTCCTGGGCACGGGCGATCTGGTCGGCCGTGACGGGCCGGCCGCGCCCAGGACCACTGGCCGTCGCGGCAAGCTCGGCGGCCGCGCGGAGGGCGTAGTCGACCCGGGCGGAGAGGCGCATGTCGGCAAGGTTAGCCCCCGCTCAACCGGCCGGACGGGCGACCCTCGGCCGATCGAATAAGCATCGATGAAAGGCGTGCCATTCACGTCGGTTCCGGACGTCGACGAGGACCAGTCAAAGCGCGCCATGATCCACCGTTAAGGTGGGTGACGGAATGCCGGTGTGGGGCGTCCTTATGCTGGGCGGGGGCGCGATCGCCAGACCACCGCAGCGGCGCCGGGAAGCACATTGATACACATCGGGGGAAGGCAACACGATGACCGATATCGCCACACGCACCTGGGATGGCATGACCATCCCGGTGGCCGGCACCTATCTTCTGGATCAGGCGCACAAGCGGATCGGTTTCCTGTCCCGGCACATGATGGTGAGCCCGGTGCGTGGCGAGTTCGCCGAGGCGACCGCGCAGATCGTCGTGGCGGAGGATCCGCTGCTCTCGGCGGTGACGGCGACCGTCTCCGCGCCGAGTATCACCACCGGCAGCATCGACCGGGACACCCATCTGAAGAGTGCCGACTTCCTCGATGTGGAACGCTATCCCACCCTCGAATATCGAAGCACCGGAATCAAATGGCAGGGCCAGGAGGCGCCCATCTTTCAATGGGCCCGCCTGCGCAACCACCGGCTCGGTGGACGCGGCCGGAGTCCGATTGTCCCGCCGCAGTCCGAGGGCACACCCGGGCGATTCGTGCTGACCGGTGAGTTGACAGTGAAAGGAATCACCCGGGCCGTCGACCTGGAGGTGAATTTCGGGGGCGCCCGTCGTGATCCGTACGGGCAGAACATCTTCGGATTCAGCGCGACTGCCGAGATCGACCGCGAAGACTATGGCCTGCTCTGGAATGTGCTGTTGGAGAGCGGCGGGGTCCTGGTCGGCAAGACGGTGCAGATCGAGATCGCCGGCGAGGCCATCCACCAGGCCTGAGCGGCGCGAGCACCACCCGGGGACTGGCGGGGACGCCGCGTCGGCGTCAGGCGCCCACCCGGCGCAGCAGACCCTCCTGGACGGCGCTGGCGATCTGCTGGCCGTCGGTGGTGAACATCCGGCCGGTGGCCAGCCCGCGAGCGCCGGACGCCGACGGGCTCAGGCAGTCGTAGAGGAACCACTCGTCGGCCCGGAACGGCCGATGGAACCAGAGCGCGTGGTCCAGGCTCGCGCCGACCAGCCCACCCGGCCCCCAGACCTCGCCGTGTGCGGAGAGCACCGAGTCCAGCAGGGTGAGGTCCGAGGCGTAGGTGAGCGCGCAGGCGTGCAGCAGCGGATCGTCAGGCAGTTTGCCGTCGATGCGCATCCAGACGCGCTGGTGCGGGTCGGCCGGCCGGTCGCCGGGACGGACCCAACCGGGCTCACCGACGTAGCGGACGTCGATCGGCCGCGGGATCTGCCCCCAGATGCCGAGCCGCTCCGGGTACCGGGAGAGTCGGTCGGTCATCGTCGGGACGTCCTGCGGCGGCGGCACGTCGAGCGGGGCCGTGACCTGGTGGTCCAGGCCCTCCTCGGCCCGCTGGAACGACGCCGACATGAAGAAGATCGGCTTGTCGTGCTGGAGGGCGACCGCGCGGCGGACCGAGAAGGACCGGCCGTCGCGGATGTTCTCCACCTGGAACGCGATCGGCTCGACCGGATCGCCGGGGCGGACGAAGTAGCCGTGCAGCGAGTGCACGAACCGCTCCGGGTCGACGGTGCGGCCGGCGGCGACCAGGGCCTGACCGGCGACCTGGCCGCCGTACACCCGCTGTGGGCCGACCGGGGGGCTCATCCCCCGGAAGGCCATGGCCCCGGTCGGGTCGAGGTCAAGCACTTCCAGCAGCTGGTCGACCGCCGCCTGGCCGACCGCGACCCGACCGTCGCTCACTGCAGCGCCCGCGCCGACGCCGCGTCGACAAGCGAGCCGAGCTGGTGTACGCGCAGCGTGTTGGTCGAGCCGGGGGTGCCGGGCGGGCTGCCCGCCACGATCACCACGTAGTCACCGGGGTTGGCCCGGTCGAGGCCGAGTAGCGCCTGGTCGACCTGGCGGAACATGTCGTCGGTGTGCTGCACGAACGGCATCAGGAAGGTCTCCACGCCCCAGGTGAGGGCGAGCTGGTCGCGCACCTCGGGGACCGGCGTGAACGCCAGCAGCGGCAGGTCGCAGTGCAGGCGGGACAGCCGTCGGACGGTGTCACCGGTCTGCGAGAAGGCGACCAGGGCCTTGGCGTTGATGGCGCGGGCGATCGACGAGGCGGCGACGGTGAGGGCGCCACCGTGGGTCCGCGGGTCGTGCTGCAACCGCGGCACCCCGATGGAACCGGCCTCGGTGGTCGTCACGATCTTGGCCATGGTGCTGACGGTGAGCACCGGATACTTGCCGACGCTGGTTTCGCCGGAGAGCATCACCGCGTCCGCGCCGTCGAGCACGGCGTTGGCGACGTCGGAGGCCTCCGCCCGGGTGGGGCGGGAATTCTCGATCATGGAGTCGAGCATCTGGGTGGCCACGATGACGGGCTTGGCGTTCTCCCGGCACAGCTGCACGGCGCGCTTCTGCACCAGCGGGACCTCGTCCAGCGGCATCTCGACACCGAGGTCACCGCGGGCGACCATGACGCCGTCGAAGGCCAGCACGATGGCCTCCAGGTGATCCACCGCCTCCGGCTTCTCGACCTTGGCCAGCACCGGGCGGAACACGCCCTCCTCGGCCATGATGTTGTGGACGAGCTTGATGTCCTCGGCCGAGCGGACGAAGGAGAGCGCGACCAGGTCGACCCCGAGCCCGAGGGAGAAGCGCAGGTCCTCGGCGTCCTTGTCCGACATGGCGGGCACGCTGACCGCCACGTTGGGCAGCGAAACGCCCTTGTTGTTGGAGACCGGGCCGCCCTCGGTGACGAGGCAGCGGATGTCGTTGCCGGTGACGTCGGTGACCTCGACGGCGACGCGGCCGTCGTCGATCAGCAGGCGGTCGCCGGGCTTGACCTCCTGCGGCAGCTTGCGGTAGGTGCAGGAGACCCGATCCTTGGTGCCGAGGATGTCGTCGCCGGTGATCACGACCGAGTCGCCGGTGCGCCACTCGTGGGGGCCGTCGGCGAACCGACCGAGCCGGATCTTGGGGCCTTGCAGGTCGGCGAGGACGGCGACGGGCTTACCTGCTGCCTCCGACGCCTCCCGGACCAGTCGGTAGACCGCCTCGTGGTCGGCGTGGCTGCCGTGGCTGAAGTTGAGCCTCGCCACGTTCATGCCGGCCTCGACGAGACCCCGGATGCGCTCCGGGGACGAGGTGGCGGGACCAAGAGTGCAGACGATCTTCGCGCGGCGTGTCACGCCCATCAGGCTAGTCTCTCCTTCAGGTCGGACTCGGGGCCGACCCATTGCAGGCAGCGGAACATGTGTCCAACGACGCGCGGTGCGCGTCGGGCCGGCGGGCGGAACCGCACCGGGAACGTTGTGGCGACGGGCAACGGCGACCGCGCGCCGGGAATCGTACGCCTCCGCCGGGGTGCGCCGTCGGGGTGCTCCCGGGGAAGGCTCACCGTGGGCGTCCCTCCGGCGGCAGGGTGGGCACCGCGGTGAGCAGGTCACGGGGGTCGTAGCGGAGATCATGGCGACTCCTCGACCGGGGCCCGACCCCGCGCTTCCGGGTGCGCCCCGGCGGCGGCCCTGGCAGGGCGCGACAGTAACACCGGCACACCGCCGAGCGCCGTCGCCATCACGACAACCGTCGATTGGGCGACAGCTCAGCTCTCGGTCTTGATCAGGGGGAACTCCAGCGACCCGGCCGGGCAGAGGAAGGTCAGCACGTCCACCCGGTAGAGCCCGGCCTGCACCGCCGGGTCGGCTTCCAGCACGCTGCGGACGTCGTCGACGCTGCCGGTGCGGGCCAGCCCGAAGCCGATCGGCGGCTCCGGGTTGCTGGCCGGCCCGTCGATCGAGCCGGCGACCAGGATGATGCCGCTGCGCTGCAACGCCTGCATGTGCTCGGCGTGCTCCGACTGCAACCGCTGCACGGTCTCGGCGGGCAGGACCCGGCCGGCCGCGCCGGGGTAGATCACGATGCACTCGTACGTGTCGAGCGCGAAGTTGACCTGCGGCACTCCCGCCATGGGTGCTCCCTCCGCCGTCGCGCCGAACGGCACCGGCCCCGCCAGCGTCGCACGTACGCCCGGGCCGTACCGGGCGCTTGCCGGCAACTGGTCCCGGCGGGGCGGATGACGTGGCCGCGCACACACTCGGGCGACAGCCGGTGTGCCGGCCGGGCCACGGGGGATGATCTACCAATGGCGACAAACATCAGTGAGCAACCCGCGAAGGCGTCCGGCACGTACCGGATCGGCGGTGACGTCACGGTCAACCGGCTCGGTTACGGGGCGATGCAGATCACCGGGCCCGGTGTCTGGGGCGACCCGAAGGACCCGGCCGAGGCGGTGCGGGTGTTGCGCCGGGCCGTCGAGCTGGGCGTGACGTTCATCGACACAGCGGACTCGTACGGGCCGTTCGTCTCGGAGTTGCTGATCCGGGAGGCGCTGCACCCGTACGCCGACGACCTGGTCATCGCGACGAAGGCCGGGCTGAGCCGCTCCGGGCCGGGCGACTGGCGGGCGCTGGGTCGCCCGGAGTACCTGCGCCAGCAGTGTGAGCTGAGCCTGCGCCACCTCGGCCTGGACGCGATTCCGCTCTACCAGTTGCACCGGATCGACCCGAAGGTGCCGCTCGCCGATCAGCTGGGTGAGCTGGCGCTGTTGCGGCAGGAGGGCAAGATCCGGCACATCGGGCTGTCCGAGGTGAGCGTCGCGCAGATCGAGGAGTCCCGCGCGATCACCGACATCGCCTCCGTACAGAACCTGTACAACCTCGCGAACCGCAGCGCCGAGGACGTGCTCGAGTACTGCGAGCGCAACGACCTCGCGTTCATCCCGTGGTTCCCGATCGCCACCGGTGAGCTGGCCAAGCCGGGCGGCCCGCTGGACGCGATCTCCACGGAGCACGGCGCGTCGCCCGCGCAGCTCGCGCTGGCCTGGCTGCTGCGCCGCTCGCCGGTGATGCTGCCGATCCCCGGTACGTCCTCGGTGGCGCACCTGGAGGAGAACGTGGGCGCGGCCGACGTGCGGCTCACCGACGACGAGTTCGAGTCGTTGGCCAAGGCGAGCTGACCGGCCGGTGCGGACACCGCCGGCTTCAGTCGGCGGTGTCCGGGCCAGGCTCCCGGGCGGCCCGCAGCGCCTCGGTCGCCTGGGCCAGCAGGCGAGCCGAGTCGGTGCGTCCACTCACCTGTAGTTCCACCTCGGTGTCCCCGGCCTGGATCCGGACGCTGGCCTCGGTGCGCTGCTGGTCGACCCAGGACTGCAACAGGTTGAACAGGCCCGGGAGCAGCCCCTGCGCCAGCACCGCGATGAGGACCGCGTCGGTGAAGCCCGGCCGACCCCCGCCGCCGCCGGCCTGGCGGACCACCGGCTGGTACTGCGGGTTGCGCCGGATCCAGTCGAGCAGGCTGACCGGCGGCGGCTGCCGGTGCCGCGGACTGATGGTCAGCCGTACGGGGTGTCGCGCGACGGAG
Organism: Micromonospora sp. NPDC049044; assembly: GCF_040649215.1. NCBI lineage: Bacteria > Bacillati > Actinomycetota > Actinomycetes > Micromonosporales > Micromonosporaceae > Micromonospora > Micromonospora sp. NPDC049044. Next base: position 26,015 of record NZ_JBEZFA010000031.1, on the reverse strand, counting down.
TCGCTGTCGGTCACTGTCTCTCCCGGTCAGTTGGGGGTGGGGCGGAAGGTGACGGTGTCCCCGTCGGCGGTAGCGGTGCCCGTGACGGTGAACTCGTCCTCGTCGGTGAACGGTGAGTCGCCACCGAAGTAGGTGTTGGTGCCGCTTACCTGCACCTTGCCCTGGGTCGCGTTCGGGGTGGCGACCCGCGCGCTGGCCGGCTCGGTCAGTTCGACGGTGATCTGCGGGTACTCCAGGATCTTCCAGGTGACCTTCTGCGCGGAGCCCCCGTAGTAGCGGAACGGGCAGCCCGGCGGTGCGGCGACCGTCTGCTTGGCGCACTCGTCCAACCACGCGCGGACCTGGGCCTGGACGGCCTCGCCGGCGGCCGGTTTGAGCACCGGGGCCAGTTGGAGGGTCGCGCTGCCCTGCTCCGGGCCGACCGCCACGGTCTCCCCCGGCGTCTCACTGAGCGCGCTGGCCGGGCCGGTCGCGGCGTACTCACCGGGCAGCAGCAGCACCGCGGGCCCGTCGGCGGCGCCCGGCAGCGCCACGCCGTTGAGCTGCGCGCCGGGGCCGGCGAACGGGGCGTCGAGCGAGGTCAGGCCACCGCTCAACCGCCAGCCGTGGAAGAGCCCGGCGGTGGCCTCGTCCGCGCGGTGCAGCGTGACACCGGCGGTGCGTCGCTCGCCGGCCAACCGGTAGGTGACAGTGGCGTCGGCGCGGTCGCCGTTGCGTTCCAGCTTGGTGATGTCGATGTCGGTAGGTGGCCGGTAGCCCTCGCCGCGCAGCAGTTGGCCGAGCAGCTTGCGGTCGGCGTCACCGATCGGATAGTTGAGGAAGCCGAGGGCGGCGTCGCTGTCCCGGTCGGCGAGCGCGGAGAAGTATCCGTCGATCGTCGCCTGCGGTCGGAAGAACGCCCACTGCACCACGCCGAGCCCGCCGGTGCCGACGCAGGCCGCCAGCAGCAGGGTGCCGACCAAAAGCCAGGTGCGCCGGGTGCCGACCGGACCGGAGTGGCCGAACAGCCGCTCGGCGGTGACCGGCTGGTCCGCTCCGGCGGACACCCCGGCGACCGACGCCCGCTCCAGGGCGTCGAGCCGGAGCTCGTGCGGCGGGTGGGTGGCGCAGACCGCCTCGTCCCAGCCGCTGCGGCCGGTCTCGAAGGACAGCCGCCGCTCCAGCACGCGCCGCATGCCGTCGACGTGCCCGGTGAGCACGGCGCCGAGGTCGGCCCGGTATTCGGCAGCCCGCACGTCGCGGGCGTGCAGCGGCAGCACCACGTAGCGCATGGTGAGCAGCACCGGCCAGAAGAACAGGAAGACCACGAAGTTGGTGCCCGGGTGCGGGAACGTCCGCATCAGCCAGGTCGGCAGGGCGTGCGCGAGGGTGAGCGGCAGGCCGACCCCACGGACGAAGGCGCTGGTGATCTCGTCGCCGGTGCGCCAGTGCACAAGTTCGTGGCTGAGTAGCGCGGCGACCTCGTCGTCCGGCTCGGTCAGCACGGCGGTGGTGACCACCACGTGCCGCGCGTACGTGCGGGCGTTGCTCAGGACCGGGTCGTCCTCCATCAGCAGCCGGGGCACGCTGGGCAGGCCGAGGCGCCGGGCGCACTCGTCAAGCACGGGGCGCAGCCGCGCGTACTCCCGGCGGCTGGGCTGGCGGGCACCGGAGACGACCAGCAGGCGCGGTTCCAGCAGCACCCGGTAGAGGGTGTAGAGCAGCCCGATCAGCGCCGCCGCGGCCACCGTGCCGGCCAGACCGGTGGCCACCGTGAGCACCCCGTTCTCGGCGCCCAGCCAGGGCACCACGAACACGGTGAGGAAGCCGACCAGGAAGCCGGCGGCGAAGCCGGCCATCCCGCCGAGCACCCCGCCGGAGCGGGTCAGGAACGCCTCCAGCAGGGAGCCGATCAGCGGGGCGTCGCGCAACACCTGGGGCACCTGGTCATCGGCGCCCAACCCGCCGGCGAAGAGGCCGATCACGGCGAAGACGAGACCGCTCCAGAACGCCAGGAGCAGCGCGACCGGCAGGTAGAACCAGGTGGCGACGAACGCGCCGAGCACGCCCCGCCAGTCCCGCAGGATCCCGGCGCGCAGCCAGAGCAGCGCGCTGGGGTAGCCGGGCGGCCGGTCGGCGAACCCCCCGGTCGACGGCGGTGCTGCGCTCGCTGGCGGTTCGGCCGCCCGTACGTCGAGCTGCGGCACTGTCGGCGGGGTGCCCTCCGGCGGCACGGTGTGCGGCTCGGTCATGCGCGCTGCTCCTCCGGGACGTCACGTCTGTCGCGATTGGACAGCGGCAGCAGGCTATCGAGCACGTCTGTCGTCCGGCACCCCCTTTCCCAGGAACGTCACGCACCCGACATTCGCCGTCGCACCCCCGGGCGGGTGGTCCGGTCGGGACCACCCGCACGAACTCCACAGTGCACCGACAGCCCGTGACACACCCTCCGGACGGTGACCGTGAATGGCATGCTGTGGCAGTGGTCGCCGACGAACCTCCCGAGCGCCAGTTACGGGTGATGCCCTGGTGGCTGGTGCTTGTCGGCCTGCTTGTCGCCGCCGCCCTGGGCTGGCTGGTGCTGGGCCTGCTGCTCACCGAGGCCGACCGGGCCAGCCAGGCGGACACCCGGGCCACGCTGCGCATCGACGCGATCCGCACCGGTCTGACAGTGGTCGCCGGCACCGGCGGAGGTTTGGCCCTGCTGCTGGCCGCCCGCCGTCAGTGGATCGCCGAACGCGCGCAACGGCACCAGGAGCGCGTCGCTGCCCGCGACCAGGCGCACCGGGACCGGGTGCAGGCGCACGCCGAGGCGGTGGCCGAGGCGGCGCAGCGCCAGCAGGACCGCCAGGCCGGGGCGGCCGAACACGACGCGGCCGAGCGCCGGCTGACCGAGCTCTACACCCGGGCCGTCGAGCTGCTCGGCAACGACAGCGCGGCGGTACGCCTCGGCGGCCTGCACGCGCTGGAGCGCCTCGGTCAGGACAATCCGGGGCAGCGCCCGACGATCGCGGCGGTGCTCTGCGCGTACCTGCGGATGCCGGCACCGGACGGCGAAACGCGCGAGACGGAGGTCCGGCGCACCGCGCAGCGCGCGCTCACCGGGCACCTGCGCGCGGACGACGCGGCCCACTGGCCGGAGCTGACGCTCGACCTGACCGGTGCCACGCTCGTCGACTTCGACGCCTCGGGGTGCACACTCGTCGACGCGAACTTCACGGCGGCGGCGTTCACCGGCACGACCACCTTCGCGGGCGCGACAGCCCGGGGGCGTCTCCTGCTCGGGGCGGCGTCCTTCGGCGACGTGACCTTCGAGGGGCTCGCCGCCGACGGCGAGGTCATGCTCGACGGCGCTCGCGTCGGCGGTCTGGCCAGCTTCGACGGGACCGCTTTCGCCGGTGGCCTGTCCTGCCAGCGAGTCAGCTTCGCCGGCCCGACGTCGTTTCGGCGGGCGACCTTCGGTCAGCCGACAAGCTTCGACGCGACCCGCTTCGCGGACACCACCACGTTCCAGGAGAGCGTCTTCGACGGCGCCCTGTCGATGGAGCACACCGAGTTCGGCGCCTCGGCCGACTTCCACTCCGTGCGTTTCCGGCACATGGTGGCGTTCCGCTGGACGGTGTTCGGCGCCGAGGCGCTGTTCGACGGGGCCCGCTTCACCGACGCCGCGAACTTCGGCCGGGCCTGGTTCCACAGCATGGCCAGCTTCCGCGACGCACAGTTCAGCCAGCAACCGTACGTCGACCAGGCCCGGGCGGTTGTCGACCTGGGTCACCGCTGGCCGGCGGGCACTGTGGTGCAACGGTTCGACGACGAGTGGCTGCTGCTGGTCGACCGCTGAGGCCGGGTCAGCGCACTGTGACGCGCAGGCCGTCCAACGCGACGCCGAGCACCCGGTCGCGCTGCCCGGGTGAGGAAAACTGCCCCATGGTGAGGCCGCTGATCAGTCGCACCACGTCGTCGAAGCCGATGTCGGCCCGGACCACTCCGGCATCCTGGCCGCGGCGCAACAGCGGCTCGCCGGCGGCGTAGATCTCCGTCCGACAGCTGGTGAAGATCTCCGAGTCCTGCAACAACTGCTCGGCGAGCGCCCGTTTGGTGGCCACGTACGCGACGAAGCGGTGCAGCCAGGCGACAAGCGCGTCCCACGGGGGCAGTTCGGCCAGGTCCTCGGCCGAGCGGCTGAGCGCCCGGACCTCCTCGACGTAGACGGCCTCGAACAGGTGCCGTCGGCTGGGGAAGTTGCGGTAGAGCGTGCCGATGCCCACCCCGGCCCGTCGTGCGACGTCCTCCAGGGAGGCGGAGGCACCGTTCTCGGCGAACGCCTCGCGCGCCGCCGCGATCAGCGCGTCGTAGTTACGCCGCGCATCGGCCCGCTTGGGCCGTCGGGCGAAGACCTCGGGCGCCTGCCCCGCGCTGGTCATGACGTGCGTCACCTCACCCTGGTTGCATCCGGAGGCATCCCTCCGCTAACTTAGTGGAGGCACCCCTCCGGAACCCCCGGAGGCCTGCCTCCGGTTAGCTTACCTCGGGATCTGCCCGATCGCCGCCTGGCCACCCCGATCGCCCGGACCCGACAGCCCTGCCCGTCGCAAACGACGGGCTCAGTACGTAATCAGGGAGTTCTCTCTCGTGGCAACAACCTCCCGACGCGGCTCGCGTCGGCTCACCTTCACCGTGCTCGCGGCCGGTGCCGGGTTCTTCGCGATGCTCCAGTCGCTGATCACCCCGGTGCTACCCACCATCCAGCAGGATCTGCACACCTCCCAGAACACAGTCACCTGGGTACTCACCGCCTACCTGCTCTCCGCGTCGATCTTCACACCGATCCTCGGACGGGTCGGTGACATGGTCGGCAAGGAGCGGATGCTCGTCGTCTCGCTCGCCGCACTCGCGCTCGGCTGCCTGCTGGCCGCCATCGCGCCGAACATCGGCGTACTCATCCTCGCCCGGGTCGTACAGGGCATCGGCGGAGCGGTCTTCCCGCTGTCGTTCGGCATCATCCGCGACGAGTTCCCGGCCGCACGGGTCTCCACGGCGGTGGCCGCCATCTCGGCGATCGTCGCCGTCGGCGGTGGGCTGGGCATCGTGCTGGCCGGCCCGATCGTCACCACGCTCGACTACCGCTGGCTGTTCTGGATCCCGATGGTCGTGGTCGGGCTGACCGCCGTGGCCGCCCACCTGTTCGTCCCCGAGTCGCCGGTCCGGACCCCCGGGCGCATCGACTGGCGGGCCACGCTGCTGCTCTCCGGCTGGCTGGTGGCGCTGCTGCTGCCGATCAGCCAGGGCGCGACCTGGGGCTGGACCTCCACCCGGGTGCTCGGCCTGCTGGCGCTCGCCGTGCTGCTGCTGGTCAGCTGGCTGGTCGCCGAACTGCGGTCGAAGAACCCACTCATCGACATGCGGATGATGCGCCTGCCCGGAGTCTGGACCACCAACCTGGTCGCCCTGCTCTACGGCGCGTCGATGTTCTCCGTGTACGCGTTCCTCCCGCAGTTCGTGCAGACCCCGACCGCCGCCGGCTACGGCTTCGGCGCGAGCATCAGCCAGGCCGGTCTGCTCATGCTGCCGATGCTCGTCGCGATGTTCGTCGCCGGCCTGATCGCCGGCCGACTCCAGGCGGTCTTCAGCGCCAAGGCGCAGCTCGCCACCGGCGCCGCGTTCAACGTGGCCGCCTCGGCGATGCTCGCCGCGGCGCACGACACCCGCTGGGAGGTCGGCATCGCCGGCGGCCTCGTCGGCCTCGGCATCGGACTGGCCTTCGCGTCGATGGCCAACCTGATCGTCGCCAGCGTGCCGGCCAGCCAGACCGGCGTGGCGACCGGCATGAACGCCAACATCCGCACCATCGGAGGCGCCATCGGCGCCGCGGTGGTCAGCGGTGTGATCACCGCGCACCCGCAGGCCAACGGTTTGCCCCGGGAGGCCGGCTTCACCACCGGGTTTCTCGTTCTCACGGCCATCGCGCTGGCCGCCGCGCTCGCGGCTCTCACCGTCCCGTCCGCCCGGCGGGCGTCGGCCGGTCGCCGGCCGTCCCCCGCGACGATCATCGAGTCGGAGCTAGCCGGCGAGTTCGCCACCATGCCGGCGACCCGCTGACCCACGGCGGAGCCCGGGCGGTTCGCCGCCCGGGCTTCGCCGTGTCCCGGAGTACGCTGGCCGCCTCGCGCCCGTCCACCACTCCCCTGCTTCAGGATGCCGCCATGCCCGAACTGCTGACCGCCGACCGCATCGAGGAGATCGGTGCGCTGGGCCCCACGAGCCCGGATCCGGCCGCCCTGGTCGCCGAGCTGGTGCGCGCGGTCGACGAGGGACGGGTCGCCGACCCCGACGACACCGGGTACGCCCTGCTCGTCGCCGCGGACATCCTGGCGACGGCGGGCGACCTGGCCGACGCGCTCGCGCTGGCCACCCGTGCCATCGCCGAACAACCCGACGAGGACGCGTACGCCCGGTCGGTGCGCGCCGGTCTGCTGTTGCGCCTCGGCCGCACGGACGAGGGCATGGCCGAGCTGACCGCCCTGCGCCCACTGTTGGAGACCAATCCCAACGCCACCTACCTGGTCGACGAGCTTGCCGACGCCGGTCACCCCGAGCTGGCGGTGCAGTGGCTGACCGAGGCGCTGGACGCGATCCTGGCCCGCACCCGCGACAAGCAGCACGAGTCCGAGGACGCCCAGGACGAGGCCGCGGCCATGATCTACGGCCTGACCCAGCGGCGGCACCACCTGCGGGAAGGGCTGGGCCTGCCACACGACGAGTACGACAACCTCGCCGACCGGCTGCGCGCCGCGAGCAACCACGCGCTCGACGCGCTCGACGACGGCCCCGCGACGCTGCTGTTCTGGCCGCGGGCGGAGTTCGACGCGCTGTTGCTGCGCTGGCCCGCGCTCGCCGACAGTTACCCCGCCAGCTGGGACGAGCACCGCGCCCAGACCGAGCGCGCCCTCGTCGACGCGTCCGGGCTGGGCGGCGCCGACCTGGGCGTGGTCGTCGGCTCCGTCGCCGGGTTGGCGGCCTTCGCCGAACGCGGGGGCGACGACCCCACCGACGAGGAGACCCAGGACGAGTACGCCGACTCGCTCACCGGGCCCGACCTACGGGCCTGGCCGCCCGGGCGCAACGACGCCTGCTGGTGCGGATCGGGCACCAAGTACAAGAAGTGCTGCCTGCCGCGCTCGCGCGGCTGACCAGCCGGCCCCGCTGACGCTCGCTCCGGCACGCCGCACAGCCGCGCAGCGGGGACGGGCGCTCGGTCAGGACGCCTCACGGACGCGCAGGTCGGCCAGCCACACCTCGGCCAGGTCGCTGAGCGGGACGCCGAGGACCTCGCTGAGGCAGACCACAGTGCCGAACGCGGGTGCCGGGAGCCGACCCACCTCGATCTTGCGGAGCGTCTCCGGCGAGATGCCGGCCGCCAGTGCCACCTCGACGAGGGGACGGCCACCCCGTGCGACCCGAAGCGCCGCGCCGAGACGTTGGCCCGCGGCAATCTGCGCGGGGGTGAGCGGTGGCCGAACCATGTGAGCAGGATAGATCTGCCGTGGCGGACCAGCAACGCCATCCGGGCGACGCACCGAGGCGTGGTATAAATATACCGCTACGGACAGGGAGGGTTGGTCGTGATCGAGCTTAAGTCCCCGGAGGAAATCCAACGGATGGCCGTGACCGGCCAGTTCGTCGGTGAGCTGCTGGCAGATCTGCGCGAGGTCGCCGACGTCGGGGTCAACCTGATGGACCTTGAGCACCACGCCCGCCGTCGGATCAAGGAGCGGGGCGCCGAGTCCTGCTACTGGGACTACGCGCCGTCGTTCGGCCGCGGCCCGTTCCGCAACGTCCTGTGCCTCTCGGTGAACGACGCGGTGCTGCACGGCCTGCCGCACGACTACGTCCTGCGCGACGGCGATCTGCTGAGCATCGACATGGCGGTCGGGATCGACGGCTGGGTCGCCGACTCGGCGCTGTCGGTCATCGTCGGCACCCCCGCCCCGGAAGACCTCACGCTGATCGAGGCCACCGAGGTCGCGCTGGCCGCCGCCATCGACGCCGCACAGCCGGGCCACCAGCTCGGCGACGTCTCCGCCGCCATCGGCGAGGTCGCCCACAGCTACGGCTACCAGGTCAACAACGAGTTCGGTGGGCACGGCATCGGCCGCACCATGCACGAGGCCCCACACGTCGCCAACAAGGGCCGCCCCGGCCGGGGCATGACACTCAAGCCCGGCCTGACGATCGCGATCGAGCCGTGGTTCTGCCGGAGCACCGACAAGATCAGGTTTGACGACGACGGGTGGACGATCCGCTCCGCGGACGGCTCCCGCACGGCCCACTCCGAGCACACCGTCGCGATCACCGAAGCCGGGCCCCAGGTGCTGACCACCCGCCCCGGGCACGACACCCGGCCAGCCGACCACAGTGGGCAGTCCGCCAGCACGTCCTGACCGGCACGGCCGGCGAGACAACCGACCATCGGGCACAATGTGCCGAACAGCGCCCGGCACATCGGCGAGTGGGGCCGGGCCGGCCCCACCGAGGAGACATGCCGTGACCACGCACGAGCAGCACGAGACGATCGAGGACAGCCCGGTCGGCTGGGTCGCCGCGCACATCCGGCGCTACGTGCAGACCGACGGCGCCGACGGCGAGACCTTCCATGGCGTACCGTCGCTGCTGCTCACCACCCGCGGACGCCGCACCGGCAAACTGCGCCGCACCGCCCTGATGTACGGCCGCGACGGCGACAACCACCTCCTGGTGGCCTCCAACGGGGGCGCCAGCACCCACCCCGCCTGGTATCTGAACCTCAGCGCCGACCCGACCGTCGAGGTCCAGGTCGGCGCGGAACGGTTCACCGGACGGGCGCGGACGGCGACGGGCGAGGAGCGGGCTCGGCTGTGGCCCGTCATGACGAAGGTCTTCCCGACGTACGCCCGCTACCAGAAGGGCACCGACCGGGAGATCCCGGTCGTCGTCGTCGAACGCGCGCCCTAGCCGGAAAAGCGGATGACCGGAAGGTCGCCGCCGTCGCCGTACGCCTTGACCTCGCTGGTCAGCACCGAGGCATCGTGCTCCAGGACAGCCAGCACGGCAGCGGCGAGGTCGACCCGACCGGTCACCACCCGCCAGTACGCCAATTCCTGCCAGTCCTCGCCCCAGGTCGACAGCACCGCGCAGGCGGGCCGTTCGAACAGTCGGTGCAGCACCGCACGATCACCCGGATCGTCCACCACTGCCAGCACCTCGGCCGCGACCACCGCCGGCACCCCGAACCGGACCCCGTCCTGGGCGACCTCGTGGATGGGTTCGGCGACGTCCATGGATCCAGCCACATAGGCGAGCAGTGCGGACCGGTCCAGTATCAGCCGGACCGCCGGCGCGTCGGGACTCGTCATGCGCCCGGAGCCTGACTGCCGGGACCATCGAGCATCTCCGCTGCCGCGCGGCGGGAGCGATCCCGCAGCGCGGCGCGTCGACCAGGTGACCATTCCTGCTCGACCTGGGCGCGTTGGGTCCTGGCACGGGCCTGCCCTTCCGCCGTTACCGTCATGCCCCGGCGGGCCAACTCGGCGTCGAGATCCTCGGCACGCATCCGCGCCCGGATCGTGTCGACAACGTACGCACTGGCGTTGGGCTCACGCTCCAAGCGCTCCGCCACGTCCTGCGGAAGCGAGAAGGACTTCTTGCTCACCGGTCCGGTCATACCGACAAGCCTAACGAATCGCACCACCGATCCCGGATGACATGCCGTCACCTCATCCTGACTCTGCGCCCGGTCAAATCTTCGATGATCTCCTGCGCGATCACCTCCGGCGGCAGCAGGGCGTCGGCGTCCTCCAGGGAGGCGTCCTTGAGCCAGGTGATGTCGAGGTTCACCTTGTCTCGGGCGATCAGATCTTCGTAGGAGAAGGGCTTGAACTGCTCGGTCTCGACCCGCTCGGCGCGGTCCTTGCCCGGCAGGTAGCAGTCGACGAAGTCTTGAAGGTGCTCACGACGCAGCGGGTTCTGCTTCAGCGTGAAGTGCTGGTTTGTGCGGAAGTCGCGCGGCACGCCGGCCAGCGGAACTTTGGGCTCGGTTCCGTGTGCGGCTCGAGGACAACTGCTAGCGTGGGTAACGCAGGACGCCCTAGTCGGGCTCCCGCGCCCGCCTTGGGGCCCGCGTCAGCGGGCCCTTCGTGCTTTCGGCTTACTCCTGCTTCGCCATTGGATCCCAGCACCACGAGTGGTAGCACCGAGGCTCCACCAGCGCCCAAAGCTGTTCGTTCACTGCCGCGGCACGTGGGATCATCCCCGGAAGTTCAAGCCGTTGAAACAGGAACGTCACCAGGTCCACTGCCTGCACCAGCCGACTCGCATGCGACGGAGCGAAGTGCAACGTGTCGACTATGCGGGTCAGTTTTCGGGATCTGTATCCGCCAGTGCCCGAGATTCGGTAACGAGTCAGGTCAGCCCGGTGCGTGGCCTGGTCATGAACTTCGTCCGCTATGACGAGCGCATACTGCTCGCGGGACGCGGCGTACCCGTCGACCCGTTCAAGCACATGCGACAGCACCACCTCGTGCGCCGGCCGTGGGTACGCGTACCGCCTGGCCAACTGCTCACGCCTCACACCACGCAGGATGATCGCCACATCCTGCACACCGATCGCCCTCATCGCCGCCTTGTAGACCGCGATCCGCGCACGAGGCGGGATACCCTTCCAGCCCTTGCGGCCGTGAAAGATGTCGTACCCGTGCAGCTCAACGTCGACGGAAACGCCGTAGGTCTTTGCCGCGTCCGCTACGACCTGGTCGAGTGCCTCGCTCAGTTGGATCGCTACCCCGTCCGGGACCATCAGCGCCCCGATCCAGTAGACGCGAGAGGTAAACGACTCGTCGACGTAGGTGAGTAGCACAGGACGCAGGGTAACGATCCGAGCGCCGGCACATCGGCTGACGCGCCCCGATGCCGCGCTCAGGATGCCGGCGCCTCACGTTCCTCTCGACGCGCGCCTCACGTCGGCTGTCACGGCTGGGCAGCGCCGGTGCCGACAGTGGGACCGCAGGCCGCAAGGTGATGTCGACTGGCGCGGGTGGATGGCGGGTTGCGCTGCCACCGCCCGCTGTCAGTTTCCCAGCGCTCGGACCTTGGCGATCGTCTCCTGCACATGCTGTTTGGCCGGGTCGCCACCCTGGGAGGCCTGCGCGAGCGCCTGACGGTACGCGTCGATCATGCCGACCAGCGGACCGCCAGCCACGCCTTCCAGCGCACCGGCGACGAGTGCCCGCGCCTCGGCCGCGTCCTGCGCTGCCGCTGCGGTCTTGGCCTTCGCCTCGTCCAGTTTCTGCGACGCCGCCGCCAGCCTCGCGATGATCTGTCCTGCGCTCACGCGCACCTCCCCCTGGTCGACCATCGCCTCCACCACCGCACCGGCGGAGACCACATGGGAGCGTACGAGATTCGTGCACTCAGCGCGACCGAGCGTTCGCTCCCACGTCACCTGACAGGCTGTGCCGCCAAGCGGGCGACCCCCGCAGGACGGAACCGGTCCAGGATCTGGAGCGCCATGGGAACGGGAGGCGTTTGGGCGGTCAGATGTTCAGCGTTCGGCAACGAACACGCCGACGCCACCGACACCTTCCACTAATCCCTCGATCTTGAGCGCGTTGATGGCCTGACGAACGACGATGGCCGAGACGTCGTGTTGACGGCACAGCTCAGAGGTCGAGGGCAGTTTGTCGCCCGGCGCAAGGTCGCCGGACTTGATCTGAGCGCGGATGCCGTCGGCGATCTGCGCCCACTTCGCTTTGGCGGGCATTGGTGTCTCCCAGGTCTGCCCTGCCATTCGATCACGAGGAACTTTGTATAGCAAGCAATGTGTGGTCGATCCTTGCGCTTACATGACCTGTTATATAAGCTTCCCCTTGGCTGGCTCCCAGGTCTGCAACCCGGAGCTGGTTCGTTCCCACCGCGCAGGAAGCGCCCGGTCGGTCGGTCCCCCCGTTCGACCGGGCGTGCCGGGGTGTGCCCGCACACCGCCCCGCACGCAAGAGCCGTGAGCAGCTGGAAGACGACCCGACGGGAGCCCTCGATGCCCGATCGACCCGACGAATCCCCCACCGATCCACCAGCCCCGCCCGAGCAACGCCATCGCCTCGTGTCCGATCAGGACGTCGAGGACGCCGACGACGTCCTCTTCGCCCATCCGCCCCGGGTGGTCCGTCGCTGGCTCTGTGAGTGCGGCGTCGACTACCCCTGCACCGATGTGCGCTTCGCCCTGCTGGTCAAGTCGAGTGCCGAGGCGAACGAATGAGGTCGGCGTACCCGGAAAGTAGCGGACGTGGTCGCGGTCCGGCGCGTCCTGCCTGGTCGTTCGGCGCGTCGGGTCCGGACCGCGACGTGTGGTAACACCGGTGGCGCACCATCGATGGTGTGGACATTGTGTTGGGGTGGCTACAGCCGGTATACGACCTGGTGAAGGCGGTCGATCCGCTCGCCGGCACCGGGGCGGCGTTGCTGGCGATTTCGGTGGCGGCGACCCGGCTGCTGCGCAAGTTGCGGCGCGGGGCGCCGGAGGAGCGCTACCGCCGTTGGTTCGTCGAGGAGTACCGGGTGTACAACCCGTACCTGGCGGCACCGGAGACGCTGAGGCTGGAGCGGACCCTGGTGCCGCTGTTCGTGACCGAGGAGGGACGCTCGGACCGGATCGCCGACGCCGGCCGGCGGATCGCCGACCGGCACCACCACGTCGTGCTGCTCGGCGACGCGGGGTCCGGCAAGACCACGATGCTCAAGGCGTTCGGGATCGCGGCGCTGGGCGGCGTCGACGGTCGAGGGGGCACCGGGCGGGGCCGGGAGGTGCCGTTCCTGGTGCCGGTGCGGTTGCTTCGCGGCATCGGACAGGCCGGCGCGCTCACCGACCACATCCTCGGGGTGCTGCGGTCACAGAAGGGGCTGGCGCTGACCAAGGAGGAAGCCCAGCAGTTCCTCGCGCAGACGTTGCAGCAGGAGCGTTGCGTCGTGTTGCTCGACGGGCTGGACGAGGTGACGCCGGCCGCGTACTCGGCCATCCGCGACGAGGTGTACCGGTTCCTCAGCGACCACACCCCGGAACTGCCGACCGCCAATGCCCGGATCGTGATCACCTGCCGACGGCTCACCTTCCTGCGGATCGCCGACGACTGGCAGTCGGAGCGGTTCGGCCCGCACCGCAGTTACGCGCTGGCCCCGCTGCGGGACACCGAGATACTCGCCTACCTGCGGGCCTTTCCCGATCGGTTCCCCGACCTCGACGGGCCGCAGCGGTTCATGGCGCAGCTACGGGTGTCGGGCACGCTGGGCCTGCACCGAAATCCGCTGGTCCTCTCGATGTCGATAGGCCTGTACGCGGGCCGGAAGTTCCCCGCCATCGCGCACTCGACGGCGCGACTGTACGACGAGATGATCGACGAGATGCTCGGCCGGCACAGCTTCCGGGCCGACGGGCTCACCACCGGGGTGAACGAGTTCGACCAGGCCGACAAACTACGGGTGCTGCGGGAGTTCGCACTGCGCGCGGCGCTCGGCCCGCAGGGATTCGGACCATTCGACAGGGCGGCGCTCGCCGACTTCGTGTCGGCCACCGGCGACCGGCTGCGGCAGAATCTGCACGGCCGTGCCGACGACTTCGTCGACGAGATCATCGACCGGTCCGGGCTGCTCAGCCCGGTCAGCGACGGGCAGTACGAGTTCGTGCACCGCTCGTTGCAGGAACATCTGGTCGCCTCCGAGTTGCTGCGCCAGAGCGACGAGGGTCTGCGGCTGCTGCGGGGGCGGGCCATGGAGCGCGAGTGGCGTCGGGTGGTGCTCTTCTACACGGCCACCGCGGACCAGTCGGTCGTCACCGGCTTCGTCGGCGAGCTGGCCGAGATCGACCCGGTCCTCGCCTGCGCCTGCCTGGCGGGTGCGGACTGCCTCAACCCGATCGGTTTCGCCGTACTGGAGCGGATGGCCGAACCCCTGCGTGACCCGAGGCCCCCGGTGATGCTCTCCGCCCTGGCAGCCGTGCTGAGCGCCACCGCGTCGCCCCGGGCGGCGATCCGTGACGCCGCCCGCGACCAGGCCTTCACCTGGCTGACGAAGGTCGCCGGCGAGGCGGACGCCGCGGACGCGCTCGGCGGCACCCACGAGACGCTGCTCGACGTGATGACGATGCTCGTGGAACGGTTGGGTGAGAGTTCCGTCAGCCGCTCGATGGTGGTCCGGCTGGTGGGTGTCGTACCCGACGACCCGCGGTTCGTCGAACCGTTGTGGCGTTGCCTGCGCACCGCGGAGGGCGCACCCCCCGACGACCACTCGCTGGTGCCACTCGTCGACCGCCTGGTACGGCTCGCCACCGACCCGGCCTGCTTCGCGGCGTTGCAACGTCAACCGGCAGCGCACCCGCGATTCGCCACCGCCCTCCTGCGCCAGCAGGTGTATCCGTTCCGGCGCGGGCTGGACCGACAGTCCAACCTGGTGACGCTGCTGTGCTGGGCACAGGAGGTCGACCTGGACACGTCGGACGTCAACCGCTTCCTGACGGCCAAGGCCACCGACCCGGCCCGCTGGGCCAACCTCGAAGCGGACTGGCGTCGGCGGGGCGCCCTGGTGTTCGTTCCGGTGGTCCGGGCGCACCGGGTCGACCGCCACTCCGCCGAGCAGGCAACGGGCGGGTTGCTGAGCGTGCTCTCGGTGGCGGCGCTCGGCGCGGTCGGCTGGGATCTGACACGACCGGACGGCGCGCTGGGCTTGGCCGCCGGCATCACCACGGTCGTGCTGGCGGCGGTGGAGCTGGCGTTGGCGCTGACCATGCTCGGGTTACAGCCGCGGCTCGAGCTGCGGGGCCGGCGGGTGTGGCGACCCAACGAGTGGATCGACGCCTACGAGGACCCTCGCAGCCGGCACTGGCTGGTGTCCGACGCCGGCGAGGGCCCCGGCCTCACCGGGTGAGATAGGGCGCCACGTCGGCGGGCAGCCGGGGCGGCGTCCCGCCCAACTGCCGGTACATCACCGCCTTTCCGGTGGCCCGACCGTCGATGTCGGCCCGTTCGCCGAACGTCAGGGTGCCTGTCGCGCCGACGATCTCGTGCGCCAGCGCGAGGTTGCTGAACTGGGTCTGCACACCGTCGGCAGTGGGTATGTTGTCGCGCCCGACGGCCATCCGGATCGCCCGCACGGCGCTCGCGACGGCGTCGTGGTACATCACCGCGTACCCGTCGTCGAGCGAGTCCGCCGGATACTTCTCCTCGTCGCGGTAGACCTTGAGGAAGTCCGGGAAACCCGCGGGCGTGCCGGGTCGGTTCCTGATCCAGGCTGGCGCATCGGCCGAGGAGGCCCAGATGACCGAGACGTTCGCGGCGTCGAGCAGTGTCACCTGTTGCGGGGAGAGCTGGAAGCCGGTGGCACCGACCAGGATGGTCAGCGGTTCACTGCGACAGATCCGCTCCTTCAACGCCTCGGCGAAACTCGGAAAGTCGGCGACCCGACCGGCGAAGAACACCATCTGGAGTCGCTTGGCTTTGTTGCCGTCCTTCACCGCGCTGCACAGATTCCGCACGATGGGGTCGAAGACCCGCGGCATGGCCGGGTTGCCGACCGTGCCACCGGTGAAGGACTGGGCGGGGAATTTGACGTAATCCTTCAGCACACTGGTGAAGGCCGCCGTCAGCGTCCGCGGATAGGGGTCGTCGTTCCGGTCGTGCACGACGATTCCATTGCGGGGAAGCGTCTCGGGATTCTTGTCCAGCAGGTCCTGCAGTGCCATCGCGTAGTCGATGTTGCTCGGGGACACGCTGTGAAACGTCGGGAAATCCGCCGCGCTGAGGCTGGTCGCGGAGGTGACCGCGCCGACCATGGGGATGCCCCGCTTCGACAACGCCGCGGCCATCTTCTCGGTGCCCGTGAAGCTGGAGCCCAGACCCACGACGGCCACCACCGGATGCTCGGCGTTGCCGAGCGTCACGATCCGCTCCACTAGTGATTCGTCGAACGGCTGGCCGCTGCCCTGGTTGACGAGGAGCAGCTGCACGGCAGGGGCGTTCTTGTCGCCGAACGCCGCTGAGGTATTGGCCCGACGAAGTGCCACGTGCGCGCCCTGGAGGCTGAACCTGACCTGGTCGAGGGAGATCGCCGACGCGGCGGGTGCCGGCGCGACGCTCAGCGGCGTCAGCAGCACCATCCGGACGTACCGGGGTTGACCTTCGACCTCTCGATTCATGGCGAGGATCTTCCCGGCGACCTCTTGGATGGTGCCGTCGAGCGTGGAGACGTCGGTGACCGGGCCGAGGCACTCGCCGGTGTCGGCGGTGACCCCTGCCGCACAGCCGTCCGCGGCGGACGCACTCGGGCGGGGGACAGTCGACCGCTCTGGCGGATCGATGATTTTGTAGCCGAGGTAGCCGACCGGAACGAGCAGCGCGAGGGCGATCACCCCGGCGAGCATGAAGCGCAGTCGATTCGTTCCGGGTTCATCTTTCGTTTCAGTCCGACGGAACACCGAACCACCTCCGTGAAATGCAATCTGCCCGGGGCGCAATTGCGGTCGGCCTGACGCGAATCACTCACGCATTCATTCATCGACGTGACGATCTGTCAGCAGACGGGACCCTATCCCACCATCGGCCACACCCGAGGAATTGTTGCGCCTCAGTCGTTTAGCTGACTCGACGCGAGGCTCGTCCAACAGAGACGCGTCCGGCCGCCAGAATCGCCGCGGACCCGGTCGCGGCCCGCGGTGACGCTACCGGCGACTGCCGTGCGACGTGATGACCGCACGCCACTCCGGCACCCGGGCCGGGAGGCCCGGCACGAACACGCTGACCACCGGTTGCGCGGCGAAACGCAGACCGGATCCCAGGTCAGCAGTCATCAGCGCAGACCGCGCACCAGTAACAGATAGCCGCAGTAGGCCATCGGCACCAGCAGGAAACAGATCAGGAATCCCAGTGGCAGATAGCGCGGCGGGGTGCCGGCGACCATGGCCGGCCGCCCCCACCGGCCCAGCACCAGGTACCCGCCGAAGAACGCCACCGCCGGCAGCCCCGCGCAGATCCACGCGCCCAGGGTGAACCCGTCCACCAGGCCCACCCCGGAGGCGAGCACCAGGACCAGCATGACCAACCCGGCGGCAGCCCCGCAGCCGGCGTAGACGGCGACCGCCCGCGCCAGCGGCGACCACGTCGGCAGGAGCGCCGGCCGCTGGGCCAACAGCTCCGCCTGTTGCCCGTGCCGGTCGGCCTCGTCGGCCATCCGCCGGGCCAACTCCAGCTCCACCACCGGGTCGACCGCCGCCGCCCGCTGCGCCGGCACCCCGGCGCCCGCCGGGCTCACCGCCGTCGGCAGCGCCAGCCGCGCCTCCCCCGGCACCTGGGGGTACGCCCCGACCCCCGCCCGCCCCGGCCCGCCGGCTGCGCCGTCGGATGCCCCGTCCCCCGGGCCGGGTGCGGCGGACTGGCTCGACCCATCAGCGGACGCCGAACCGAGGCCGGCAGCGGCGGACTGGCCCGATCCACCAGCGGACGCCGGCCCGAAGCCGGCAGCGGTGGCCGGGCCAGCGCCGCCAGCGGCGATCGGGCCGGAGCCGGTAGCAGTGGCCGGGTCGGAGTCGGCCGGTTGGCCAGGCCAGGTGGCAGCGTCGCCTGGACGCCCCGCGGTCGGGGACGGGCCGGCGGGCGGCTTGTCGACGCCGATCGCTCGGCCGAGCTGGTCGAGGCGCTGCCCCTGGGCGGTCAACCGCTGGTGCAGGTAGTCGACGGCGGCGTGCAGGTCCCGACGGCGCTCAGACTCGGCGGCGGCGTGCTGCTCCCCGGCCCGGTGCTGCGCGGCGAGCTGTCGGGCCAGCGCCGCGTACTCCTCGAAGGACACTGTCACCGCTCCCCGTCCGGCTCGTCTGCCTCGCCGGCGAACGGGACGATCAGCCGGATGCGCTGGTCGTGCCGGTCGATCAGCAGCGCCCGGTCGGTGCGGGGCGTGTAGGCCAGGTCGTGCGCGCCGAGGTGCAGGGCCAGTTCGCTCCCGGGCACGTTGAGCGCCACCAGGCAGGCGACGTCGTCGCGGTTCTGGGTGCCGCCCAGGTCGTCGGCGAGTCGGCGCAGCCCCCGCCACCAACCGAGCAGGTGCACCCCCTGCCCGGGGCCCTGGCGCAGCACGGTGCGCAGGTCGTCCAGGCCGGAGCGGAAGGTGCCCGGGTCGGTGGCCCCGAGGACCGGGGCGGCGGCGTCCATCCCGAACACCACAAGGTACTCCCGGCCGGCGGGCTCGGTGGCCAGCGTGGCGATGTGCTCGCGCAGCCCGGCCGCGTCGAGGCGGTGCACCGGGTGACCGGCCGCCCGGAGGACCGCCTCGGTGTCGTCGGCGACCGGGTGGGCGGCGGTGACCAGGGAGGCCACCTGGAATCGGACGTCGCCGGGGTGGTGCTGGCGGGCCAGGCTGAGCGTCGCGGCGCGCAGCACGTCCGCGCCGGCCGGTGCGGTGCCCACCACGGCGAGATGCCGGCCGGGGGTGGCGTCCATCAGGAACAGCGCTGTGGTGCCGTGCACGTCGACGGTCCGGCCGACCAGGGCCATCGGCCGCCGGCCGCCGGGGCGCAGTCCGGTGAAGGTGCTGTCGTCCTCGACCCGCGCGGCCTCGTACCCCTTGAAGACGGCAGGTGCCCGCGAACCCGCCGGCCGGGCCTGCCACAGGTCGTGGCGCAGCGCGGCCAGGTCCGCGCTGGCGGCGTGCGCGTCGGGGAAACGCAGCACCGTGTCGGCACCTACCGCACCGGCTGCGGTGTTGACCACCGCCGAGCCGATCGGCAGGGCCGCGGCGGCGGTGTTGAGCTGGTCGAGCACCCCGCCGCCGCCGGGCAGCGCCACCCGCAACGCGAACTGCCCGAAGATCGCCTCGGCCCGCCCGTAGAGGGCCTCGATGCCGGTCATGCTCTGGCTGGCCAGCACCAGGTGGATGCCGTACGAGCGGCCCTTGCGGGCCAACTCCTCAAGCAGGTCCACGGATTCCCGGGCCAGCGCGTCGTTGCCGGCGAGCAACACGTGGAACTCGTCGATCACCGCCACGATGCGCGGCAGGGGATTGTCCCGGGGCAGGTCGGCGAGTTTGGTGACGCCGTGCCGCTTCAACGCGGTGGCCCGGCGTTGCGCCTCCCGGCGCAGCTCGCGCAGGATCGCGAGACCGTACTCGCGGTCGGATTCGATGCCGACGGCACGGGCGTGCGGCAACCAGGACGGGTCCCGACTCGTGGGCACGAACTCGGTGAAGCTCACGCCCTCCTTGAAGTCGAGCAGGTAGAGCTGCAACTCGGCCGGAGAATACCGAGCGGCCAGGCCGTAGAGGACGTCGAGCAGGAAGACGGTCTTGCCGGCGCCGGTGCGCCCACCGACCAACCAGTGCGGGGTGGCGTCGTCGAAGGCGAGCGTCAGCGGGGTGTCGACGGCTGGCGCGTCGCCACCGGCCCGACCGATCACCGTACGCAGACCGTTGCCGGCGGACTCGGCCCAGCGCCGCTCGGGCAGCAGGTCGGTGAAGGGCAGCGCGTCGGAGCGGCGGGCGGCGGCGGCCAGATGGTCGGCGAGCCCGCGTACCGACGCCGACGGCGGATCACCGTCGAGCAGCACCGGGGCGGCGAGACCGGTGCCGTCGGCGCTGAACGGCATGCCCGGCGGGTCACCGACGTACGCGTACCCCGTGTCGAGCCGGACCGCTGTGGCGCCGCCCAGCGGCGTCGGGGTCTCGCCGGGCAGCCGGGACGGATGGCCGGCGAGCAGCACGCAGACGGCGGCGGCCGGGCCGGCATGGGTGAGCGCGGCGAGTCGGGCCAGCTCGCGCGGCGGTGGCGCGGCGGTGGCGACCACCACCAGCAGGTGCCGGGCGGCGGGCGGGGCGTGCTGCGCCGCGCGGGCGTGCCGCTCGGCGGCGTCCAGCAGTGCGGCCACCTCGGCCTCACCTGTCGCCGGCGGGCTCAGCACCCCGGCGTCGAGCAACGGGCGCAGCGGTCCGAAGGTGGCACCCACCGCGGCGGTGTCGATGCCGACGACCCGGACCTGACCGGGCGGTGCGGTGGCGACCAGCCGCAGCACCAGCGCCCGCAGCAGCCCGGCGACCCGCTGGTCCCGGATGTCGGCGTCCACCGCCAGGTGGTGGCCGCCGCCGAGCGGCACCAGCACCGGGAAGCCGCCGTCCGGGGTGGACGCGGCGCCGATCCGCACCGCTGCCGGCTCGTCGGTAAGTGGGGTGACGCCCGGCGCGGGCGTGGCCAGGGCACCGCCGAGGTGGGCGAGACGGGCCACCAGCTCAGCGGCACCGGTCGGCGCGACGGCCGGCGGCGCCACGCCCAGGGTGCCCCGGGCGGCGTCCAGGTGCGCTCGGGCCGCCCGGTGGGAGTTGACCGCCTGCCCGTACGCCGACGCGAGCCTGCCCAACCTCTGCCCCCAACGCCAACGGCCGTCTGGTCCCAGGAACCCTAACGGACATCCGTGGCAACCGGACAGTCCCGCGAGGACGTGTCACGCCGGACCGCACGTGGCCGGGGTGGACGCGTCGGCCACCCCGCAGCGGAACACCTCCACCGGTGCCGTCGCCACGTCGGGCACCTGCTCGACCCGCATCAGGGCCAGCCGCTTGTCGACCGGCTCACCCGAGTCGGGGGTGAACCGGATCAGCCCGGCCACCCCCGGGTAGCCCTGGCCCGCGTTTTGCCGCAGCACCTCGGCGTGCACCCCCACCGGGTTGACCGAGGTCGGCTCCCAGCGTTGCCGCGGATCGGCGTGGTGCAGCCGGGCGGCGAGGCTCTCCACCGCCCGGACCATCATCATCGCCGCGTCGTAGGCGAGGCTCACCCGTTCGCCGACCTGCCGCTCGGAGCCGGGTCGGCAGCGCGGCGGGTCGAGCAGGTCGTCGGCCTGGATCCAGGACAGGAAGCTCGCCCGTGCGTCGTCGGGCCGTTCCCGGGCCGATCGCAGCGCGGCGCAGGTGGCGAGCGCGGCCTTCGAGACGTACGTGACCGGCAGGTTGCCGGGCGCGGCGGCGCGCAGCCCGGGATTGGCCATGTAGCGGTTCGCCGAGTCGTCGGCGACCAGATGGTGGGGCGGGTTCGCGCCGCACTCGCGCAGCGCCCGCAGGAAACCGTCGAACTCCGACCACCGGCCCGCGTAGAAGAGCAGACCCGGGTAGCCGCACTCGTCAATCAACCGCTGGCCGGTGCTCCACTTGTCGAGGCGGGTGACCCGGGACCCGAACCGTTGCCGGAGCCCGTCGACGAGGGTGTTCACGTACAGGTCCTCGGTGAGCGAGCTGCCCTCGAGCGTGGTGTAGAAGACGTGCGCCTCGTTGACCTTCAACACCTGCTGGGCGTACGCGTCGACCATCTTCACCTGATCGGCGTTCGGCGCGGAGATCTGCAGGTAGAGGCGGGAGTTGGCGTCCATCTTGTCCGCCGACAGGGTGGGTGCCAGCACCGGCAGCCCGACCCGGTTCAGCTCGCGCAACGCGCGGGCCGTGCTGGTCCGGCTCTCCACCAGCCCGACCACCCCGAGCACCGTGGGGTCGTCCCGGGCCAACTCGGCGAGCATCGCCACCGCCCGGTCGGCGTAGCTCATCTGCCGGCCGCCGTTCGCCACCACGATCCGCAGCAGCGCCGCGCCGTCGGCACTGGCCGACTCCTTCAGCAGCGCGTACTGGGCGGTCGCCATCCCCTCCAGCTCCTCCCGCTCGGAGACGTACGACTCCTCGTCGGCGCGGGTCCGGTTACCTGTCAACGTGCCCAGGTAGACCAGGGTGAGGAAGGGCCGGCGTCGGTCGCTGCGCTGCCAGACCTCCTCGGCGGCCCGGTTCTGCGCGAAGATGCGCCGCTGGATGGTCCGCAGCCCGTCCTGGCCGGGGTCGTTGTTGAACACCTGCGCCGCGCTGTCGCTGTAGCCGATGCACTCACCGTTGCCGACCACCTCGACCGACACCCGGCCACCGGTGAGCGCGGGGTGGCAGCCCGGCCCCCACCGGCTGCCCGCCCACACCCCACCGGCGGCCAGCAGCACCAGGCAGAGCGCGCCCGGCAGGAAGCGCCGCGACCACCAGGGCGGGTCGGGTGCGGAGAACGGTCGCATTCCGCCCCGAGACGGTGGGCCGACGTCGGTGTCGTCGGGCCGCAGCGCGACCAGCCAGGCGGCCGGGCGGCGCAGCCGCCGCATCTCCGGCAGCGCCTCGGCCCACTCGTCGTACGCCTCGTCGGCCTCGGTCAGTGGGTGCGGTTCGGGCAGCTCCGGTGGGGTTGCCCGCCGGAGACGACGATGAGCAGCGGGTCGTTGCGGCCGGTCTCGGTGCGGACGTCGCCGATCAGGCGGACCAGTTCACCACCGACGTTGCCGGGAGCGACGTGATCGACAAGCAGCGCCGGGTACGCGGTGCGCCGCCAGTCCGACGGGCGCCACGGCCGACGCCGGTACGCCTGCCGCAGGTCCTCCAGGAACGCGTGCAGCAGCAGTTTGTTCACCTGGTCGGGTTGCTCGCCGTCGCGCCACCCGGCGGTGAGGCGCTCGGCGAAACCGAGGAACGTGACCGACTGCCGGGGCGCGAGATACTGCTGGCGCATGAACCAGTTGTAGTGCCGCCCGAGCACCGGCACCCGGCCGGAGACGGCGGCCCGGAACACCACACTCGGCACGGCGCGGCGGACCAGCCAGAGCAGCACCTGCGAGGCGATGCCGACCGCGTCACCACCGGAGGGCAGCGCATCGGCGGTACGCGTCCCCTGCCGATCGCGCAGCCGGCGTACCAGACCGGCCCGGCTGTCGTCGGCGTCGGCGCCGAGACTGAGGCTCTGGTGCATCAGCCAGTCGGCGAGCGGGTAGTGCCGGAAGCGCAGCCGCGCGGCACCGAACGCCTCCAGGGAGAGCTGCCGGTGCAGTTCGCGTAGCAACGCCGGCACGTCCCCGGCGCCCGGTGGCGCAGCGGCGTCGAGCACGGCGTGCGGCACCCGCCGCCGGGGCCCCTGGCCGAGGAATCGGCGCAGTGCCACCATCAGATCCGAGCTGTCGGTGCGGACCAGCCAGAGCAGCGGCAGCCTCCGGTCGCCGCGGCGGGGCCGCCGCAGCAGCCGGGCCAGCAGCGCGAAGAACTCCAGCCCGCCGGCCGGCAACCGGTCCCGACCGGCGGGCGACTGTCGCTGGCCGACCAACTCCCGCCCGGACACCTCGGATCGCCGCACGAGTCACCTCCGATCCACACAGTGTGACCGCGCAAGGCAAAGCACACCAGGCCCGACAACCCTCCCCGCCCCGCCCCGGCCCTCCCCGCCCCGGTCGATCATGGAGTTGTGGTGCCTGATATTCCAGGCGAATGTGGACCTATTGCCCACCACTACTCCATGATCGACGCGGCCGGGGGGTGCGGTCAGACCGCGGGGGTTGGGGTTGCTTCGATGGCGCGGATGTGTCGGTAGGCGAACCAGAGCGGGGGGAACGCGCCGACCGCGAAGGACAGATCGATGAGCGTCCAGAACCAGGGGATGTCGCGGATCGGGCCGCAGATCAGCGCCAGGGGGACGATGCCCGCGCAGGCGATCATGCCGACCTGCACCACCCAGACGTTACGGACCGGGTCGCGCAGCGGCCCCCAGAACGCCACCGCCAGCACCAGGTGGGCGAAGGCCAGCCAGTCGGTGCCGTAGAGCAGGAACGGGTAGTCCGCGCCGGCCGTCACCAGCCCGGCGTGCACCCGCTCGATCCAGTCGACAAGGGCGGGCAGTTGGCCGGCGAGCGGGTCCAGTACGCGCAGCAGCCAGCGCACCTCGATCTCCAGCGGAAAAGCTGTGGCACCGCTCAGGAAGAGCCCGATCAGCACGATCCACAGCCACCGACGGGTCCGTCGTAGGCGCTCCTCGATGTTCATGATCGCAGCGTAACGATGATCTTCGTAGCGCCCTGTCCCTCACGCGGGCCGCGCGGGGTGAGCGCTGTCTCAGCGATCCGGTCCGGAGGATCCGCACCCAGACGTGGGCGGCTGCACCGGCCCTGCCGATGACACGAGGATCATGGACGATCCCCTGCACCGTCGGCAGGACCGGGTGTCAGCGGCCGGTCAGCCGACGGAGAGCCAGTCGGCCCAGGGTCCGTCCGGGGTGGCCTGCCACGTCGAATACAACGACCCGTTGCCACCCACCACGAACACCTGCAACCGGCCATCGGCATTACGACCCACCGCCAGATCGGCGCTCAGATCACTACCACCCCGACTCACCCACTCCGAGAACGGACCATTCGGGCTCTGCTGCCACTTGTGATACAGCTTCCCGTCACCACCGACGACGAACAACTCCATCCGACCATCCGCCGCCACATCGACCACCGGACGCCGCAGCGCCGTACCACCCAAACTCACCCACGACGCCCACGCACCATTCGGCGCCGCCTGCCACGTCGAATACAACGACCCATTGCCACCCACCACGAACACCTGCAACCGGCCATCGGCATTACGACCCACCGCCAGATCGGCGCTCAGATCACTACCACCCCGACTCACCCACTCCGA